>JAUIIB010000037.1 GCA_030431985.1 Gammaproteobacteria bacterium
AAAAACATTACTATCTGTCATGCGGTGTTTTCCTTTTTTATTGGTTGATCTGCCGAGATCTTTACCAACAGGTTACACCGCTTTCTTCTACTCTGTCATACACCAGATTTGATCATAGCTCAATTTCATGACAGAATTGTTCAATAAGATAATTTCGGTGAAATTCGAAGATGTATTGAATCGCTAAGTTTGAAGTAATTTTAAATGGGTGTCTGAAAGATCGGCATGACAGATTTTTTGCAAGAATTGGAGTCGTAGGAAAGCAATGGACAAAAAAGAAGCTACCATTCTCAAATGGGTACTCTTCATTAACGCAACAATGTTTTTTATTGAGCTATTTGTCGGTTGGTTTGCGCAATCGACCGCGTTGATGGCGGATTCTCTTGATATGTTTGCAGATGCTGCAGTATATGGTATAGCACTCTATGCTGTTGGTCGTAGCGTAGACAGGAAACTTCAAGTTGCGCACCTTTCCGGCTGGATACAAGTGATTTTGGCGTTAGGTGCATTGAGTGAAGTTCTACGACGTTTTCTTCTTGGAAGCGAACCTATGTCGATACTCATGATGTGCTTTGGGTTAGTGGCTTTGATAGCAAACACCATATGTTTAATACTGATTTCTAAAAATAAAAATGGAGGAGCGCATATGAAAGCCAGTTGGATCTTCTCCGTCAATGACATAATTGCTAACCTTGGTGTGATTCTGGCGGGTATTCTGGTGATGCTAACCAGCTCCCCGTATCCAGATCTCGTGATTGGTCTTGCTATATGTGTGGTCGTACTTAACGGCGCGCGTCGAATCTTAAGGCTTGAATCATAAATTCGAAAGTGTAAACTGTTACATTCAAACAATAACAAATTCTAATAAGAACCTAATTTGATGACCAAATTTTTTGACCGAAAATTTATCAAATGATAAAGTCATTCAGTAGATATAGAACTTCTGTATGAATAAATGTCCCACCATTAATTCCGTAGTTTTTGTGTTGTTTTTCAGCCTATTGGCAAACGGATTTGCTTGGGCATTTCATGGTGAAGTCTTTATGCATGAACTTGGTCACCATCAACATACATTTTCATTGACGCAGACAGCGCAAGCGCAACATCAACATAATCAATTTACCGATGAAAAGGATTTGAATCTTGCAGCACACATATGCCTAAGTAAGGCATATCAGCCTCATTTTTGTACAGAACTGCCTTTAATACCCACTGTGGCTGGTGAAGTGATTCAAATTAGGTTTATCTCTTTAAAAAATCCAAAATCTGTTCCAGATTTGCCGTTTCATCCTCCCCGACGAATCTCTCACATTTAGAACGTTAGACTAGACTGCTCGAGTTACCAGTATTCAATTTAGGAATGTTTGAGCTAGTTCGTTCTTGTTAGCTTATATTATTTATGCTTTATGGATACGTTTGCCGTCGGTGTCGCCCTAAGCTGACACTTGCTTGACGCAGTATTTGGCACTGGCCAAATGTGATCTATAGTTTATCAACTCTACTGAGTCGGTTTGGGCTCGTCAGTAATTCTAGTCTTGTTCGTTATTCCTAGCTATTGCCTTATTGTAGCGCAATCAAAGCACGCGACTAGAAAACAACATGGCAATCCAATGGGATATTACAGATCCTGACTAATCATTAGGGTCTGACAATCCTTTATTCTTTGTATAAGAATTACACAGTTCTATGGTTAATAGCATAATTTATTTTTCCATTAAAAATAAACTCATCGTTGGTTTGCTAACCCTTGCCTTAATAAGCACAGGGATTTATTCCATGTTTACAATGAAGCTAGGGTCGTTGCCGGATATCACCAATAATCAGGTACAAGTAATCACGGTTTCACAAAATCTGGCCACTGAAGATATCGAGCAGTTTGTCACTTTTCCTGTGGAACTGGCGATGGCCAACCTGCCTGGTACCGTTGAAATACGTTCCATTTCCCGCTTTGGTCTTTCTGTTGTAACCATCATCTTTGAAGATGACATGGGCACCTATCTGCCGCGCCAGTTAGTGCAGGAAAAATTAAATGTGGTTAGGCAACAGATACCTGAACAATTCGGCAGTCCGTATATGGGTCCCATCACGACCGGGCTGGGCGAAATTTTTCAATATACCATTGAACCCAAGGCGGGATATGAAACAGCATATTCGCCTACCGAACTGCGCACCATTCAAGACTGGATTGTCAAGCGGCAAATGGCGCTGGTAGATGGCGTCGTTGACATTAATTCGTTCGGTGGAAAAATCAAACAATACGAAATTGCAATCAATCCGGAAACACTTAATGCCAATAACGTTTCTATTTCCGAAGTATTTGAAGCGCTGCGCCGCAATAATGCTAATACCGGCGGCGCCTATATTGAGAAACACAACATGGCACAGTTTATCCGTGGTGAAGGATTGGTGCGATCACTCGACGACATTAACAATATTTTTATTAAAAATGAAAACGGCATCCCTGTCTTAATCAGAGATATCGCTGAAAAAGTACATTTTGGTCACCAGGTGCGTTACGGCGCTTTTACCCAGGATGGCCAGGAGGCGGTGGGTGGTATGATCCTAATGCTACGCGGATCCAACTCCAACGCTGTCATTGGTAATGTTCAGAAACGTATCGCCGAAGTCCAGAAATCCCTACCGGAGGGGCTGGAAATCAAACCATTTATCGATAGAAGTGCGTTGATAGAACGAACCACCAGCACAGTCACCCAGAACCTTACAGAAGGTGCGCTTATTGTTATTTTTTTCCTGGTTATTCTGATGGGAACCATTCGGGGCGGTATTATTACAGCCAGCGCTATTCCTTTAGCAATGCTGTTTGCTTTTGTTATGATGCGCATATTTGACATATCAGGCAACCTGATCAGTCTGGGCGCTATTGATTTCGGGATTATCGTAAATGGTGTAGTCATCATCGTTGAACGCACTGTTTTTGAAATCCAGAAACAATTTCGGGCCGGAAAAACGGTAATTACTCAAGATGCTATGGATGAATTAGCCTATCGTGCTGGCAGTTCGATGATGAAAACCGCATTTTTTGGCCAGCTTATTATATTAATTGTCTTTATTCCCATTCTGGCTTTAACCGGGATCGAAGGCAAAATGTTCCATCCAATGGCCTACACCCTGGGATTCGCTATGCTGGGTGCTATCATTCTTTGCCTGACCTATGTTCCGATGATGTCGGCCCTGTTTTTGAAACCGGCAAAAAACAAAGATAGCTGGTTTGAAAAACTGGGAAAACGCCTTGAAAAAAATGCTGACAGAATAATAAACGCAATCTATCATGGATATCGGCCATTACTCAAAAATGCATTGCGGCATAAAGCAATCGTCATAATCGTGGCGTTTTCTCTAAGCTGCGCAGCCATTTTCATTTTTTCGAGAATGGGTGGTGAGTTCATACCCCAATTGGACGAAGGTGACATTGCGATGCAGGCATTGATCAGGCAAGGAAGTAGTCTCGATGAAGCCATCGATGTTTCCAATCAAATAGAAAACATTTTGCTGGAAAAATTTCCGGAGATTAAAACCGTTCTAGCCAGAATTGGTGTGGCGGATATTCCAACTGACCCAATGCCAATGGATATCGCCGATATGTTCATTATTCTGGAGAAAGACATGAATAAATGGACGTCAGCACAGTCGAAAGATGAGTTGATTGAAAAAATTAAAACAAGTCTTGAGCGTGAATTGACAGGCGTCAATCTGGTTTTCAGTCAACCGGTTGAACTGCGTTTCAATGAACTCTTAACCGGCGTCCGTGAAGATGTGGCCGTAAAACTTTTTGGCGAAGATCTTGAAGTTCTGGCGCAAAAAGTCGAGCAAATGGCTCAGATTATTCAAACTGTTCCGGGGGTCGGCGATGTCAACCCCGAAAGAACTTCCGGCTTGCCTCAAATGACCGTGCGTTATACCCGAGAAAAACTCGCCCAATATGAATTGAATATTGAAAAACTGAACGAATACATTAATTCAGCATTTGCGGGCGGTGTGGCCGGTATCATTTTTGAAGGTGAGAAACGCTTTGAAATGGTTATCCGTTTCGATAAAGACTACCAAAAAAACATTGATGATTTACGCAACCTTTATGTTGATTTGCCAAATGGCAATCAAATTCCGCTTAAAGAATTGGCCGATATCAACTACGTACTGGGCCCAATGCAAATATCCCGCGAAAATGTCTATCGAAGAACCTATGTGGGTATCAATACGCGTGGACGCGATGTGGAATCCGTGGTCAGGGATATTCAACAAAGACTGGATGCAGAATTGGACTTGCCACCAGGCTATTACCTTACCTATGGTGGAGAATACGAAAACTTGCAAAACGCTAAAAACAGGCTGGCTATTATAGCCCCGATTGTCCTTTTACTGGTTTTTTCAATGCTGTATTTTGCTCTGAAATCGGTTTCTCAGTCCTTAATCCTCTTTTCCGGCATTTTTATCGCGACAATTGGGGGCATATTTGCCCTATGGTTGCGGGATATGCCCTTTAGCATTTCAGCAGGCATTGGTTTTATCGTCGTTTTTGGCGTCGCGGTACTCGATGGTCTAGTACTTACCGATCGATTCAACACGTTAAAGGCGGAAGGCATCACCCATATCAGGCAACGCATACTTATTGGCACCAAAGAAAGATTGAGGCCAATCTTGCTTGCAGATTTCACTGATATTTTTGGGTTTTTGCCCATGGCCCTGGCCGTGACGGCGGGCTCTGAAGTACAACATCCGTTGGCTACGGTTGTCATTGGCGGTCTTTTCACTTCGGCTCTGTTTACGCTGTTCATGCTTCCGGTACTTTACACGATTGTTGAAAACCGCGATGTTAACAACAAAAATTCAGCAGAAAGTAAAACCGGCAGCAAACAAAAACCCAAGACCAATAAAACTTCAATGCTGTTTACGATGCTTATTTTGTTGAGTGCTGCAGCGATAGTGCAAGCACAATCCCCATCACCAGACAATCTGCGTACAATTAGCCTCGAACAGGCTAAAGCGTTAGCCGTGAAAAATTTTCCTAAAATACAGGCGGCCAGATTGGATATAAAAAGCCAAAAGGTTTTGAAAAAAACCGCTTGGGATTTGGGCAACACAACAATTTTTGGCGGCGGTGAAGAAATCGGTAATGGGGAAGGTGTCTATACGCAAATTGGTATACGGCAAAGTCAAATCGACATATTTGGCATTGCGCCCAAGCTGAAACTGCAAGAAGCACAGATAGCATTAGCTGAAAATGTGTTTAATCTGTCAGTTATAGAGGTAGAACGGGAAGTCAGCCGGGCCTGGGCCGCAGCCTATACAGCCAAAAATAATTACCAGGTATACCAACGGCTGGATTCCATTTTTATGGATATCGAACGAGCAGCTCGACTAAGGTTGGAAGTTGAAGCGACTTCCAAACTGGAATACCTGGCAACATCGAACCAAGGCAACCAAGTGCAGATATTGAAAGAACAAGCTTATCATGACTATTTGAGTGCACTGCAAAGACTTAATCTATGGTTTGCTTCCGAGACTTTTTTTAACGTTTCTGATATTCCAGTAAATCAACTGGATTTCCCACTTGAATCGATTGCCGACTCTCTGGAGGATCATCCTGTATTAAATGTTTCCAAGCAACAACTCAACGTAGCGGATGCTGCTATAAAAGAAAGGCAGTCACAGTTTTTGCCCAAATTTAATTTGATGTATGGCAAACAAGAAGTTGTGGGTCAACCCGGCGGCTTCTATGAGTTCCAGGCAGGTATTCAGATTCCGTTGTTTTTCGGCCCTCAATTGGGCAGATCACAAGCGGCCAAAATTCAAAGTTCCATAGCCACTCAGAATCTGCAACAAACACGGCTGGAGCTGAACGCCACCTATCAGAACATCCGCGAACAATACATTAAGTGGTTGGAATCATGGCAATATTACCAGGAAATAGCGCTTCCTATGGCACAGGAACAACAAGATGGTGCTGTTTTTGCATACCAGGAAGGTGCTATAGATTACGTTACATTCTTGCAAAATATGCGTGAAGCGGTTCGTATTGAAATCGACTCATGGAATGCTTTTGGCAATTATCTGGACAGTCGCTATCAATTGGAATACCTGTTAAAAACATCGCACTGACAGCATGATCAATCCAAAGAAGAGCAAATGAGAATGAACAAAAATAACCAGCACTTAACTGAGTTGATATTAATCCTGTTTTTTTTGTCGAGTTGTAACAAGCCAACAGACAACAACGCTTTGGATGTCAACAGGAATCAAGTTTCCCAGAAAGAACGTGCATATGCACAGGAAGCTGATGGTGAGCATGATGGAGGTGAAGAAATCAGGGAAATCCATCTTTCCACGTCAAAGTTCGCCAACTTGGGTATCAAGGTTGACGCCTTACCCGTACGGTCCCTTTCGGGAAATGTAAAAGTCAACGGGAAGCTCGCATTATTTCCACAACACAGAGCCACAGTTACCGCCATTTTGGGTGCAAATGTTACGGCAATAAATGTGATAGAAAGCGAAAGAGTAAAGAAAGGCCAGTTATTGGCTTATCTTTCGCATCCTAATCTGACGAATCTCCAAGCCGCCTATATTAGAGCCTATAGTCAGATGCAATTTCTGGAAAAGGAATATAAACGTGAAAAAAAACTTTATGATGAAGGCGTCAGCTCAGGCAAGTCTTACCAGCAAGCGTATACAAATTTTCTGGCAAAAAAAGGTGAGGTTGCAGGTTTTGAAGCGCAATTAATTCAATTAAACATCGATGCGAGGAAGACCAGGACGGGAATAATGTTGCAGAATGTCCCTGTTGTTAGTCCGATTGACGGCTATATTGAAAAGGTTTTAGTCCAAACCGGACAATTTGTCGACCCCAATGCCACATTATTTATGATTATGAATCTGGATCATATTCATGCTGATTTTATGGTGTTTGAAAAAGACGTCTCTGAGGTAAAAGAGGGCCAAAGAGTTACGTTCAGGGTTGAATCAATCCCGGGAAAAACATTATCTGCACAAATTTTTGCAGTTGGTAAAAATTTTGAGCAAGCTCCTAGAGCGGTACATGTGCATGCAAAAATTGAACAAAAGGAAGACTTGCTTATTCCCGGAATGTACACATACGGAGAAATCCACACAGGAAGCTCGCTCGTCAATGCATTACCGGAAGATGCCATTGTCATGGAAGAAGGAAAATCTTATATATATATGGCACAAGCACAGCAAGAAGACGGAAAAACAGAATGGACCTTTAAGCCAGTTGAAGTCATAACAGGCATATCTGATGACGGCTGGGTAGAAATCAAACCAGTTGAATCACTCCCAGAGAATGTCCAGGTGGCATGGAACAATGCGTATTACCTGATTGCAGAAATGAAAAAAGGTGAAACATCACATGAGCATTGATAGATAAACTCTATTCAGATTTCCATTGGAATTTCTACAAGCCTCCAAATAATTATAGGAATCAGTTAGGCACATAAAAAAGAACTTCGGCCTTAAAAAACTTATCATGTGGACGAAGAATGATATTTATAATTTTGTTATCATCGCCACCGTTCCAACGGTAATTAAAAAGTTTTATCATTTTCAAAGGCTGGCTTTAGGCTTTACATTAGCTATCCGCATTGGTCATTTTCAAACTCGAGTGTAGAATGCCCAATTTGAAAGTTATCATGTAGCATCTCTTTTAGATTGCACTTTAAAACATCCATATGCACGTTTTTATCCAAAACCACATGTGCTTCGAGCGCGTTGCATCGTTCGTCAAGTTGCCAGATATGGACATGATGTACATTGATCACACCATGTTGAATTTCCATTGCGGCGATCACTTCATCAATGTTGATATGCTTCGGAGTTCCTTCCATCAGCAGATGAATGACTTTGGGTATTTCTTTAAATCCCTGATGGAGGATATACCCGGAAATCAGTAAAGTCATTGCTGCATCCGTCCAAATCCAACCATACAACAGAATAAGCGCTCCGGCTATGATGACGCCGATGGATGCAAGTGCATCCATGACGTTATGAAGAAATACGGCTTTAATATTCATGCTGTGTTTGGATTGACTGTATGTCAGCAAAGCCGTAAAAGTATCTACGATAAAGGCAAGACCGGCCACAATTACAATCGTCCAGCCTTCGATTTCTTCAGGTGCAATAAAACGCATGATTGCTTCATAGCATAGATACAGACCTATAATTATAAGTGTGGTCAGATTAATGAGTGCCGCAATTATTTCGGCGCGTTTATAACCAAAGGTTTTAAATTGATCTGGTGGTTTGCGGCCTATGCGAATGGCGACTAGCGCAATAACCATAGATGCTGCGTCACTAAAATTATGCAAAGCATCTGCAATTAGCGAAAGACTGTTTGAAACCAAGCCTGCAATCACCTGCGTTACCGTCAGAAGGATGTTTGCACTAACAGCCCACCACAAGCTGCGTTCACCTATTTTAGGTGGATTGGGATGATTATGATCGTTTCCTATGATGAATCCTTTCTGTTTTCGGGTCTATGCTAACTGGCTGAAATAACATTCTAAAGTATTTATCCAGATGTAGAATCAAACGTCATCGGAAATACATCGAGAGCAGTCATTTTGTTTATACGCCGGCCAGATGTTCCATATTGAAGCGAAAAGGAGTATTACTATACCAGTATAGTAAAGCGGTATGTTTTCCATCCAAAATTTTCCGAACAAAATAATTACCGTACCAATAAAACCGAAAATAAACGGTTTATATCCCCATCTCTGATGTGCGCGCCATACTAATGGGACAAGTGCAATTACCAGTAGAAATGACGTCACCGGCAGTAAGAAAGGCGTATAGTCAACAAAACTTAGACCAAGGGCGCTAAGCAATCCGGCATAAAATGGCCAACACGCTGGGCATGTAAGTATTGGCAAAGCCGCAAATGCAGAGGCCAGAAAGGACGGCAGTGCCAAGATATATTTTTTCATTGGTGCAGATTTTTTTTCAGTGCCACCATGATTGTTTCCACATCCGGCGCATTCTGACCACCTTCGTAAACACGACAGGATTTAGCCTGACAACATTCATCGGAGCCACCAGCGACATCTTTTCCTTCTACCAGAATACTGGGGGAGCCAAAATCTTTAGCATGTTCTGGAATATTATCGTTATTTTGATCCCATTCTTGCCAGTCAGCTTCAATACCAAGCGTGGAACATGCCTTATGCAGATTTTCCCGCGCGGTGTTCGCATTCGGGCATTCTTTAAAATAGATAAATTCAATATTCATATCTCTTTCTCCTTTTTATCAAGCGAGTCTACAATTGGACATTCATCGACGGAGGCTGCTGTATCGGTGCATTTGCTTATAAGTGCGGCCAAATCTATTTGTATAGCTTGCAAGTTTTTGATCTTGGCAATGACATCGGTTATTTTCTTCTCAGCCAACGCCTTCACTTCACCACAAGTCGTGTCGGGATCGTTTTTTAACCGTAAAAGAGTGCAGATTTCTTTAAGAGAAAATCCTAAATCCTTAGCCCGTACAACAAAAAGAATGGCATCTACAGAACTTTCATCAAACTCGCGATAGCCGGAATCACGTACTGAAACGGGATTGATAAGGCCTTCCCGTTCATAGTAGCGAATGGTATCAACACTGACGTTCGTCTTTTCTGCCAGTTCACCGATCAGCATAATTACCTCCTAACATTTTCAGTCTGGACTATGGACTACACTCCGGAGTCAAGTATTAAATCTAAAAAATATTAGGAGGTCATAAATGCAACGTGTTAACTGAGCTGCAAACTTACACAGAATTATGAAATTACCCCTAAGTTACATTTTTGATTCCCCTTGATTTCTGGTAATGGCCTTAAGTTTTGATAAGCTTCGACCACGCCACAATGAAAAAACAGCCGGAAAAACAATCAATACGAGAATTAATGTCGAGCCCGCACCGCCTAACATAGGCGCCGCGATGCGTTTCATCACGTCAGCACCACTTCCGCTACTGTACATGATTGGCAACAGGCCCAAGAATAGCGTCATGCTGGTCATCAGCATAGGGCGAATACGTTGGCTTGCTCCCTCGGCAATCATGTTTTTTAGGTCTGTTTTAGTTTTAAGTGAACCTTCTGCGACATGCCTGCGCCACGTGAGATCCAAATACAGCATCATCAAGAGTCCTAATTCAACCGACAGACCTGCCATCGCAATCATGCCGACCACGACGGCAACGCTTAAATTGTAACCGAGTCCGGCCAATAGCCAGATACTGCCGATTAATGAAAATGGTAGTGCCGTCATGATAATCAGTGTTTCTGTAATTGATTTCCGATGCATATAGAGCATAAAAAAGATTAAAAATATGGTTAGCGGCACCAGAATTGTCAGGCGTGCTTTAGCGCGTTCAAAATACGTGAACTGTCCAGCCCAATCGATACGGTATCCTGGTGTTATTTCAACATTCTCAGTGACAACATCGCGCGCCAGTTCGACATAATCGGCAATGCCGATCTTGTCACTGACATCAACGAACACAAAACTGACAAGCTGACCGTCTTCATTTCTTAGCATCGGTGGTCCCGTACGAAAGCGAATATCGGCAACCTGTGTAATCGGGATTTGTGCGCCTGTTGGAGTTGCTACGAATACACGTTCAAGTGCTGCAATATTGTCACGGTATTCGCGGGCATAGCGTACAAGAATACCGTAGCGTTCACGACCTTCAACGGTTTCGCTTACCTTGATGCCACCGATTGCAGATTCGACAACAGATTGTATGTCGCTCACATTAAGACCAAACCGTGCTGCGGCTTTGCGATCAATGTCGAAATCCAGAAAGTATCCACCCGTTGCGCGCTCAGCGAAAGCGCTGCGTGTATAAGGTGCAGTACGTTCATTATCAATTAGTGCGCGTTCAATATTGATCGCTATGGATTCGACTGTCGAAAGATCGGCTCCAAAAACTTTGATACCGAGTGATGAACGTATGCCGGTTGCCAGCATTTCGGTACGTGTTTGTATCGGCATCCACCAGATATTCGGCATACCCGGAAATCGCATTGCATTATCCATTTCACTGATCAATTTGTCCCAGGTCATTCCTTCACGCCATTCGCTTTCGGGCTTTAGCATAATATTGGATTCGATCATTGACAATGGAGCCGGATCCGTAGGACTAGTACTGCGGCCAACCTTGCCGAACACCCGCTCGACTTCAGGAAACTTTTTTAACTCGCGATTCATGGTTTGCATGACGCGAGTAGCTTCGTCAACGGAAATATTGGGCAGCGTAGTCGGCATATAAAGAATACTGCCTTCGTTAAGCGACGGCATGAATTCAGTGCCGAGGCTACGGTACACGGGTACCGTTCCAGCCAGCGCTAACGCTGCCAGGATTATAACTGGCCAGCGCCAACGCACCGCAAATTTTACGACCGGTATATAGCATGCCGTTAATAATTTATTCAGTCTGCTATGATCACCTTGAATGCGTCCCTTGATCAGAAGGATAGCCAGTGCCGGGATCAGTGTCACTGACAATAATGCCGCGAAGAACATCGAATAGGTTTTGGTGTAGGCCAAGGGTTTGAACAAGCGGCCTTCAGTACCTTCGAGGGCAAATACCGGAATAAAAGAAACAGTAATGATCAATAGTGAAAAGAAAATGCTGGGACCGACCTCCTGCATGGCTTCTATCACAGCACGTATTCTAGCGTCACCCTGGAGATTTTCGTTTTGCAGGCGCTTATGAATATTATCAATGATGACAATTGCGGCATCGACCATGGCGCCAATAGCTACGGCAATGCCGCCAAGCGACATGATGTTCGCCGTTAGCCCCTGATAAAACATTGGGATGAACGAAAGCAATATGGCAATGGGCAACGTGACAATTGCTACAATTGCTGACCGTACATGGAGGAGAAATAAGCCGATAACCAGCGACACGATCAACATTTCATGAAAGAGCGTATTCTGTAGTGTCTCAATCGCACGTTCAATCAAACTGGAACGGTCATAAACAGGAACAATTTCGACGCCAGGCGGCAAGCTGGTTCTGAGAATGTCTATTCGATTTTTGACCCGATTAATGACGTCAAGGACATTTTCTCCATAGCGTATGACAACAATACCACCAACTGTGACGCCTTCGCCATTCAAATCCGCCTGTCCGCGCTGTAATGCAGGCCCCAGACTAACGGTTGCTACATCGGCTACGCTAATCGGTATGCCACCGTCACCCACCCCGATTACGACATCTTTGAGATCCTCAACTGATCTGACATAACCGCGTCCGCGAATGAATTGTTCATGTCCGGCGATTTCCAAAACACGCCCACCGACATCTTTATTGGATGCGCGAACTGCTGCTATCACTTTATCTAGAGAAATACCGTAGGATGACAGCTTATTAGGATCAATATTAATCTGGTATTCCTTGACAAAACCACCTACTGAGGCAATCTCAGCAACGCCTTCTACGGCTTCAAGGGCATAACGCAAGTTGAAATCCTGCAAACTGCGTAAGTCTGCCAGACTCTGATTGCCGCTTTTATCAACCAGTGCATACTGGTATCCCCAACCAACTCCGGTCGCGTCCGGTCCCAGCGTCGGCTGTACGGCGTCCGGCAGCTTGGCGGCAGCTGAATTCAGGTACTCGAGCACGCGTGAGCGAGCCCAGTAAATGTCTGTCCCATCTTCAAAGATTACATAAACAAATGATAATCCCATAAAACTTAGTCCGCGAACAAAACGGACCCCAGGTGCAGCAAGCAGCGTCGTTGTCAACGGATATGTAATCTGATCTTCGATCAAATCCGGACTGCGTCCAGGCCAATTGGTAAATACAATAACCTGTACATCTGATAAATCAGGAATAGCATCAAGTGGCGCATTAATAAATGAACGATAGCCCCATACGGTTGCCACGAGTACCAGCATCACAGTGAAAAGCCAATTGCGCGCTGAAAAACCAATCACCGTTTCGAGCGGACCAAGTTTACGTTTGTTGTTATGGTTGTTTACCATTGCTCAATCCCCGTTTTCAGACGCGTCTCCGCTGCAATGAGAAAATTACCGGAGGTAACAACAATGTCACCGGCTGACAGGCCATCGAGTACTTCAACATATCCTTGTGCAGTACGCCCTGTTTTGATGCGAACGGGTTTGAGGCGGCCTTGCCCAAGATCGATAAAAACAACTCGAGAATCTCCGGCCACTATGATGGCTTCCTCCGGAACGCTGAGCCGTTTCCCCAGTCTCGCTTCCAAAAGTACTTCAGCGTACATGTCGGGTTTCAGCTCGCCACCAGGATTTTCCAATGAAAGCCGAATACGACCGGTACGGCTGTCACTCTGGAGATAAGGATAAACATATTCAACGATTGCCGGATACGTTCTTCCTGGCAAATACGGCAATGTAAAAGTTGCAGCCATGCCGACCCGCACTAATTCCAGGTCAGCTTCAAAAACTTTCGCTTCGATCCATACACGAGAAAGATCGGCAATCTTTAATAGTGTTTGTTCTTTACGAACCGAGCTACCGTCAGCGATGTTACGTTCAATCAGGGTGCCGCTGCGTGGCGCATAAATTGCGACATAATCTTGCGGTGATCCACGCTGTTCCAGAGCTTTAATCTCTTTTGGAGACATATCCCATAATGCCAACCGTTGACGTGCCGCACGTAAAAGGCCATCTTCAGAGCCGTTATTTTGTCGGCGCTTTAGCGTTTCAAGATATTCTTGCTGGGCGGCCAGTAGTTCAGGACTGTAAACTGTAAATAGTAACTGGTTTTTTGTAACCTTTGCACCGACATAATTGGCTTTTAAGTCACCAATATAACCATCAAATTTTAACGAAACATGCGATAACAATTGTTCATCAAACATGACTTCACCGACTGCCCGAATTGATTTTATTAAGTCGCGGTAAGATACTACGTCCGTCTCAACGCCAATCATTTGTCGACGGCGGTTGTCGATTGTGATGATGTTGTCATCGTCAGTTGTTTTCGTGACACCATCTACAGGTGTGGCTCCCGAGACGACTGCAAGGTCCTCCCGGTCAGTGGCAAGATCGAATTGAAGGCGTTTCTCACCGTGTTGCGGATCTTGGATTGTGACAGTTAACGGCCATTCACCCCGCATGGACAGATTCATTGTTCCTACATACCGGCCCGGCACGCTTTCTTTGAGATCTACAGGTACGCGCATCGCAGGCATAGCGCCCATGGCTGGCATCTCTGCGTAAGCATTGATAACGACAGACACTGGGTTTTTGCTAGAATCGCGAACTTCAATAATCAGTTCATTTCTTCCCACGCGAGGAATACTGGGATTAATACCGAGTCCAATTTTTAGCCCATTTACCTGATAATGAGACAAATTGTTCTCAGCAACCGCAGATGATTCAGGTGAGACCTCTGAGCCTGATTTAGATAAAAGGAAATAGGTTCCACCAGTGAAAAATACCAACACCGAAATGCCGATCAGCCACCAGAATTTCTTTGAATGTTTCATTGTTCAACTCCGGTTGAGTCTGGTAAAGACGAATTGATCGATGCGCCTGTCCAACGTTCGAGTTCGGCAAGGCGTCTTATATAGTCAGCACGTGTACGCGCATGTGCAAGATCAGTGCTAAGTTTGCGTTGCTCAGCAGTAATAACATTAAGAAAACCGCCAGCACCACTTTGATAGTCTGCAATCGCCGATTCCAGGTATTCTTCTGCGAGGGGAATAAGTTTATCTTGGTACAATGCTACTGATGACTGCGCTTCGATAACTTCAGCACGTGCTTGTGCAAGATCTGCCAACAGCTCTGCTTGTCTTTCAATCAGTGACCATTCGGCGCGACGTGTCTCCGCGCGCGCCTGATTCAATATAGATCTTCGTTTATTACGATCAAGCGGTATATTGATCGAAATTCCCAAAAAGGGCCTTTTATCAGCATCATCCCAAAAACTGTTATAGCCCACACCAACCTGAAAATCAGGGAAAAATGCTTTTTCAGCCAAGGTGACACGACTTTCGCCTGAAGAAATCCGAGCATTCAATTGAGAAAGATCAGGGTGATGAGTTAATGCCAAAACTTTCAATTCTTGGAAAGTTGGAGGTTTCTGACGAGAAACCACGATCGGCCCGGCGTTTGGCAATGCGGTATCTGGTGCTCGATTAAGTAATGCATTAATGCGTGCCTGTATAGCAACCTGTTGCCGGAGAAGGCCTAGTATCTGATTTTTAAGGTTGTTTAATTCTACTTCAGCTTGCAATGCATCCTGTTTGGATGCAAGACCAGCTGCGTAGCGTGATTGAGTGGTAACAATTAGTTCATCAAGCAGGGTTTGCGTAGCATGATGAATGCTCAGCGCCTCATGTATAAAGTGCCACTCAGCATAAGCTGATTTGGTTTGAGTGATAACTAGCAACTGCAGCATGTCAGCCTCGCTGCTAACTGCGAGAGCATCATTACGAGCGACTGCCTCTCGAGCGGATAATGTCCCAGGCCAGGGAATTTTCTGACTGAAATCAAATCTTTGATTCACCCCTTGGCTTGCGTTATGTGTCAGCGGCGCAATGCCGTAGCTCAATACTGGATCGTCTAGTGCGCCAGCAGGATCAATACGATAAGCAGCTGCTTCTGCGGCCGCTTGTATTGCAGCTAGTCCAGGATTGACTTCAAGCACCCATGATACTAACTGATCAGCGGTTAAATTTTGGTCGGTTTTAAAACCGGTATGGACATGTTGTGGAGGATTGCTCCATCCGGGAACAGCAATTAGTGTTAGTAACACACTAATAACAGTGTATTGCAAGAATATGGAATACAATGTTCATCTCCTTTTTTGATTCAACTAAATAGGGACGCATTCGTACGCGATGGAACGAATGCCTAAAGTAGAATTAGGATAAGGAGGTAGTATTAAATACGCAGTCGTTGCGTAAGGAGATAGGTGCTAGAACCAGATGAACTGGCAATTGGGCGGGAATAGCCTATTAAGGCTGCAACAGAATACGATGAGACAAGATTATCAAAAGAATTTGCAACAATAGTCTGAGGTGGATCTACATCAGAACGTATTTCAACTGGTTTAATAAACAATGCGCTTTGTTTTGCTTCATCAGCATTGATACTGATTTCAATTGATCTATCGCAGCAAGCTCCCTTATTAAGCCCGAGCATTACATTGCAACCATGATCCATGCAATCTTTGTCAGCTTTATTGCTATTACAACAACACTCGTGGAATATATCCCCGTCCATCATTGCACATTTAAAAACGGTTTTTGCTTGCAATGACCCGATAGTCGTCATGAACAAAAACAGCAGTGCAAGTAGAAATGAGGTAACCCGATAATTCATTAATCAGATTGAGTTGACAAAACGATAAACTGATTATAGCGCATAATTGAATTTCAAAGTTTGTCAAATAGGTATCTAAAGAAGACCAACTACTAATACTATTGATTGATAAAATTCATCTGCAGAAATCCTGTCTTGGTTACCGACGTATTGTTGATGTGTTTGTTGAGCATGGGTATGGAACCAGTCGAAAACATATGCAGTGCCTAATGCAACACATGGGCATTCGAGCGATTTAGCCTGTTCCAAAGACTTAGAGGTCGCATCCGCAACACAAGATTTATCCACACCTGTTGCGAAACTTGGATATCAACCGTGCCAATCATGCGTGTTCAGCAATGTAGTCTGAGGTGGACCCATGCAATTGGACACTGAATGACAATATTAAGGAGTTATTTTCTGTATGATTATTTTTATAGATAGAAGGAGTACAGAAAATGAGCAAGAAACGCAGAAATCATTCACCGGAATTCAAATCAAAAGTTGCATTGGCGGCGATCAAGGGTGATCAGTCGCTGACTGAGCTGTCACAGCAATATGGCATCAACAGTAATCTGATTGTAAAGTGGAAGAAGCAACTGATTGAGAACAGCGGCGAAGTGTTTGCTTGAGGAAACGGGTTGGCGCCGGATAGAGAATCAGAGATTCAGTCTTTGCAATCGAAGATTGGTCAATTGACCATGGAGAATGATTTTTTATCCAAAGCGCTCGGTCGCTAGACCGGGCGTGGAGAAAGAAGGTGATTCAGAAGGCCCATCAGTTACCCAGAACGCGCCGCTGTGAATTATTGGATATAGCGAGATCAAGCAGTTACTATCAGTCGCAACCGGTGTCTGAAGAAGACCAGGCGCTGATGCGATTGATTGACCGCATTCACATGGATAAACCTTTTTTGGGTTCGCGGCGTATTGTCGATGCGCAGGCCGATCACGGGCATAAGGTAGAGCGCAAACGCGTGCAACGCCTCATGCGTCTGATGGGCATACAGGCGATCTATCCTCGGCCGAAGACTTCGACGCGTCATCCGCAGCATAAGATTTATCCATACATCTTGAGAACCATGGATATCAGCTTCGCTAACCAGGTTTGGGCGAGTGACGTGACCTACATACCGATGGCATCCGGTTTTCTTTATCTGACAGTTATTATGGACTGGTATAGCCGCAAAGTGCTGAGTTGGCGGGTATCCAACAGCCTGGACGCCAGCTTCTGTGTCGACGCGCTCGAGGAGGCGATTTGCCGTTACGGGACACCGGATATATTCAATACGGATCAGGGATCACAGTATACCAGTGAGCCTTTTACCAAAGTATTAAAGGATCACGGCATTAGGATCAGCATGGATGGCAAAGGCGCCTGGAGGGACAATGTGTTTGTCGAGCGTTTATGGCGCAGCGTCAAATACGAGGAGGTTTATCTCAATGCTTATGAATCGGCACCTGAAGCGAGACAATTGCTGAAAAAATATTTCCGGTTTTACAATGAGAACCGGAAGCATCAGACCTTGAAAGCGACACCCGATCAGGTTTATTATGAATCCATCAAGTTACCGAAGGCAGGGTAATAGTTAAGATAATAACTCCTTAGCTACCTGTCCAAAAAATCGGGTCCACTTCTGTCTATTTGCTGATGGTAACACCTAATCAGATCTATTATGAGTCTTTCAATCTGCCAAAATCATGTTGATGGTTGGGAAAATAACTCCTAAATCACATGTCCAAAAATGGACGCTCACTTCTGACTATTAGCCGCCGTATAGGAGGAACGCACTAATGACATGTGAAGGAAGCTGTAATAATAATCTCAATATCTTACTGACCCCCCCTGTATTATTTCGCGGTTTTGCGTGAAGGTATAGGCAATCGGTCTTGGATCCAAAAGCTGTAGACTTTTAACCCGCCCCTAGTTAGTCAAATATTTTTGAATCAGAAGTGTATCCCCTACCTAAAAATTAACAGCATAAAAATTTAGCTAAGCAGACGGTCTACCCTTGAATTGTCTATTACTTTTATACCGCCACCGCCTCCAGAAATCATGCATTATGGTGTAATACTTTAATCCTTTGTACCTGTCGAAAAACTCGAAAAACCGAATAACTTGGAATGAGGTATAGCAGTTTCTGTTTTTCGGTAATTCGAGTAATTCGATTGGCGTATATGTCGTTATGGTATTTATTTAATATAAATAATGACTTATAAATGTTCTTATGGCGAATTCATAGAATGATCGAATAACGCAGGATTAACCATATAATAGGGTGATGATCTTGCATTTTTGTTATCCCGTTTCTTTTCTACCGACAGCACATGCCACTCATGCAAACGTTGCGCGGCTAATTTGAGTTTGTTTACTTTGCGGAATCGACCTTCCAGTGATTTCTGTGCATAACTGCGATTGAATTCATAAAGCTTGTTTTCTTTTATCCAGCGCATCAGATAGTGAGCATCATTTTCTATTTCATCGGCTCCCAGCAACTGGAATGCTGCCTTGGCATGACCGGTTAGTTTTTCGCATAGTGCAATGGCACGGGTGGCAGCTTCAACTTCAACAAGCTGCGTTGATCGTCCTGTTATAACAAGCTGGATCAGTCCGGCGATACGGGCACATGTACCTGCAAGTTTTGACCCCCATTCTGCCAGATTGCACAGTTCACCGTTACTACTCAGCGAGTTCTCGATTTTCTGTGCATAATCCAACCAACATTCCTGTGCTTCTGGTGTGAACGTTAATATTATTGGTTCAGCACCAGGGCTTTCAGCATCAGTCAACAGATCAAGTAGTCCATCGCACCATGCCTGCCGGATGTCATCGGGAATTGACATTTGCTTTCTTACATCACGGTGACCGATTCTGTCTTCGGGTATGACATATAAAAAGCGTGCCAATAAGCCGCTATCATGAAATCGTCTGTCATTTACAGCACTTTGTAATATTCCCGGTTGCAGCATCAGACAGAAAGTCAGTGCAGGCTTTTCCAAAACAGCTTGTCTTGAGCGTCTGTCAATTCGAACTGATGCGCCGCTATAGCTTTGTAAGAAAACATCCAGATTTGCTATGCCGCCCGTATATTGCCCACTTAAAATTTGAAATACTCCAGCCTCATCACTGATTAACGCCATGCGTTCATGTTGTTCGGTCAGCATAGTTTGTAATTGTTCCGGTGTAACGTCACCAGTCATTAATCGAGGTAAAAACATTTCTTTGGGCATCGCTTCGAACTCATCGCGAATTTGTGTGCGCAGTTCTTCTCGTTTATCTGGCTCGTCAGCGTTACCTGCCTTAGTTTCCAGTTTTTCAATACGTTTTTTTGCAACACGGCGTGTTGCTTCAGTGGATGTTATTTCTTTTTGCAATCGTTCTCCGGTTACCTTTTCCCAGCGTTTTAGTGGCTCACACAGTGCGTTTAGCACTTGAGTTTTGTTGCTCCCGCTGCGAAGTATCGTTAATCCCCATAAACAAAGCGGTTCAATATGAAAGTCATCACTACGGGGCGCAACCTCATAGCGTCTTTGTACCGCCGTTGCAACCATTGATAAGGCTGGCAGAATAGTTGCTGCTTCGGATACCTGTAAGCCTGTTGCTAATGCATGTGCCATATCGCCAGCCCATCCGGGTAGAATGTCTGCTTCTATCTCGGGTAATTTGACTGTTCCCGGCAGTAATATTGGCGGCCACTGGTTATCTGAAATGACTTTCGATTCTATGTTAAGTTGAGATTTTGACTGCTTGAGTGCAGCATTAATAATGTATCGTACTTTATCCAATCCCAGATACTGGTGTAAGTCATTAAAATCGGTTGCGCCCATTGGTCTATTTTCGCCAAATGTGGGTATAGCAAGCGATCCGTTTATCGCTTGTGCAACTGTACGGGCAGCAGTGATACCGGGATTTGCTTCTGTCTGATAATCATCGTCTGCACAGATAATGATTGTTGAGTCAGAATATTTTTTGCGGACGGCTTGTGCTACCGATAGTAGATTACCCGCATCAAAGGCCACAACAACACTGTATTCCGTTGTTTCGTGAATGCTACAGCCTGTTGCCCAGCCCTCACAGATACAGATTGTTTTGAAGGATTTGCCTAGCATTGTAAAACACCCTTTCTTTTTACCTCCTCTCAGAAATCGCTTTGAACCATCCGGAAAAATAAACTGTAGCGAATGCAGATTGTTTTTAATATCTGTCAAAGGTAAAACAAGCGTCTTCTTTAATTGCTTTGCAACCGTAGGCTTGATTCCTTTGGCTTGCAGATAAGGATGATCCATATCAACGCTCGTAGCTATATTCCATAGTTTGCTTGCTTTTTGACGCGCAGCATCATGAGCAGCATCAATTTTATTTTTTCGCTGTATTTTGACTACTTCAATAAATTTGTATTGAGCTTGTTTTTCTTTATGTGTAAGTTGACCGGACGATTTCTCACACCAGGTTTGTTGTTCGCCGGTTTTCCAATTACCAAACACTCCGGCCGGTAATCCTTCCAAATGTAGCGCATACCAGCCATTCTTTTTGCCACCACGGTCGCCTTCGATCTTACATCGATGAATTATTCCGTCTGGGATAACACCATCGGGACAATATAAGCCCGATGACTGCATAGCATCCGCAAACCGATTGATGATTTCATTCATGATTATCCCTCATACAGAATTAGCGTTTATCAACTCAGGGGTTTTGTTATTTCTGAGTGATTGAATTAAATATTCAGGATTTTTTTGATTTCAGAAACCGGCCATGCCAAGCGACCATTGATCCGGATAGGACGAATCAAACCGTTTTCTCTCATTGCCCAAATACGCAGTGTTTGTGGCTTGCGATTAAGATAGAAGGCTGCTTCGTTGGTCGTCACTGCAGAGCGGGTAAGATGCTCAATAGGTGGGTATAGAATTTTGATGGTTTCCATATTGAATTACCTTTTGTCTTTCGTGTTTGTTGAAGATAATTCAAGTATGAATGGGCGTTTAATGCTCGCAAGTCATTATTTTGATGTTTGAAAAATACCTGGAGTTGGTTTTTAAACAGATCGTTACATTCAGGGCAAAATGGAGCAACCAAGGCAATGCCCGAATGCCTTATGTTTTTAAGCCATTTAATCCGTGTCTTTTAATGGTGCTGGCTGATGGAACTCTTCCCCCACGCCCGGTAATATTTCTTGTTTTCATAATCTCATGAGTTTTTTGGGCTATTTGCTCAATACTTAGATGTGGGGTTTTCTCATAGATATTTAGGCCAATTTTCCGAGCAAATAACTTCCAGTCATCATGGGTTTTCTTTTCAAATTCAGTATTTGTGACGGTAGGATAAAGAGGGTTTTGTCTGGAAGCTTTTAATGCAGAGGTATCATTCTCGGACTCAGCTTTCAAGGCATCAAGGTCTGACCTCAAATTAGCAAAATCAAAATGGATTCCTTTTGTACCGAACCATCGCTTACATTCATCAATGGTTATAAGATATCCGGGATAGGCCATCGGTGCATCTAACCCTTCATCGCCATATATTCCTGCTTCTATCATTCGAAAATATTGGGATACTGGTAGTAAAGTTTCTGGATGTAGCGCTTCAAGCTCACCTTTCGCAATATCTAACATGGCAAGTGTGTAATAGGCGTAGATAGTTTCATCCAAATCTTCAATGTTATCCTTGAAATGTGCAACAAATAACAAAACACATTGAAACACTGTAAAACATTCATACCGTTTAAGCTTGCTTAGGTCATCCGCATTTTCAAAGAATGGCATACACGCATTGACATAAGTTTCTTCATCGTCACCAACTTTTACCATTGTCTATTCTCTTTCGCTTCTTATTAGCGCTGCTTTACCCAATCCCGTAATGCGTCATTAATGCGGGTTTGCCAGCCATTACCAGTTGCTCTGAATTGCTCCAAAATGTCTGTATCCAGTCGAAGTGTTACCTGTTCCTTTTTTCCACTTCCTTGCGGTCTTCCGCGTATTCGACGGAATTGCTTTAATTCTTCATCTGTTAAAGGTTGATTGTCAGGATCGGTAAGTGCTGCTGCAGTTATTTGCGCATCCTCTTCAGACGAAGGCAGTTCCAAAACATGCCCTGATTTAGTCTTGATTTGCATATTGAATTACCTCTCTGTAGTTTGCTTTACGCAAGCTGATTATTCGCCGATCATTTCCACGATCGACATAAACTACGCAATATAGCCTCTCCTCAATCGGGGCTAAAGCTACCATGCGAGTTTCTCCATAATCGTGCCGGGTGTCCTGCCAAGTTAACGCTTCATCCCAATCAATAAGCGATGCAATAGTTAATGATACGCCATGCTTTTCCATGTTTATTGCATCTTTGGCTGCATCAAATGTTACTTGCATTGATTAATGTAGTTACGTTTATTGTGAGAGTCAAGTATTTCTTGTAGTTATATTTATTTGTGTACGATGTGTAACCCTGATTTCGTTGGCGCAAAATCGATTCCGGCCTCGTGCAGTATCCAAGCTTCAATTTTGATATGCCACTTTCTTAATAGATCAAGCGGTCGCCTGATATAGTTCTTCTCTCGTACACCTTGTGGTTTGTGTCCTTGGATTTGTGCTGAAATACCATTGGGCATTTCTATCCATTCACAAAGGCTGGCAAATGACCGTCTTAATCCATGTATACTTAACTTTATCCCGGCTATTGAACACGCTTTACGATGAGCTATGGCTGGATCTGTTAATCGTCCTGACGCAGCAGTTGGACTACTGAATACCCATTCATTACGTCGCGGCAAATTCGCTAGTAAATGCGCAATATACGGTGTTAAAGGGATTATTCTAAAATCCTCCATCTTGTCTCCTATTGTCAGGCTGTTCCAATGAAAATCAATATCTTCCCAACGTAACTGTGCTATTTCTTCGCGACGTGCGCCAGTCAAAAGTAGAGTCTGCAAATAAGTACTAATTACTGGGTTTTGTATTTGTCGCACGGCACTGAACCATGCAGGCAATTGTTCACGCTGTATTACGTCGTTTTTAACTTTAGGTTTACCTAATATTTCACGTACGGTTTTATTTTTAGCAGGATTCGTTAATACAATCGATTTGTAAACTGGATGGTCAATACACCAATTTAGAAATGCACTGACTAGACGCAAAGCCAGTCGTGCAAGAGTAGGGCGTTTAATTTCTTGTCTGGCCCAGTTACAAAATAATTCCGGGGTAAGGTCTTTTAATCTGATATTAAGCAACAAGGCCAGGCTACTTGGCACAGTTAACTTATCGCTACGCTTACGTACTTGGCCACCTTTATTTATAAGGCGCAAATGATCTTTATAGTGTAATTTTGACCAGAAGGACTTTCTTTCTTCGATGTATTCCTGCCATGCTGTCTCAAAAGTAATACTTTCTAGTTTTTCTTGTTGTTTTTCCGCAATCCTGGCAGCTTTTTTTTCTGCTTCAATTTCGCGCGGATCAATACCCTGGTCTGTCAATACCTTAAGTCGGGAAGCTTCTCCTTGCGCCTTTGCAAGCGGCCATGTATGGACACTGCCAATAGTGACACGTAACGTTTTACCATGAAGTTTTGTTTCGAAAATATAGCTTTTATTACCAGAACTGGTGATGCGCAACCCTAGACCGGGTGTTTTGGCATCCCAAAATAGGCTTTGTGACTTCCCAGGCGCACATTGTAAACTTGAAACAAGCCGCCCTGTAAAGTTTTGATGCTTCATTTTGTGTAGGCCCTGTGTAGGAAAATTGCATCAATTTTGATGAATATCGATCAACAGAGATCATAACACAAAATTTTTCAACATATTGAAATTAATACATATAGTGGTATTTTTAAACATCAATCAACAAAGAAAAATACCTGTTCCTTGTGACTGAAAATCCTTGTGTCGATGGTTCGATTCCGTCCTTGGCCACCATTTCCATTTTTTGCCCAGAACCATCGCCTAATAGCTTGAAAGGTAACGATAAATCAGGGGTTCGATACCCATGATTTCGTGCATAGATCAGACGGTCAGTGAAGGTGAGTTTTAGCACTGCGCGTTTATCTTCAACCGTCTGTTAACCCATATTTTATGGTGCTCTTTTAGAAACCGTTGATATCGGATATGAATAAATTCATATTTTCTGGAGTCACTAAGAGAAAATTATGCGGTGAATAGGTGGGCTATTCACCGCATAAAATGCATGGATTTATCTTGCTGTTGCAGTGAATGACCGCTATGATCACCTTAAACAATGCGATGATTTATATGTGGATACATGAATATCAAGATTGGCCGAATTTTACTTGGGATGCAGAAGCACTTGCTTCCAAATTGGCTGATACACGCCATCGTCAGGGGCGTTTGCTCGGTAGAATGGAAGGGCTTGGTTTTGAGTTAAAGCAGGAAGCAAGTCTTGGTATGTTAACTAATGACGTTGTGAAATCCTCGGCCATTGAGGGAGAAAATCTAAACCCGGAAGAAGTGCGTTCATCTATTGCACGTCGATTAGGTATTGATACTGCCGGACTTGTTCCTGCCAGCCGGGATGTTGAGGGCATTGTTGAGATGATGCTTGATGCCACGCAGATGTTTTCAAAACCACTGACCAAGGCGCGTCTTTTTGATTGGCATGCTGCTCTGTTTCCAACCGGGCGCAGTGGTATGCACCGCATTACGGTTGGTGGCTGGAATGGTTCTTGGATTGCCTTGGACGGGCAATAGCCAATGCCGAGATAACACTCTGTAATGTCTTGTTTAAAGCCCGGCTCTGGAACAAGATCAACCAAAACCCGGTTAACGAACGCCAGCGTCTTATCATTAATCGCATGTTGGAGGATGATTTCAAGGGACATATGAATACGTCCAAATATGCCAAACTAGCCAAGTGTTCGAACGATACGGCGCTACGGGATATTCAGGACTTAATGGCGCGTGGTGTGCTTATTCAAAATCCGGGCGGTGGACGTAGCACCAGTTATCGGTTGCCTGATAAAGAATGAAGATGGCCGCGAAATAGGTTTATTTGGACTTGAAGCATGAAAAATTTTCGCATTCGATCCAAAGAGGACATAGATTACACACTATAAACATCATGCATGTCATTTGGTTTCGCCAAGATTTGAGAATTACTGACAACCCCGCGCTGTTAGCTGCAGCGCATTCTGGTGATATTCTACCTATATACATTTTAGATGATGTTAATGCTTCTTCTTACCGTATGGGAGGGGCAAGTAGAGTGTGGTTACATCATGCTCTTCAAAGCCTAGATAAGGATTTATCTGGTAATTTAAGGTTTTTTTCCGGCGATCCGAAAGAAGTTATTTTGGGATTATGTGAAAAATATAATGTAAATGGTGTCCATTGGAATCGTTGTTACGAACCGTGGAGCATTTCCCGGGATAAAGAAATAAAAAATTTACTAAGAAGAATCAGCGTTTCAGCCAACAGTTATAACGGTCGTTTACTATGGGAGCCGTGGGATGTCTTAAAAGCAGACAAGACTCCCTACAAAGTGTTTACGCCTTACTTCAAGAAAGGGTGTATGAATGCAGCACCTCCTCGAAAACCTATTAAGCAGCATGGCACATTTTCTTTTTCTAAAGAAGATATTTCTTCTGTTTCTATTGATGCATTAAAATTATTGCCAGATATAGCGTGGCACCACTCGATTGTGTCTTGTTGGGATATGAGTGAGCAGGGAGCATTGAACACATGGTATGAGTTTCTGGAAAATGGTATTTACGATTATAAAGAAGGACGAAATTTCCCAAGTAAAAAATGTGTTTCCAGGCTGTCTCCTTATTTGCACTTTGGTCAAATATCCCCCCATCAGATTTGGTCTGAAGTGTCCTGTAGGGGAGATGACGATAATATAATACATTTTTTAAGTGAAATAGGGTGGCGCGAGTTCTCCTATTCATTGTTATATCATTTTCCATCACTACCTTCAGAGAACCTTCAAACCAAGTTTGACCGATTTCCATGGCGCAATGATCCTAAAGCGTTAAAGGCATGGCAATCAGGCCAAACAGGTTACCCAATAGTGGATGCAGGTATGAGGGAGCTTTGGCAGACGGGTTACATGCACAATCGTGTCAGGATGATTGCAGCATCATTTTTGGTGAAAAACCTATTGTTAGATTGGCGACATGGTGAAGCATGGTTTTGGGACTGTCTTGTTGATGCTGATCTGGCTAGCAATAGTGCAAGCTGGCAGTGGGTAGCTGGATGTGGAGCCGATGCGGCACCATATTTCAGGGTTTTTAATCCAATCACACAAGGTGAAAAATTTGATCCGACTGGCGAGTACACGCGCCATTACGTGCCAGAGTTGAAGGGTGTGCCAGATAAATATCTGTTTAAGCCGTGGGAAGCACCTGATGATGAATTGAAAAAGAATGCTGGAATAGTTATCGGCCAAGATTACCCAAGGCCTATTGTTGATATAAAACAATCGCGATTGCGTGCATTAGAAGCTTTTAAATCACTCTAAATACTGAATATCCACTTGTGGCCCAGATTGTCAGCTTGTATCAAGATCAATTGAGTACGGTGCCAGAATAGATTTGAACTAATACAATTAATATGTCCAATCTGGGTCGCGTTGGTAGAGGTTTGGACGATCCCGGTTGAGACTGTAACAAATTCTGTGTAACTGTTTATCATTAACCCCGGATATGGGAAAGGATAAACAGACGATGAAGAACAAAGAACTACAAGCGATAGCTGAATTAGCGGCGAAGAATATTAAGACGGAA
>JAUIIB010000038.1 GCA_030431985.1 Gammaproteobacteria bacterium
CACCAGCAACCGGGTCGTGACCCTCACCAGCATTCAAGACAGTGGTGGTACAGCTAATGGAGGAGATGACACCGCTGCGCTGGCTATTGCCTCCACTGTCACTGTAGCCGGTGTTAATGACGAACCAACCCTAGCTGCCACAGGCTCCAATCCGACCTTTACCGAAGGCGGTGCAGCAGCCGGCCTGTTCAGCGGCACAAATGTCAGCACTATAGAGGCCGGACAGAACATCACCGGCTTGAGCTTCACCGTCACCAACGTTACCAACGGCAGTAACGAGCGTCTCAATGTCGACGGCACCACCATCGTGCTAACTCACGGCACCAACGGCAGCACAGCCGGTAATAGCCTGAATTACAGTGTAATGGTTATTGGCACCACTGCAACAGTTACCATGACTGGTGGCAATCTGTCGACCGCTGCCGCACAAACGTTGGTCGACAACATGAGCTACCAGAATAACAGTAACAGCCCGAGTACCAGCAATCGTGTCGTAACGCTAACCAGCATTCAGGATTCGGGGGGCACTGCTAATGGTGGTGACAACACCGGCTCGCTGGCCGTTGCCTCAACAGTTACCGTGGTGCAGAACAACGACGAACCGACTCTGACTGCTACAGGTTCCAACCCCACCTTCACTGAAGGCGGCGCAGCAGTTAGCCTATTCAGTGGCGCGGCTGCTTCAACGATCGAAGGCGGGCAAACAGTAACCGGGATGACATTCACAATCACCAACGTCAATGACGGGTCTAACGAACGATTGAATGCCGATGGCACGACAATTATTCTGACACATGGTACAAATGGCACCACCGCCACCAATAGCCTGAGCTACAGTGTTTCCGTTGTTGGTACGACCGCCACCATCAATCTTACAGGGGGTACACTATCAACTGCGGCTACGCAAACCTTGATTGACAGTATCAGTTACCAGAATACTAGCAACGCTCCGGACGCCAGTAATCGCGTCATAACTATTACCAGCCTAACCGACAGCGGCGGCACGGCAAACGGTGGTGACGATACCGTCGCGCTGGCTGTTGCTTCAACAGTATCCATGACTGTGATCCCAAAAATCACCAGTGCAACCTACGACGCCGCAACTGGCGTACTCGTCGTCACCGGAACTAATATTCAGGCCAATGGTAGCGGCAGCGATATCGATGTCTCTAAACTATCTATCACCGGTGAGGGCGGCGAGACATATACTCTAACCGATTCCTCTGATGTTGAGCGAGACTCCATCACGCAATTTACCGTCACATTAAGTACCACCGATAAGGCCGCAATTAACCAGATTTTCAATAAATCCGGTACCGCCTCAACCAGTGGCACAACCTATAATCTGACCGCCGCCGAAGACTGGGCCGCCGGCACCGATGCAGCAGTTAATGTGGCCGATGCAACGAATGGTATTACCGTTACGATCCCAGCTTCGCCTCCAACGCCCACTCCTACACCTCCTACATCAACACCCACACCAGATCCAGAGCCAAATTCCAACACCACTGTTATTGACGGTGTCACGATCACCACCTCAACTCAGCCTGATGGCACTGTTACGACCACTATCCCAATTGTGGACAATACACGAGTAGAAGATCCGAGTACACCATTCAAATCACATGCTGATATTCCGCTGGTAACCGATACTGATGGACAGTCTGTCTTGCAAGTCGATTTGCCGGTTGGTATTGGATTGTCATCCGAGTTGGCTTCGGGGCCTGGAACATTGACACTACGTGAGAAATTGATCACAGCGACTAATCCGAAAGTTACCGGTTCGGAGATATTAAATGAAATTCTGGAAAACGGTATTGATCCCTATGTTGGTACAGTGGTCGATGAAGCGCAGGTCACTTTGCGTACGATTACATTTACTGCATCAGATGGTGTTACCGATCAGCCCATATTTATTACAGGGGGCTTGGGAACGGGTGAAGACGATCAGGAACACCCGCTACGCCAGGAAGCACTGGTCATCGATACACGTAATCTCCCGGCAGGAACCGAGTTGCAACTGGATAATATTGAATTTGCCATTATTATCGGCGGTGCACGCGTTGTTGGTGGAGAGGGGCGGAATTTTGTTGTGGGTGATGAGGCGGCACAGTTTATCGTTTTAGGCGCGGGCGATGATATTCTTCATGGCGATGCAGGTGATGATACGATCGGTTCAAAAGAAGGTGATGACCAGTTATTCGGTGATGGGGGTAATGACTATCTGATCGGTGGGGTTGGCGACGATTTTATCAACGGCGGTAGCGGAGACGATCTACTCCAGGGCGGGGGAAGTGTTGCCGGTGTGCTCACATTTAATTTAAACAGTTTGCATGAGGTGGTTTCGGACTATATCCCGTTTGATGCAGCGCTTGCCGATCCGGCATCGATGCGCTGGTATTTGGGTGATCGGCGCGTTACCAATGACGACCGTGTTGCGTTTGTTTACCAAAATAGCGATCAGCTTGAAATTATCGCCCGGCTAACACAATCGATTTTGCAGCGATTGCCTACTGTCGAAGAAATGAACGCATGGTCGAAGTTGGATATGTCAGCATTGCAATTAAGTGAAGCGGCTTATAAGCATTTTTTGAGTACAGTCAGCTTGACGCAGGATGCCACCGTTGAAGATTATTTAACCTTGTTGATTCACCATGTATGGGGTGAAGAGCAGTTGAACGATACCTGGATCGAACGTGGCGTTGCGTTTTTGAATGAGGGCGGCAGTTGGAGTGAAATATTGCTGTTTATGGCGGCACATGAAAATCTAACCGATCAATTGCTGAATGAAGATGGGGGTATACGACTTACACAGCATCTTGTAATAGATGAAATGGGGACAACAGCAGTCAATGGTAACGATAGCCTCAGCGGTGGGGAAGGCAACGATATTCTGATTGATGGTAGTGGCCACAATTTACTGGACGGCGGGGAGGGTTTTGATACCGTTCAGATGGTTGAAACATTCAATGCCCATCAGATCGTACTGAACAATGTCGGTCAAGTCAGTATTATACGTAACGACGGTAAAGTGATGAACGATCTGGTGAGTGTGGAGGCCATCAGTTTTTCAGATCAAATGCTGAATGCTGAATTTACAGCGCTTGATGGTCAAACGGTCAAACATGCTGCAACAGTATTTCATTTTCTGGGCAGTGATGTGCCGGTTTGGAGTCAATTGAATCAGTTTGTGACGTCGGATTTGACGTTGACCGATTTTACCCGGCAATTGACCGAGGCAGACAGTTATCAGCAATACTGGGGTTCGTTGTCCAATAGTGATTTTGTAATTGCTTTAAGCGAGGCGATATTTGGTGAGCCGCTGGCAGGTGATAGTCTGGTGTATTGGACGAATCAGCTTGACCAAAGTATTCTGGAACCAGCCGATCTTTTTGTGACCGTTGCAGGTGTTGCCAGTTTCCAGGAAAATGTCTTCAATAATGGTGAATTGGCCCTGTTTTGAAATTGATTATAGAATCCAGATGTAATGTTTACAGATTACAGAACGTCAGTTCAAAAGCGACATCTTTTTCGTAGACTTTGACGCGTTGTCCAGATTGTGAAGGAATAAAGCGGATATTCAGCGCATATTTACTGGCGCTAATTTCAGGTACGCATGGAAAATCCTCGCTGACCCAAACGCGCAGCAGATGCGCGTAATAGTCCGATCCAGGTTGCTGAAAAATACCCTGATGTGCAATATTTTGCGTTGTTTTGCCACTGTTTCTCAACAGATAAAGCACAATATCAAACGCATTGCGTATCGGTAGTAGTGGTGCCAGCCATTCGTTAAAGTCTTTACGGCGTAGCGCCGGATCCAGATTGAGCCAGTAATGGTAGGAGGGGAGATCAAATTCGCACACACCGCCAGGAACGCTTGTACGCTGTTTAATGGTCATCAGCCACTCGTTGTCACGTAAATGCTCACCAACCTTACCGGATACTTCCAGCATTGACCTAAATGTAGCTTGGATATTGTCCAGTACGTTATCCAATGCGGATTCCGAGATATTCGGATTCCTGCGGAGTCCTTCCAGGATTTGCTTTTGCCGTTCAAGCTCCTGCAACAAGTCTGTTTTAATGTCTGAACGGCCGGTGACTTCAAGTATTTCGAACAAGGTCATCAAAGATGCGTGATGCTGCATCGGCGAATCCTTGGCGGAAAAAAAATCTATTTTTTTGAATAAATCTTCAAGCCGCAGCAAGATGCGAATACGTTCGTTCAAAGGGTGTTCGTAGCAGATCACAATATCTATTTTTAATTAAAAATAAATTCTGCCCTATACGGTAAAAATATACAAATGAGATTTGTTATTTCGCGATTGGACGGGGTGGTCAAAGGGTTGTATTCACCCCTGGAGTCTTTACAATAGACGAATTGGTACACTATTTAAATTTGAAAGGAATAACAGTTATGAAAATTAGAAGCGCGCTGTGGGCGAGATGCCTGGGTCTGATTATATTATTGTGTCTGTCTCCCAGTGTTTCTTTTTCTAAACAACAGGTTGTGCAGCCTGTCTTAACTACGGAGCGTGCTGCCAAAGCGGCTATGGCTGCACTTAAACAATGTGAAAGCAGCGGTTTTAAAGTCAGTGTTGCTATTGTCGACAATGCCGGATTATTAAAGGTACAGTTAAAAGCGGATGGTGCCGGGCCGCATACTTTGGATAGCAGCCGCCGTAAAGCGTATACCGCTAACAGTTTACGGGGTCCGACACAAAAATTTGCTGAATTAATTGTCGACAGTACTGACTTACACAGTCTGGCGCACATGAATCAGCATATATTACTGTTAGGCGGCGGCTTTCCAATTAAGATGGAAGGTAAAATAGTTGGCGGCATTGGCGTGGGTGGCGCGCCTGGTATCAAGTTTGACGAAGGATGTGCGCGTGAAGCCTTGAAAGTTCTGGAGGCGGATGAGTTGTTCGAGTGATGCGGTATTACACATTGTCTGCCACAGTCTCCAGAGTAGCAAGCTGACGATTTTTATCAAGGCGCGCCAGTTCGTAGTGAATAAATGCTAACGCGGTGAGTACCGGCGCAAACAAATTGACGACAGGAATGTATTGTATAAATCCAGTGAGTAAACCCAGCATCCATAATGGAAATCGATGGGTAGCAAGCAGTTGTTTGATCTCCGCGTGGGAAGCATGCTCGGACAGTGCATCGTAGCGAAATAACTGTTGATTTAAGAATGCTGCAGCAATGAAGGGTACGATGATGCCAATACCAAATGCCCATAACGGCAATGTAAACACCCAGATCAAAACGTACATGAATATTGCATAGAGTGCGTTTTTCAGACTACCTAGAATTGTACTGCCGCTTTCTCGTTTTAGGCCGGGATAACGCCTTTTAGCCACATGATTGATTAACGCGGGCATTGAAAAAATGGCAGTAATCAGTAGTGTGGTAATGATGACTAACGGAATGAAAAATATGATATGTATCAACCACTGAAGACTATAGGCTAACCAACCGGGTGCTTGATTTTCCAGCCAGTCTTTAACGCCCAGTTCGTCAAAACCGAGAAAAATAAATTCCGAGAAAAAATCCCAGAATAACCAACCGATAAAGAACCATATGGAGCTGGCAGCTAAAATTGGCCAGATCATTATCCAGACAATTTTAAATCGTAATAAATCACGTGTCGCTAAAGTGATGGCGTGAAAAATGTGTGACATAGTGTTCCTAGAATAAATGGGGTATGCAGCTGTAAGCTTTCTTGATTATTTTAATGGATCGTGGGGAAAAAAGCTGAGCAATAGGTGAGATTGGGGTCGTATTTCTGAATTAAGATCTTTGCTTCAGTTTTGCTTGCTTTTTTCCATGTCCATGATATGCCGATACAAATGATGGTATTCTTTTTTGGACGGAATATCGAATAGCGGGTCATTCTGAGTTTTGATTTCATCTTCGATTTCATGCCACTCATCTTCAGAGAAAGCCGTGTGCATTAACGGGTAGATATGCTCATTTTCTTTTTCAACATGTTGGCTTTGTAGCTGTATGTAATCTCTTGAACGTGTCAATAGTTGGTCTGCCGGGATGATGCAGTCCTCTGCGACATGGTCGAACATTTCCTGTAGTTTTTTTGTGGCTTGAAAAATTTTTTCATGTTCGCTCTGGAGCTGTTTTATCAATGTACTTTGACTGACTTGTTTTTTTAACAGCCTGTCATAAATAATATTTTCCGCGGGATGATGCCATTTCTCCGGATAGGTTTGGATATAGTCGAGTGCACTGAGAATAATTTCTAAGTCTGCACTGCGCTTACTGTCAAAATCATAACAGTCGATTTCGTAACCAAAGCAGTCAAGCAATTGTTGAATGTGATAGTGGTCGGTGTTAAGACGGTGGTGTATCTTATGCATAACAATTCCTCCAATGGGATTGTCGTTGAGCGGTCCAAATTGCCATCATTGAGTATTACAATAGTGACGAATTTACCGATGCAAGCGCTGGCGTATGAATACTAATCAGCGCGCGACTCATTGCAGCGCGTCCGAGTACGGATTGCAAAAAACGATCCGGTTTCAGACAAGCCGTTTTGCATGTAATAAAACACATCAATTATTTACTGTACATGAATACTGTAACAAAATAACTGTCATTTTAGGACAAGTTTTTTTTATGAAAGTTTTTATTATATTAAAGGTCTTTCTTCAGACGATGTTGATTTGGTTTCTAAGTCAGTCTGTGCAGGCATTACAGAGCGACGACCACTTTAAATCCGAAAATTTACTCGTTCAGTATACAGAAAAGAACCCACAAATCAGATCTTCTGGACACAATACTACAATTAAGATATACAGGGACGGTCGGGTATTGGTCTCCATGCCCGAATCTATGAAAAAGTCCGGTTATTATCATGCACAATTGGTGCAGAATGAATTCGATACACTTTTGAAGTTGCTAACAAATGAAATTATTTTGACTTTTGATGCGTCAACGATACAAAAGTTATTGAACGAGGAGCGTTGGTTATCGAGAACCTCGCAAGATGTTTTGATCAGTGTTTCAGATAAAGCGGAAGTAACGTTTGTGTGTTATCCAAATCGATATTGGTCTACCCAGTTGGTGGAAGGCGATGGTGATGCGGTGAAACGCATTACATGGTCTGGACTGAGGTGGGATGCCGAGCGTTATTCGCATATTGAGCCGATTCGTTTGTTGTCGGAAATACAGCAATTGATGCTGTCTATTTTGGATCGAGATGATTTGCAATCTGTCGGCTATTGATTTGAATGAGTTATATGCTATAGAAAAAAGTGTTTGATCATGCGAAGCAATGAGTTGACCGGAAAAATTAGTAAAAATAAAAATATTCAACGATTAAGGCGTGTAGTGTTGATCACGCTGGTATGGGTGCAGTTGGGGCATGCTGGTGTCTTTCAGTTTATTACTGAGGCTGATGAAATAAATGTAATTACCCATCCAACAGGTTACAACGGAAGCGGGGAAGAACTGGAGGTTTCCGTTGGTATTTCACCACGCTCACCCCATGCCGAAGAAATGGAAATCGCTGTGCAAAATGCTATCAATACTTGGAATCAATTGATCCCAACAACCGGTAATATTCGGGTTGATGAAATGCTAGTGCCGCGTCAGCAATTCGATTTTGAATCGGTTGCATTACACGAGCTCGGGCACTGCATCGGTTTGGGGCATCCTAATCTGGCTACAGAGTCAGGAGCGCTTGGCGATGACAAAAATTATACGAATGCAATTCCGGGTGCAAATGGCCGGTTTGATCTCAATTCCGGTGCAGACGGTGTTATCGGCTCAGAGGATGATTTGCGCGGTGACGATATCAATCTTCACTGGTTTAACATGGCAAATAATAATCCCTTTGAGCTGTCAGAAATTGTGGATCAAACGACTTACAGCCGGGAGCAAGGCGATTTACCGTCAGGACATCAATTTGCAACAAACGGCGATCGTTCTGTGTCATTTCTGTTAGGATTTGAAAATACAGAATCTGTGATGCAACAAGGTATTGAAGCGGGCGAATCGAAGCGGACGCTGGCTGCCGATGATGTTGCGACACTGCGTCTGGCAATGAGTGGATTCGATGGACGTGAAGGCACATCAGACGATTATTCTTTGACATTACAATATGTCGGACAGACTGAGAATGCCGATATTGTGCTTAGTTTCGATAATCGTTCCGTATTTGCGGCTTGCAGGATTACAGGCGAGTTTCTAAATGATAAACACATTGTTGTTCGAGAGGGCCGTATTTCGTTTAATACCGGTTTTGCGTGGTTTTTTAATCCAGTTTTAGCGCTGCCAGCGTCACAGCAGCCTGTGGTATCAATTCTTGCAAACGGTCAGTCGGATGATTCCGTTGTGCTACAATCCGGTGACCGTTTGTCATTGGTTGTGGGGTTGGAACCGGGAGTAATGAATGGAGAGGAAGCAGATTACTGGGTTCGTGCAGTAACGCCGCTTGGTGATTACTGGTTGAGCGGCCGGTTACAATTTGTCCGTTCGGGTACACCCGTACGTGCTCACGGTGGTCCGATGCTGGCTTTTTCAGGTTTGACTATTCTGGACAGCGTCACCACCGGATTTCCGGCCGGTACCTATACGATTACATTTGCAGTTGATAATAACCGCGACCAGATTTTTGATGAAACCTACCGAAATTCAGTAACGTTTACGGTATTGCCATAATTAAGTAGCTATGTATCTTTAAAGCACAATAATAATATTCTGAGGATGGATATATGCTTTGTCCCGAATGTAGTACAGAAAATGCCGATCAGGCTGAGTTTTGCACTCAGTGTGGCGTATTATTGAAAACTGAAGCCCAACAGTCAACAGAACATGCTCCGAACAATCCAGATCATGAGATCGTGTCTGATACGACAGAAATACCTAAAACAACAGGCCGATCGAATCCGCGCCTCACTAACCTGAACCTTAAACCGGACAAGGGGGGGAACGAAAAAGCAGTTGTTTCTGCTGGATTGAACATCGCAATATTGCTAGGGACGCTGATTTTCCCGATTGTTGGAATAGCGATGGGATTCGCTTATATGAGAAAACCCCAGTTTGAAGCCAGAAAGGCAGGTAAGATCTGGCTGATATTCGGCATCGTTATGATGATTATCAATTTTATCATCATTTATTTGAATTGAAGATCGCATGATTAGCGTTTTTGTTCCTAAACTATGCATGTAACATGCTTTGCGGGGAAAAATCATGATCCTTTTGCCCGAAAGCAAACAGAATCGTACATAACATATGAGGGCACCCCCTAGAACATGGGTTTTTCTTTTGCCGCGTTGAAACGTTCAATGCCGTTAATAATTTCCGCTTTTGCCATGTTTACGCTCTCCCAACCGTCGATTTTGACCCATTTGCTATTTTCCAGATCTTTGTAGTGCTCAAAAAAGTGTGCAATCTGAGACAGTGTGAGTTGTGGTAAGTCTTCGTAAGACGTAATATTCTCATAGAGGCTACTGAGTTTATGTATGGGCACTGCCAGCAGTTTGGCGTCTTCGCCTGCTTCATCGGTCATTTTAAGCATACCGAGCGGTCGACAGCGTACAACAACCCCCGTTATTAAAGGAACCGGTGAAATAACCAGAACATCAACCGGGTCGCCGTCATCAGATAACGTGTGTGGAATGTAACCGTAATTACACGGATAATGCATGGATGTTGACATAAATCGATCAACAAACATCGCGCCGGTTTTTTTGTCTACTTCATACTTGATCGGATCTGCGTGCATCGGAATCTCAATAATAACGTTAACATCATTGGGGATATCGGTGCCAGAACTAACGCGATCTAAATTCATGCTGTCTCCAGAGCAGGGTAAAACATTATATTATAGCTTTTTCAGACTAAAATTTAATCGCTGTATCTAGGCGGATTACTATTTATCGATTCAAAACAACTTTCAATGCCGCATACTGATAAAACTTCATTTATTTCAGACCATTTGGACTCATCTGTTCAGCCGTCTGAGGCTGGAGCGGGATCTGAAATTGTTGATTGTGGTGTTATACCCGATACGGAAACGATTCACGAATGGCCTATTTTGCTGGTGTTGGCTGCGGTGCAGTTTATCCATATTCTTGATTTTATGGTTATTATGCCGTTGGGGCCGGAATTCTTCCGATTGTTTGAAATTACCCCGCAGCAATTTGGTTCTCTAGTGACGGTGTATACATTCAGTGCAGCAATCTGCAGCTTCTTTATCGCATTTATCGTTGATCGTTATGATCGGAAGCATGCGTTGATTTGTGCTTGTACAGGTTTTATGTTGGCTACCGTACTATGCGCTTCAGCAATTAATTATCCAATGTTGCTGTGTGGTCGTGCGGTTGCAGGCATGTTCGGCGGATTGATGAGCGCGACGATTTTTTCCATTATCGCCGATTTAATCCCGGAGTCGCGGCGTGGTAAGGCAACCGGCACTGTCATGTCTTCCTTTTCGTTTGCTGCGGTGATTGGTATGCCGGCCTGCCTGTTTCTTGTTAATTTTCTAAGCTGGCGTATTCCATTTGTATTGTTGGCATTTCTGAGCTTTTTTATCATTGTTGCAGCCAATCGGCTGCTGCCTTCGGTTAGGCCTCATGCGTATTTTGCGCATCGGATGGGTCCGTTGGATCAGTTAAAAAATATATTTCTGAATCAGAATCATCTTATTGCGTTTTTGCTCATTGCTATACTAATGTTTTCGGGCTATCTAGTGATTCCGTTTATCAGTACATACATGGTGACTAACGTGGGCATGGATGAGCATGAACTACCGTATCTTTACTTTTTTGGCGGGTTGTTTAGTTTCTTTACCGCAAATGTGTTTGGCAGGCTTACGGATCGTTATGGCAGGCGCCTGATGTTTGGTGTGCTGGCTATAGTGTCCTTGATACCCGTACTATGGATTACCCATATTTCTGAGGCGCCACTGTTTCTGGCGTTGACGGTGTCAACATTATTTATGATATTCGTCACGGGACGAGTGATCCCGTTAATGGCGTTGATTACGGCAGCTGTGAGGCCGAATTTGCGGGGTAGTTTTATGTCTTTTCATATGTCTATACAGCAGTTGTCAGCGGGACTGGGTTCATTACTGGCCGGTTCTATGATGATGATAAACGTTCACGGCAAAATGATGCATTATGATACAGTGGGAACAATTGCAGCGGCGATTACTGTAGTCGGTATCGTGCTGGTAACACAGCTGAAAACTGTGGAGGAGCTCGACGGCAAGGTGGAATAATGGACTGGAATCCGAGGTTCTACGAAGTTTCGCCCGTTTTTTGGCCGTTGAAGCCTTTGGCAGAAGTCATTCTAAAACACAGGCAATGGCCGCACTGCCTGGATCTTATGCAGATGAAGCAGTTAACAGACAGCTGTGTCGCCACAGCTTCAGGGCAACCGGTATGTTTTGTACCGCAGGAAAATATCGGCAATGAAATGATTAAGCAACAATATGAATCCAGAATCTATTTGACGGGTCAGGTCGCTACACGATCCAGAAATTGGCATGATTTTTTCAATGCATTGGTGTGGATTTTGTTTCCACAGGCTAAAGCCGCACTTAACCGGATACACCATGACGCGTTGTCGAAGGCTCCAATCGATAAAACGGCAAAACGTGGTCCGTTAAGGGACGCAGCAACACTGGTTGACGAGTCGGGCGTCATTGTGTTGACCAGCCAACCAACACTGATAGATTTATTGAGGCGGCATGAATGGAAAACGGTTTTCTGGCAACATCGGAAAATAGTCCTTGCTTCAATGCGTTTTATGGTCTTCGGGCATGCATTATATGAGAAAGCGTTGAATCCCTATATCGGTATGACCGGCAAGGGCGTTTTTTTTCTGGTAAATGAAATGTTTTGGCAACAATCACTGACAGAACAGTTAAAGGCAGTTGATCTATGGTTGGCAGATTTCTTGATACACAAACTAATTTCCAATGCCGATTTGTCTCCCATTCCCATCTTAGGTTATCCGGAGTGGTTGTCAGACAACCGTTATGCGGATTTCTACGATAACAGATCTTATTTCAGGCCATTGAATCATGTCGTATAACGTTATCATGCTGGGTATAGATGAATCACTTATAATGAACGCGATCTAATTCAACCGAATTATGGTGCATGATGAGCAGGTGTAAAATCAAAATCGATAACTCTATTTTCAATTCGGGAGCGGTGTATTGAATCAACCGGTAAAGCATATCGGACTCATCGGGCCGCTGCCTCCACCGTATGGAGGCATGGCTAATCAGACGCGACAGTTGGCAAAATTGTTGCACGAGGAGAATGTGCAGGTTGAACTGATTCAGGTTAACGCGCCCTATCGGCCGGCTTGGGCCGGAAAAATTCACGGTGCTCGCGCCTTGTTCAGATTAATACCCTATCTGTTCCGGCTCTGGCGTATTGCAGGGCAGGTGCAACTGTTTCATGTCATGGCCAATTCAGGATGGGCGTGGCATTTATTTGCCGCACCGGTGATTTGGATTGCGCGATTGCGGAAAACACCAGTAATCGTCAATTATCGTGGCGGTGCGGCACGGTCTTTCTTTCAGAAATCTTTTTTCTGGATTAAACCGAGTCTAGATAGGGCGGATGCCATTGTTGTGCCTTCCGGTTTTCTTAAAATGGTTTTTGACGAATATGGTTATGACACACATACCGTGCCAAACATTATCGATTTAGAGCGTTTCAGTGCCAGGCAATTGGTGGAGAAATCAGATACGGATTGTCCGCATATTGTGGTGACACGCAATCTCGAGGCGATTTATGATAACGCTACGGCGATACGTGCGTTTCATGGCGTCAAGCAATCTATTTCTGGTGCGACATTGACAGTGGCAGGTGCCGGGCCGGAGGAATCAATGTTGAATATGCTTGTGTCCGAGTTGGGATTGCAGGATGCAGTTCAGTTTACCGGGCGTATCGATAATGATGCGATTGCCGCGCTGTATCAAAGCGCGGATCTGATGATTAATGCCAGTCTGGTTGATAATATGCCGATTTCGATTTTGGAAGCCCTTGCCAGTGGCGTGCCTGTGGTCAGTACCGACGCAGGTGGTATTCCGTATCTGGTTGAAGACGGAAAAACGGCGTTGCTGGTGCCGAAAAAAGATCCCGGCGCGATGACTGCGGCAATGTTGAGAGTTCTGCAATGCCCGGATCTGGCAGAAGATATGCGTCGTAACGGTATTGCTTCACTTGAATGTTATACCTGGGGTTCGGTTAAACAGCGTTTGTTTGATGTGTACCGTCAAGTGCTCGAAAAAAGCCAATATTGAATGGAATGATCATGAAAAAACCGCAAGCTGGATCAAACAGTTTTTACACAAACTGCATATCTGGACTTTTTTTTCCGCTGCATGAAGTGTTGAAAAAACATAACAGTGTCGCATTGCGTAAACAACTGGAAGCGACACAGTGGTGGGACACTACACGATTGTTGGCATACCAGCAGAAAAAATTAAATCAATTCATGGTGCACGTACAAACGCATGTACCTTATTACCGGCAACTGTTTGCGGAAATAGGTTGTAGCCCATCGGATATACAGTCTGTATCGGATCTGTCGCGATTACCGTTTTTAACGAAACCGGTTATCCGGGACAATACCGATGCGTTGAAGTCCACAACCGCAGGCCCTTTGGCGCGTTACAATACAGGCGGTTCCAGTGGGGAGCCGCTGGTGTTTTTTATCGGTAAAAATCGCACCAGTCATGATGTGGCTGCGAAATGGCGTGCGACACGATGGTGGGGTGTGGATATCGGCGATCCTGAAATCGTCATTTGGGGTTCGCCGATCGAACTCGGTGCGCAGGATTATTTGCGCGGTGTACGCGATCGGATCCAACGGACAAAGCTGTTGCCGGCATTTGAAATGTCGGAGCAGAAAATTGACGGCTTTATTAATCAAATCCGTGCCATGCAGCCTCGAATGCTGTTCGGTTATCCATCTGCGTTATCGCACATCGCGCGTCATGCCCGGTCAAAAGGCGTGCACATGGATGATCTCGGCATACGTGTGGCTTTTGTTACCTCGGAGCGCCTGTATGACGATCAACGCCAGCAAATCAGTGCAACGTTTAATTGTCCTGTGGCGAATGGTTATGGCGGACGTGATGCAGGGTTTATTGCGCATGAGTGTCCGGATGGCGGTATGCATATCAGTGCTGAGGACATCATTGTCGAAATTATTGACACAGCGGGTAACCCGCTGCCACCTGGAGAATCCGGCGAAATTGTCGTGACTCATTTGGCTACTCATGATTTTCCGTTTATTCGTTACCGTACCGGAGATGTGGCTATCCTGCACGATCAACCTTGTACCTGTGGACGGGGTCTGCCATTGATCCGCGAAATCCAGGGGCGTAGTACCGATTTTGTCGTCGCACATGATGGCACTGTAATGCATGGATTGGCGTTAATTTATATCTTGCGCGATTTACCGCAAATTGGTGCATTTAAAATAGTCCAGGAAAGTATTGATCATACCCATGTGTTTGTCGTGGGCAAGTCTGTACTGGAGCAGATGCAATTGCAGCAAATTGAACAGGCATTTAAAGCGCGCTTGGGTCAGGCGGTGCGCGTTACCATAGAGCAGGTTACGCAGATACCGGCGGAAAAGTCTGGAAAATTCCGCTATGTTGTGAGCAAAGTCAGTGTATAAAAATTTTTGAATCCATTTTTTTCGGATTGGAGAAATAGACGATGGTTGACAAGAATTTCCCTGCTTCAATTGCAATACCTGCAAAAACGATTGACGAAGTTATCGATCAGTTGACTGACATCGTCGAATGGTCCAAGGCCAACAGTTCCCGCCAGGGTTATTTTGCAGCGCTTTACCGCAAGGTGACAATACAAGTCAAAAAAGGTATCCAGGATGGGATTTTTGATGACGGCGCCCGTATGGAACGACTCGACGTGATTTTTGCCAATCGCTATATTCATGCGTGTTATCAATATCAGAGCAGTCGGCGGCCTACGTTATCATGGGTGCGCGCGTTTGATGCAACCGAGCACTGGTGGCCCATCGTACTACAGCATTTATTGATGGGTATGAATGCGCATATTAATCTTGATCTGGGTATTGCAGCAGCAGAAACAGTTCCGCCGGAGGATTTGCAGCACCTCAAGGGGGATTTTGACAAAATCAATCAAGTGCTGGCGAGTTTGGTTGGCGGGGTTCAGGATGAATTGGCTGAAATCTGGCCGGTTTTTGGTATTCTGAGTCGCTTTCTCGGCAACGTGCAGACCGCTATTATTAATTTTAGTATGGAAAACGCCCGTGATGGCGCCTGGTCGTTTGCAGAAGCGTTATCGCCTCTAACCGGGGAAGTGCGTGAACAGGCAATTGCGGAAAAAGACGCTATGTTCGCTGCATTTTCAGATGTCATCATGCATCCTGGCTTGACCTTGTCAATCGTGCTGAAAATAATACGCCTGGGCGAACTTGGTACGGTACCGGGACGGATTAGGATACTGGCATAAATATTCACGTGTGTGCTGGGTTTTTTCGCTCCACGATCACCTAAATTTTCTCGTAAATTGTAGTAGTAGCGACAAAACGGCTTTATGGTGCCGAAATCTTTCGTCAGGGACAGGCTGCCCATAGCCAATGTGTTGGAAGCCAGCTTAAAACCCCAATATGCACTCATTTCGAGGGTAAGTTTCTCCAATAAAGCTATATTGGTTTGAGGATGCAGAGCTACTGTTTCAGATAAACATAGCCAATTTGAACGTCACGATAATAAGATTGTCGGTTTGTCTCTAAAAAATACCTCTTAACAATCCATCATCCGGTAGTTGACGGTAATTCATTACCTATGCAATTTCAATTCGGTTTAACTGTTTGAGAAAATAGCGTGATTATCCCTGTGTTATTCCATGCCGGGGTTCTATTGTTGCGCTGTAAACTTTACCCAAACGAAATGTGTATTAGGCGCCACCGTTATTTCTTTTGTTTTGATGATTCAGGGAATGTTTTCAGGCAATTTATTATCTATTTTTGAAATTCCAGATGCGAGCTTATTGTATACGGGGCAATACAATTATGGATTGATAGTGCTATCCATCGGCATTTCTGTACTTGCTTCATATGCAGCTTTATTCGTAGCCAGGTTCGCAGAACAAATAGAGGACAGGAAAAGTCGATTGTCGCTGCTAACGTTGGGTGGTATTACCCTGGGTGTAGGCATTTGGTCGATGCATTTTATCGGTATGATGGGATTCTCTATTCCAACTGAGATTGCATATGACCCGTGGATAACTGCGATTTCAGTGTTGCCAGGAATTCTTGCAGGTGTCTTTTCATTGCATTTCATCAGCCATCGCAGTAAAAATCTGCATACATTGATTATTGGAGGAGTTGTCCTCGGCAGTAGTATTGGCCTAATGCACTATACGGGTATGGCGGCAATGCGTATGGACGCAGCCCTTCGTTACGATCCGATACTATTTTTAGTGTCCATTATTGTCGCAATAGTTTTGTCCGCCTTAGCATTGCGGGTGCGCTACGGTGTTGCTTATATGTTCCCCCAACTCGAGAGGCATGCGTTACTGATAGGATCCATTATCATGGGGGGGTCAGTCTGTTGTATGCATTATACGGCTATGCATGCCGCCTATTTTCAGGTTGGCAGCGGCAATGACGCGACTAGTCAGGGATTCGACTCTTTAACACTTGCGATTGTCGTATCAGTAGTGGTGATTCTTCTAATCGGTTTCGTATTTATTTATGTGTTGGACGAATTTGCAAGAAGAGTGAAAGCGGTAAATACCCAACTGGGTATTGCTAATAAAGAGCTCGAATTTCAGAAAATAGCCCTTGATAATCATGCCATCGTCAGTATAACCGACCACGCCGGTGTCATTACTTATGTCAATGACAAATTCTGCGATATTAGCCAGTATGGCCGAGATGAATTAATTGGCTCCTTTCACGGCATCATTAATTCTGGAGGGCATTCAGATTTATCTTCCAAAAAGTTGTGGAGGACAATTGTTAGTGGGAAAGTTTGGCGGGGAGAAATAAAAGGCAGGGCTCATGATGGCAGTTATTATTGGGTCTTTACTACCATCTATCCTTTCTTTGATAAGCAGGGTAAGCCTTGCAAGTTTGTTTCCGTCCAGACTGATATAACGCGTATCAAAGAAACAGAGGTTATGCTAAAAGAGGCAAAGCAAGCTGCTGAGGAAGCTTCAAAGGCGAAATCAGATTTTCTTGCTAACATGTCTCATGAAATTCGAACGCCGATGAATGCTATTCTTGGAATGTCGCGTCTTGCACTGCAAACAGCGCTGACAGATAAGCAGAAGAATTACATTTTAAAGATCAACAGCTCCGCCGAATCATTATTGCGGATTATTAATGATATTTTGGATTTTTCCAAAATAGAAGCCGGAAAACTAGATATTGAGCTTGTCGAATTTGAACTGGAGGATTTACTTGAAAAGTTGCTTGTGCTGATTGGTGATAAGGCAGAAGCTCAGGGTATCGAATTGTTGTTTAATATCGACACAAATATTCCTACCGCTTTTATTTCTGATCCATACCGGTTAGGTCAGGTTCTGACGAATCTTTGTTCTAATGCGGTAAAATTCACTGCGACTGGCGGTGAGGTTGTCGTAAATATTTCGTTAATCAAAGAAGATGCCATAAATGTGTGGCTGCATTATTCGGTTCGCGATACCGGTATCGGTATATCTTCAGAGCAGCAAGCCAGGCTCTTTCAGCCCTTTTCACAGGGAGATAGTTCGACCACCCGAAAATATGGCGGAACCGGTCTGGGTCTTATTATTTCAAAGCAACTTGTAGAAATGTTGGGGGGCGAGATCTGGGTAGAGAGTAAATCCGGAGCAGGTAGTACTTTTCACTTTACGGCAAAACTGCAAAAACAGCAGCCTTCACAGCTATTTAATTACGATTACAGTGAATTAAATTCATTCAAGGTATTGATTGTCGATGACAATCAAACTTCGAGGGAAACGCTAGCAAAGCTGTTAGCTCATTTAAAAATTCCGCCTGAGCTTGCTGATTCGGGGCAGTCAGCGCTTAATATACTAAAAAAAGCGAGTAAAGAAAGTTCTTTTGATATCGTGTTGATGGATTGGAAAATGCCGGGGCTGGATGGGATTGAAACCACGCGGATTATTCGCGAAACCCTTGGTCTAATGCATATTCCGATAATAATCATGGCGTCTGCTTACAGTCAGCCGGGATTAAATGAGTTAACAGAGGCGGAAAATCTCAATATCTCAGGAATTATTAACAAGCCAGTCATGCCTTCTGCTTTTTTTAATACCATGCTTGTCGCAACAGGCCACGATGCAATTGTTTCAAATGACGTTCCAAACGCTGGAGAAGAGTATCTGCAGTCCATAAAACATTTGGTTGGGGCAAGAATCCTGCTTGTTGAAGATAATGAAATAAATATGGAATTGGCCTGTGAGTTGTTGAATAACAGTGGACTTGAAGTCGAGTGTGCCTATAACGGGCGTGAGGCTTTGGATATGTTGGAAAAAAATTCATATGACGGTGTTTTAATGGATTGCCAGATGCCTGTTATGGATGGTTATGAGACAACCGTAAAAATCAGAGAACACATGGGATTTACAAATCTGCCGATAATTGCCTTGACAGCCAATGCGTTGGTCGATGATAAGCGCAAAGCACTGGAAGCCGGTATGAATGACTACATAACAAAACCCATCAATGCCAATTTGTTATTTGCCACTCTGGCTAAATGGATTGAGTCAGATAAGGGATTTCATGACAGTACGCAGCGGCACACACAGCAGATGAATGCTGGCCCGACTACAGATATAGCGCTATCCAGTATCGATATCGAAGAGGGTATGAGTTGGACTAACCATGATAAGGCTTTATATCTGAAACTTTTGACTATCTTTCGTAAGAATTATTCAAATTTCGAGCAGGATTTTAGGTGTGCGCTATCTGATAGTGATATTGAAGCGGCAAGAAGGCTCGCTCATACGTTAAAGGGAAATGCATCAACCCTTGGGATGGAGCGTTTGCGCGAAACTTCCATGGCATTGGAAAATGTTTGTAAAGAGAAAAGAAATAATGTAGAAGAAACGCTTGTTTCAGTCATAGCTGAACTGAAATCTGTATTTAATGACTTAAATTTGCTGCAGAATTCAGATAATAGCTAATGCTATAGACAAAAAATTAAACCATGTTATAATGGTGGTTTATTTTTTGAACTAATTATTCTGAATATATGGCATTGCATGTAGTGCAAGTTTATAAGTAATAGTAATGTAATATTATTTTTATATTATTTCGTTGTTTTTGTGCTTTAGCTAGTTCTTCTCGCTCCTCACGCAGGGGCTTTTTTTATGTTTCTAAATCCTGGTTACCGGGATTGTTATATTTAAACAGGTGACTTCGTATTTGTGTTAAATCCCTCCTGAGTTGGTGGATCTTAATCACTTTAGTATACGAATGTCATATTACTAACCTGACGTTTAACACAATGATTTTAATATTAGCAGAACAATAGATCTTAACAATTTATCTATTTTATTTTATAGCCCGTAAGAGTAATCATCGGCATTGTCGGCTTAAGACCACCAGACCTGGGGTTTGGTGGTTGTTTACTTTTAGGGTCACGGATACGCAGTAGAAAACGACTATTCCCGTCGTCAACAGCGGGGATGGTCGTTTTTTTTGCGGGATTTGACGACTTATTCAATTTAAAAAATTTTGGTGAATGAAATGAATATGTACAGAATTTTTCACAGTTTGTTTTTTTCGATAGTTACTTTCAATAAACCGTATAAGAAAGCCGTTCAATCCAGCGGCTTAAGCACTTCCCGAGACCTGTTTGCCGGTTTGCCGCTTGCGGTGCCGGCGTTTTTGATCATGGGATTCTCGGCTGCTTCGGTACAGGCCCAACAGCCCACTCAACAGGCGCTTCCCTCACTTGAGTCAATTAAAAGCGAAAGAGAGAAACTTGCGGAGAAGGTCAAGATGGTTGAGGCAATGCTGAAGGAGCTCAGAACGGAACAGGAAAAGATTAATAGCATCGAAACCATGCTGCAAGAGCTGAAAGCGGAGCAGGCAAAGTTTGATGAAAGGCTCAATATAGGTGAAGAGAAACAGGAGGAGTTTGCGGAGCGGCTTGACCAAAAGAAAATTGACATAGCGGAGCTTAAGGAGGAGCAAGAAAGGCAACAGCATGAGTGGGAAACGGCGTTCGATGAAATTCGACGAGATCCTAGAAACAAACTTGAGGGAACAGGGGCTGACGCCGGCTGGATTGACGTGCCGGGATACAATACCGCTATCAGATTTGGTGGTTTTGTTCAGTTGGACGGTATTCATGACTTCCAAGGCTCGGGATCGAATTTCGGCGCATTTTCACCGAGTAAAATTTCGGTTCCTACGGATAGAAAGTCAAATACGGAATTTGATCCGCGGACGACCCGGATGATCTTCGAAACGCGAACAAACACAGCGCTGGGAAGATACAGTACTTTTCTTTCGGCTGACTGGTTTGGCAGTTCAAGTAACGCCGACCGACCGAGACTGCGTCTTCGTCAGGTTTATATGACCGGGGTCGGTTTGCTTCCCGGAACAGCGTTTACCTTTGGACAGGCGAACTCGACCTTTATGAATATCAATGCTTGGCCCGAAGTGCTCGATAATGCAGGCCCAAGCAGCTTTATATTCGTTCAACAGGGTCTGTTCCGCCTCTCGAAGGAACTTGACGATGCCCACCGCTGGATTGCGTCTGTCGCTGTTGAACAGCCCGATAATAAGATCAGTAACGGTAGTGGTAAGTCACAGTTACCCGATGCCGTGGCACGGATTGACTTGAACGATAAATGGGGCCATTTAATGGGTGCATTCGCCGCTCGTCAGGTGAAAGTTAGTGCTACGAGCAACACGGACGCTGACTCAGCATTAGGTTGGGGCTTAAATTTTTCTGGCAAGCTGCTGGTGCCAACTATCAAAGACAATTTTAAATTCCAGGTGAACGGTGGCAAGGGAATAGGACGCTATATTGATCCTATTGGAATTGATGCAGTCTATAACGCCGCAGCGCAGAGACTTGAATTGCCGCGCGTACTCGGCGCTTATGGTGCTTATCAGCACTGGTGGACGGATAAAATACGGTCCACTTTTATGGGTAGCTATACCCGATTCTTTAATCGGACTATTGAATCTCCCGAAGCGTTAAAAAGCGTGCTACACGCCAGTGCCAACTTGATTTATAGTCCGATCAGGCCGCTAGACGTTGGTGTCGAGTATATTTGGGGGCAGCGAGAGGATAAAGACGGTCAGACCGGTCATGCAAATCGTATTATGTTCTCTGCGAAGTGGAGCATTAACTAACCTATATGAGTGGGAGAGATGGCTCCTCTTTTCAACTACTAGGTAATTCAATTGCCTGAACCGAATATAAGAAAGGAGCTGTCGGTGGCAAATTTAATCAACCTAGCGGTAAACTGAAGAGAGTAATTTAGCTCAAAACCGGGTTGATTTTTTTGGGTTTGTGCTACCATGATCCAAATTGCAATTGCGAGTTGTGCGTAATCTTAAATCAGGCGAGCTCTGAGGGGAGTCTTCGAAAAGACGAGTAAGTCGAGATGATTGAATGGATTCTTAAAACTTTTGCGAATCAGCAATGCCCCTCGTGTCAGACGCGGCAGCCAATATTGGTGTTGTTTGGGGTGCGTTGACGGGTTCGCAAGCCGCATATGGTTGTCGACTGCCCAGGTTGCAAGCGTCCTGCACGTCTGGCTTATTCGCGCTCCTGTAGTTTTGAAGTGTTGCTTGTGATAACCGGTATTATTTGTTTCGTGATTGCGCTGACTGGTGTGACCAGTTTCATTATTCCGTATATCGGGCAGATTAGCGAAGTCAGGCATGGGTTTATCGTCGTCGCTTTGGGGTGCACTCTTTTACTCGTGGTGACCGCAATCCTCGGCCTGAGTCTGCGGTACAGTCGGCGTGTTATCAATGATGGATTCTGAGAGGCGCCGATGTTTGTACAACTCGGGTTAAATTGTTAAAAATCTGTTATTTCTTTTGGTTTGTGAGAGATTTCAGCTCGGTATGAATTCGCCTTGCGCTTTACTGAATCTTTTCTATACAATCACACCCTTGCAGATATCGAGAAAAATCATGAAAAGACGATTAACTGCCATTATTGGCAAAGAGGCGGATACCTATGTGGCATTTTGTCCCGAAGTGGATATTGCCAGTCAGGGGGATTCGCTTGAAGAGGCCAGAACAAATTTAAAAGAAGCACTGGAACTGTTTTTTGAAACAGCGCCTATGGATGAAGTTGCCTCCAGGTTGCTGGATGAAGTCTATATTACGCAGGTAGACATAGCCATTGGATAAGCTCAAAGTGTTTTCGGGTCATCAGATTTGTCAGGTGCTCGTGCAGCATGGGTTTGGAAAAATCGATCAGCGCAATCATCATATTGTGATGCAAAAGCAGATTGCGCCGGGAGATACGATTACGGTATTGGTGCCGGAGCATAAAAAAATCAGTATGGGGACATTGATGTCCATCATTCGCCAGTCTGGCCTGCCACACAGCGTATTTGAATAATACCTGTAATTGATTCAATTCTGAATTCGACAATCAAGCTGAAGGAGCGCTAGTCTTACTTTGTTTATATGAGAAACACGATGGCGAAAAAACAGAGTTGGAGACAAAACATATGTCAGGTGATGTTGGCTGGGCCTTTAACCACAGTTATACAAGCTTACCGGAATCTTTTTATGTAAGGATCTCACCTGTTGCGGTGCGTGCGCCGAATGTGGTGATCATCAATCATTCGTTGGCTGAGTCGCTCGGTCTTGATTTCAGCTTACTTTCCACAGAGGCAATTGCGCGGTTATTTTCCGGTAATGTGTTGCCGGAAAACGCGCAACCTATTGCACAAGCCTATGCCGGCCATCAGTTTGGCGGTTTTACCATGCTGGGTGATGGCAGAGCGATACTGGTAGGTGAGCAGCTGACGCCTGCAGGTAATCGGTTCGATATTCAGTTTAAAGGTTCAGGACGTACGCCATTTTCGCGGCGTGGAGATGGCCGCGCGGCACTGGGGCCCATGTTGCGTGAATATATTATCAGTGAAGCTATGTTTGCACTGGGGATACCGAGCACTAGAAGTCTGGCTGTAGTAACAACCGGAGAAACAGTATTTAGGGAAGAGCCTCTGCCCGGCGCAATTTTGACCCGTGTTGCGTCAAGCCACATTCGTGTGGGTACGTTCGAGTATGCCGCAAGGTTTAAAGATGAGTTTAGTGTTAAGGTCTTGGCCGATTATGCTATTCAGCGCCACTATCCGGGCCTGCGCGATGCGGAGAATCCCTATCTTGCCTTTTTGAAAAGTGTCATTGACCGTCAGGCATCCCTGGTGGCGCAATGGTTGCTAGTCGGTTTTATCCATGGTGTGATGAATACCGATAATATGGCCATCAGCGGAGAGACTATTGATTTTGGTCCGTGTGCGTTTATGGATGAATTCGATCCGCAAACCGTATTCAGTTCGATCGATCAACATGGGCGCTATGCTTATCATAATCAACCGCATGCGGCGCAATGGAATCTTGCGCGGTTTGCGGAAACGTTATTGCCGTTATTGAATCCGGTGCACGAGAAAGCACTGGCACTTGCGGAAGAGGCGGTACATGGATTTTCCGATCTCTTCCAGCAATATTGGTTGGCGGGTATGCGCAAAAAGCTCGGATTGTTGACAGAAGAAGTGGAGGATATCGAACTGATCGAAAAACTGCTTGATTGTATGCGCAAGCACCGGATGGATTATACGAATACGTTTCGGGCACTGAGTACAAAAATCTTGCCGGAGCATTCGATGTTCCTCGATTCGGCATTTGTTTCATGGCACAAACAATGGCAGGCTCGGTTAGCCCGTCAGTCTGAATCCGAGCAGTCTGTGTTTAGCCTGATGCAGGCGAATAATCCCGTTATTCTGGCACGTAATCACCGGGTCGAAGCGGCGCTTGTAGCGGCGTCAAAGCATGGTGATTATGCCGTAATGAATCGACTGCTGGCTGCATTGGTTGATCCTTATAGCGATGCCGTTCAATATCGTGATTATCAGATGCCGCCGTCTGCTTCCGAGCGAGTGTGTCAGACATTCTGTGGCACATAATGTGTTGACGTACTTATGAAGATACCCTAGTTGACGTGCAATGCATGGAGTCGTTCATTGTTTTTGTTCCAGAAATGACATGACCTCTGGGTATTCGGAGGTCATGGTCGTGTTAACAGAGTAAGAGCGGATTATTTACTGATATTTCGCCTGATCTACAACCCAGGCTCTGCCGCCGATGCCTTCGCCACGATAGCGTTT
>JAUIIB010000002.1 GCA_030431985.1 Gammaproteobacteria bacterium
GTTTGATCATGGCGCATGATGCGCGCATGAACCTGAAGAAATGGGATAGTGTAACGTGTCGGGCGTGTCATAAGAATCCTGATCCACCTGGAGACGATGCACAGGCGGCGCACAAGCGGATGGAGACACATGGTGCGACGTGTATCGATTGTCATCAGAACCTGGTACATGAAGAAGTAGAGATGACGGACCTGGATGCGAGTTTGGCATCGGGAGAGATGGTCATGAAGTCTGACGACTGGGATAACTGGGAAGGTGAAGACGACGATGATGAAGACGATGACGATGATGTCGACGAAGACGAAGACGAAGATGAGGATGACTACTAAATCACATTTCAGTGAGGAATTGATATTTAAATTCTCATAAATGTCTTATTGTATTTATCAACACTACAATTATCGCAACAATTTGCATGATCCCGTGTGAATTGTTGCGTTTATGTATTTGACTGAAGAATTAATAAAATTTTGCTAATTAGCATTATCCCGTACCTGCCCACCATAAAATCTGTGTGCATAGCGTATTTATGCAATACAGTTATCTTAATAATATTGTCAATTTATTTATTTAGAAGCAATCGATTAGGGTATGCGTTGTTGTTCCAATTAAAACACGATATATCCGATGTTTCTTAAGGAGTTTCATTAATGTTATTTGAACAGCTTGGTTTGTCGACCAATATTTTACGCGCCATCGCGGACGAAGGGTATGTGCGTCCGACACCCATTCAAGAAAAAGCCATACCGGCTATTTTAGAAGGTAAAGATGTTATGGGAGGGGCGCAAACGGGTACAGGAAAAACCGCCGGATTTACACTGCCGATGCTTCGTCGTTTGGAGAAATATGAGAGTACCAGTAGGTCTCCGGCTAAGCATCCGGTTCGTGCGCTGATTCTCGTACCAACGCGAGAGTTAGCTATACAGGTATCCGAAAGTATTAAGACCTACGGTAAATATACCAATCTTAAATCAACGCTTGTGTATGGTGGTGTTAACATCGATACGCAAGTGGAGAGTATAAGAAATGGAGTTGAAATATTAGTTGCAACGCCGGGTCGCTTGCTGGATCACTTACAGCAAAAATATTTAAGCCTTTCAAGGGTCGAAGTCCTCATTCTTGATGAAGCAGATCGTATGTTAGATATGGGTTTCTTGCCAGATATCAGAAAGATCCTGGATACTCTGCCGGAAAACCGCCAAAATTTAATGTTTTCGGCAACCTTTTCAAATGAAATCAAAAAACTTGCCAATCAATTATTAAATGAACCGGTTTTAATAGAAGTCGCGAAAAGTAATTCAATCAATAATTTGATTACACATGTTGTGTATATGTCACGCACAAACTTAAAGGCAGAACATCTAGTTCATCTGTTGAAAGAAAAAAATTTAGATCAGGTATTGATTTTCAGCCGTACAAAATCCGGTGTAGATCGATTAAAAAAATATATGGATCAGCATGGTATAGTGGCAGCTGCTATTCACGGTGACAAAAATCAACTTCAGCGATGCCAGGCCTTTAATGACTTTAAACAAGGCCGCATTAATGTTTTGGTTGCAACAGATGTAGCGGCTAGAGGGCTGGATATTGATGAGTTATCGTGTGTTATTAATTTTGAATTGCCGACTAATCCTGAGGATTACATCCATAGGATTGGACGTACTGGACGAGCCGGTTCCAAAGGATATGCGATCTCACTGGTTTCTCCTGAAGAGAAAAAACAATTAGTCGAAATCGAAAAGCTATTACAAAAGAAAATACAAGTTGAACAAATCGATTATGCCAATAAAAAGCAGAATGAGAAGCTGAAAGCTAAAAACACTTCACCTCAACGCGACAAAAAAGCTGGTCGCGGAGAACCAAAACAGAACCATAGATCCACTGTGTCAGATCTGAATATAGCAGAAGTCATTTATTTTAACGGTAAGCATATTAACCGTGAAATTAAGTCGAATAAGGCCAATAAACATGATCCTTTGTTTACACAACCCTATGTTTCAACCAAATCGGAACATGAGTTAAACAATGACTCTGTTTTGAAAACGACAAAAAAGCGTCAAGGGAAAAGAAACTATAATCGTGGGCCAGTTCCTGCTTTGTTTGCGCCGCCAGTAAATAAATAAGTATTGCAATAGTACATTCTCAACTGCGGTTATGGCTAGAACCGCCAATCCAGTTGTAGTCCAACGATATTGATATGTTCTGAAAATTTTCCACTGAGCCTGTTGCCTGTTGTACCTATTCTGTTGATAGTAGTGTTATTGATAAATAAGTGTGCATAAGCAACATGTAAAGTTAGATTTTTAAGCATTGCATAAGACAAACCTGCCGTCAGCCAGTAGCGATCGTTATCCGGAATTCGAGGCGATCGATAAACTGGACTTGGAACCGGTGATTCGTCATAAGAAAACCCAGTGCGAAAAATTAATCGGTTAATAACCGGTGAATAATTGATACCAAATGCGAACCGCCAGGTATCTTTCAACTTTAATATTTGGATGTCATCGGGTTGAGCCGATGCGAACCGTGTTCTTAACGCTTGAATGTGGCTCCAGCGGGTCCACATAGCATCTGCGCTGATGGACCACGAAGTATTAATTCGATGAAAAAACCCAAATAATACATGATCGGGTAAGGTTACCGGTGTTTGAGCAGATGTATTCACAAATGTATTGTTTTGCGTTAAAAAGGTTGCGTTTTCAGGTACAGTGAAACGCGCACTACTGTGTATTTGGTGGTGTATTTTTGATCGATAACTGGCCCCAAAATGCGTATTGGGTGTCGGTGCATAAAAAATACCAATATTGTAGCCAAAACCAACGCTGTCACCTTTAAGTGAAACATGACCATCGGCGGATTGTGGCAGAAGGCCTTGGCGAGAGCAAGCTGAAGGTGCCAATATTCTCAAACAGGTAGAGCCGAAATCAATGGCATTGGTTAGTTTGGATTTTAAATACTGTACATTAAAGCCGACGCCAATTGCTATTTTCTCTGATATTTTTATAGAAACTGAAGGATTAAAATTTATTGTGAGAAGCTCAGAGTCAATGGCCTGATAACGTCCAACCCAGTCTGAATGGTAGCTGCTTTGCATGCCAAAAGGAATGTTAATACCTAAGCCAGCGGTAAGCCGTTCAGATAAGTTATGAACATAATAAAAATTTGGAATTAAAACTGTATGTGGTGCATTGCCTCCATTACTGCCGTTTAAAGTTGATTCATTAGGTGATGGATTGAGGTGAGAGGTATTATTGGAAAATCGCACCGACGGAATCACAGCATATCCTGAAAAAGAAAACAACCGATCTTTGATTTGGCTCATCGCAGCTGGATTAAAAAAAACAGCACTGCCATCTTCAGTATTTGTTGGCGCTCCTGAAAAAGCCTGACCTAATTCCTTGACGCTATGTTCCATAACAGCAACTCCAGCACCCGAAGCTGTTGAAACGTAAGTTAATAGACAGAGCAGACCAAAACAACAGCGCGATAAGCATGTACAAGAGTGTTGTGATTTGTGTATATGCACTGAAATTCTATTGCAAAACGCAATATTGAGATAGAATTAAGTGTATATCAGTGTGAGACATATATCTTGTTATATTTAATTATGATATTGAATATTAGCCATAATTGTAATTTTTTCTTTTGTTATGAGTCTTTAAGTTATAAAAAAACTGATTACAGTTTACAACTTTTAAATTAAAAATGAACGATGAATTCCAGAATTCACTTTCAATGTATCGATATGATTCTGGACTACTATTTCTAGATCATTCCGAACAGATTCGTAATGAGCAGATTAGAATACTTTTCCAGTTAAGTAAAACAGCGTTTCTGGCAACGCCAATGCTCGCTGCTGTTCTTGTCTGGGTACACTGGAATATTATCCCTCAACTATGGTTGTTAATCTGGTTCGCTGCGATTTGTTTGTTAACACTAATACGATATTTACATGTCAGAGCATATTTCACACGTGACACAATGCTGCGCAATGCAGTTAAGGCAGCAAGGATTTTTTTACTGGGGACGTTGCTTGCAGGTGTTTTCTGGGGAGTGGCTGGCGGTGCTTTTTATATTAACGACAGTCCAGTACACAAACTTTTTCTCGCATTTCTATTAGGTGGCATTGTGGCTGGATCGATGACAACACTTTCAGCGTACAAAGGTGCTTTCTTAACTTTTTCCGTGCCGGCTGTGTTGCCTTATACGTACCAAGCTATGATTCATAGCAGTGAAACAAACACTGCTATGGCTGCTGCGTGTTTGTTATTTCTGGTTTTGATGATCAAGATTTCATTCCAGAATTATCGGAATGTTATGAATACATTGCGTTTACGTTTTAATAATTCAGATTTGATTCGGCATTTACGTGCAGCAAAAGACCGGCAACTTGCAACCAATTGTGAATTACAAGCACAAATTGAAAAAAAGAATCAGGCTGAGCAAGCACTACAAATAACCAACAATATTCTAGAACAGCGCATTTTAGAGCGTACTGAAGCATTAATTCAGGTCAACGAAAAGTTGGAACAAGAAAAAGAGCTGTTTAAGGTTACATTAGCCAGTATTGGCGACGGTGTTGTCACAACAGATTTTTATGGGAGAGTTACCTACCTAAATCCAGTTGCGGAATTACTAACCGGAAAAAAAAGTAATGAAGTAGAAGGTGCTTTGTTGCACGAAGCATTTCACTTTACCGACACTGCCGTGCATGAATGTATTACTCAAGTAGTTGCGAACCAATCACAAAAACAAACTGATAATTATTTTAAGAACCAGGAATGTTTATTGATTAGGGAGGATAACAAACAATTTGCAATAAGCTATACGCTGGCACCCATTCACGATGGCAAAAATAATATTATAGGTACAGTATCGACGTTTCGCGATGTAACAGAAGAGCGTGATTTGACGCAGAAATTAGCATACCAGGCTACACATGATGCATTAACTAATTTGCTTAATCGGCATGAATTTGAGTCACGTCTCGCCCAAATTCTTGAGGCAACTCGGGACTATCAAACACATGCTCTATTATATTTGGACCTGGATCAATTTAAAGTAGTGAACGATACGTGCGGACATAACGCCGGTGATGAACTTTTACGTCAGATAAGCGCATTATTGCAGACACGTTTGCGTAGCGGGGATACCTGCGCACGCCTGGGTGGAGATGAGTTTGGTATTATTTTGGAACATTGTCCGTATCGAAAAGTACTGCACATTGCACAAACGTTACGTGAGCTGGTGCAAAATTTTCGTTTCCATTGGCAGGATAAGACATTTACTATCGGAGTAAGCATCGGTGTATTTCCAATTAATCAAACAAATATTACTCTGGTTAAGGCCCTGAGCGCGGCTGACAGCGCGTGTTATGTTGCCAAAGACAGCGGACGTAATCGCATCCATGTGTATCAGGAGGCAGATAGTATTTTATTAAAACGATCGGGTGAAATGCAATGGCTGCCTCGGATTCAACAAGCTATCGAGGACGGACGCTTTCTGCTTTACTTTCAACCGATCGTGATGATATCCAGGCATAAAGAACCTGAGAAACATGGAGAAATATTGTTGCGATTACAGGATGAACAGGGCAATTTGATTTCCCCAGGAGCTTTTTTACCTTCAGCCGAGCGGTATAATCAGATGCTGACTCTCGATCGCTGGGTAGTTGAACGAACGTTTAAGTTGTTAAGGGCGGCTTCATTAGAACAAAGCCAAACAGTGTACGCAATTAATTTATCAGCACAGTCACTTGGCGATGAAGATTTTCTTGATTTTGTTGTTAATGGCATCAAAAAGAACTGTGTATGTCCATCTTATATTTGTTTTGAAATTACTGAAAATGTCGCGCTGGCTGACCTACGGCATGTTACACAATTTATAATGACGCTAAAAAAATTAGGCTGCCGTTTTTCCATGGATGACTTTGGTAGTGGTTTGTCATCATTTGGGTATTTGAAAGATCTGCAGCTCGATTATCTAAAAATTGACGGAAAACTTGTAAAAGACATGCTCGATGACCCGATCGATCATGCGATGGTGGAGGCGATACATAAAATCGGGCATGTCATGCAGCTTAAAACGATTGCTGAATGGGTAGAAAATAACGAAACCCAAGGCTTGCTGGAACAAATGGGTGTAGATTTTGTTCAGGGTTTTTGGCCGGCTGAGCCTTATTTAATAGATGATCAGCCGATAAATAAAATTAGCCCACGTCAAAATCAGTGAGTGCGTAATATTCCTAATTAGCTAATTGTCTGTTAAAGCTGTTCGTTTAAGTTGTCCGTTTTAAGCAATCTATTATGCCGCTTGATTTGTATGACGAATGCGTATCCGGCATTGTTAAAGCCGGAGAGGGGTGACCAAAGAACTAACTCACAACCAGCGGAACAAGCTTTTATGCCGTTTGGTTATTCCGTAGGCTGGTGATTGTTAATGTAGTCAATAATGTCTTTCACACAGTGAAAATCTTTAACTTCTTCATCATCAAAAGTAACACCAAACTCTTCTTCAGCATCAAATAACAGCTGTACTCTGTCCATGGAATCGAGACCCAGCTCCTCAAATTCAGAAGCGGCATTGATTACCGATGCATCCACATCTTCAATTTTTGATGCGATGAACTCTATCACTTTTTGTTCGATATTTTCTGTGTCCATATTTGATTTTCGTCTTTAATTTAAGGAGTTGTAAAAACGAGGCTGACATTATTACCGCCAAATCCGAATGCATTGCATAATGCTGTGTGTGGTGTTTTTTTGCATGCTTTTATGGGTGTATAGTCAAGATCGCATTCCGGGTCTGCTTTGTCTAAATTAATGGTCGGGTGGATCATGCCAGTTTGCAAAGATTTAATTGCGGCAATACTACCGATTGCTGCTGAGGCACCAATTGTATGCCCAATTAATGATTTTGTAGCGCTAATAGAAACATGTGTTGCGTGTTTGCCTAAGACACGTTTAATTGCTTGGGTTTCGACGACATCTCCAAGCGGCGTAGACGTTGCATGTGCATTAATATAATCAATCGTGTCAAATGTTATTCCGGCATCCTGTATAGCTGCTTCCATTGCTGCAACTTGCCCTTCTACGTCAGGTGCTACAATGTGTGCTGCATCACAGGTGCATCCGTAACCGGCCAGTCTTGCATAAATCTGGGCTCCGCGCCGCTGTGCTGTATCTTCTTTCTCCAGTATCAGGATACCAGCGCCTTCGCCCATTACGAATCCGTCGCGGCCGATTGAAAATGGACGTGAAGCACGGTGCGGATTGTCGTTAAAACCCGTAGACAACGCAAACAATGCTTCAAAACCAGAGATGGTTAGTGGTAAAACGCATGCCTCGGCACCGCCTGCAATTACAGCATCTGCCTTACCAGTACGTAACAAATCAAGTCCCATACCAATTGCGTTGCCTGCAGAGGAGCAAGCTGTGCTGTAAGTCAGGTTAATGCCTTTTAAACCATATTCTGCAGCGATCCACGCTGCTGCGGAATTTGCCATGGTGCGCGGAACAGTAAAAGGTGGAATCGATCGTTTTTGAAGTTTACGCTCGGCAGATGATTCAAATGTACTGTAACCACCCATTCCGGAACCCAGACTAACCCCAAGGCGGTGGGGTTCATAGAATTCCAGGTTGCCTGCATCCTTCATTGCCTGGTGAGTTGCATGTAAAGCGAATTGTGTGAACCGATCAGTTTGCTCAATTTGCTTTGTCGATAAAAAAGTCTTGGGGTCGAAGTCGTTAACCTGCCCTGCTATTTTTGAACGGTGTTTTGATGTGTCAAAGCATTGAATGGAACTGATTCCGCTTTTGCCGCTGATGGCCGCATCCCAAAATTGTTTAATGCTCGAGCCAATTGGTGAAACAACTCCCATTCCGGTAACAACAATGTGCATATTCAGTATGAACAGAAGAAATTAGTATAGTAATTATAGTTAGCCAGAAAAAGGTGTGTTTGAATATTCGGTAAAGTCCTAAATCCTTAAACCACGAACGAATATACTTCAAAGCAGGATTTGTTGTCAAACGTCCCGACGCCAATAAAAATCAGGCACAATCTCAGCAATTCATGAAAGCTTGGCGTTGTAATGCAAATTCAACTGCCTTGCAACATAGCTGGTCTTCTAACCATGCTGCAAGGCGCAGTGCACGTCAAATTCCGTGAATAATGACCACTCTTAATTAATTGTCGGCTTCCTTTTCTCTTTTCTTTCTTAGCGCGACTATATTCGCAAATAGTGGTGCGCAAGTAACACCGAATAATAGTCCAATGAGTATCATGCCGGAGAAAGGCAAGTTATTGCTGAAAAAATCCGTCACTTGTTGGGTTGTCGATTGACTGTCCTTTTCATTGTTACCGCCATCATTTGTGTCTTCAGTTAATTTCCCGGGTTTGTATATGTCATTAATGACATAGGGCGTTAAACCGGGAATACTCGGAATATCTTCACCGCCGTTGCCAACAACAAGTTGTGCTTTCATCCCTTTTTCCATATGTTGTGCAATGTCGCAGTGTACAAGATAAGTTTCATCTGCTGCAGGAACGATCATTGTGCCGGAAATTTTTCTAGGTCCGGTGGATTCCAAGTGGAACATGCCTAGTTTATAGAGATAACGCGGTAAACCGTGCATCATAAATTGATGTCTGACTTCATCTTCATTAATAAAGTGCCAGGTAATTTTTGAGCATGGCTCGACTTTCCACTGTTGTTCATCAAACGCAAAAGCCAGCCCCGGAAAATTTTTGGCATATTTTGCTCCAGCTTTGACAGTAATCTCGATTTCTTGCGAAATACTGGAACAACTACTGGGCAGTTTGTCAAAGTTTTGGCCCATAATCATACCGCCCTCGTGATCCATGATATGGCTGTCGTCGTGATGATGGTGGTGGTCGCCGCGATGGCCTGAATGTGAGTCACCATCATCATGCAACATGATGTGATCGCCTGGGGTATCCATAAGATGATCGTCTCCATGCATCATGCCGCTATGATCATCGCCATCATCTTCTTGATTGCGTTCATGCATACTGTGATCCATGTCGTGCCCGGCATGATCGGAATGGCCTCGATGGTCTGTATCATCATTATTTTGACCACTTTCATGTGCACTATGATCCATAACGTGATCTCTATGATCTGAATGATCATTACTATCATCTTGGTTATTGTGCTCCATGTTGTCGTGTTCGCTGTGGTCAGAATGCTCCTGTGCATAGGCAAAAGTAGCAAACACAACCATGCACGATACTATAATAATAAGAAACTTCTTAGTCATTGGTAGTACTCCCTTTTTTACCTTTTAGGCGGGATAATGTTTCGGAGGCGATGTTAATCGCATATTGTCTTCTGACAATGATTAAATAAAGCAAAATACCTAAAACAAATCCGCCGATCAGGTTGATTACAGCAGTGCGTGTTTCAGGATTCATCCCGGCCAGAGCATCGGGTTCTCCAAGTGTTCCTGTATTATCAAGATCTTGCCATATCGGAAATTTTCGAGCATGAAATTCCTGCGTGAAATATTTGCTAATATCTACTCCGAGGCCTTTGGGTAAACCAATTTCGTTCTGATAGTTTTTATAAACAACTACGCTGACATTGCCTCCTGGATTCATGCCATTGTTAGTAATGCCTTTTTCCCTGTGATCATGAAACAACCAGATTCCGTCACCGTAACTGTGTAACCCGTCATTTGTCGTGTTGAGTGTCAAATCCAGCCGTTGAGCTGGTGCGAGATGATAAACATCGCGGGTAATCTGTGCCATGGGATTATGTTCTACACCATCGTAATGCGTAATTGTTGCCTTGTGACCGTGTGTGTGTAGCGCAATTGATTCACTGGATGTATTGGCAACACGTAGTTTGATTTTTTGATCCGGTTCGGCAAACACTACTGACGATCTAAGTGTGTACGGAAACGATACACCGTTCAATGTGTAGTAATCTTCTGTTGAATCGGTAATATCGTACAGGCGATTCATGTCTCTCGCGATTAATCGCGGATCATTATATTTTTGAATGATTTCATGTAGCTCTTTATCCATGGCGTGATAGTGCAGGTCAAATTCCTCATCAAACTCTTCCTGAATCGCTACAGAAGGATAGCGCACATGCCCGCCACCGACATTCAGTGTTTGTAGCCAGTTGTTAGGGCGGTTTTCTTCGACCACGATCATGCCGACCAGTCCCATAGCGAGATGGGTATGTGTTTGTACATGACAGTGGTAGAGCATGGTTCCAGCGTGACGGGGTTGGAATTGATAAACGCGGCGTTCGCCGGGCATGAGGAACATTTCGCTGGTTTGTGGAACACCGTCACCACCGCTGATCTGGCTGTCAGCGTGCGTAAACGGGTGATCAACACCGTGTAGGTGGATTGTGTGAGGCAAATAGTGTGTATTCTCAAGAACAATCTGGACGATATCGCCAACTTCCACCCGAATTACAGGTGAAGGTAGTCGCAGCAGCGGATTTGCGCGCATACTTTCGAAATTTTCAGTTGACATACCACTTGTCTTGGGCGCAAAAACCCATGCTCCCGGTTGTATGCCCGGGGCGATATCGAACGTTGGGATGAGGCCTTCAAAATCAGGTGTACGACCGTTCAGCTCAATAACTTCCAGTTTAATAGTGATACGATCTGGGTCACCATCTCCATCCATGTCATCTGTTTTAATGATGGTGTCAGGGGACAGGTTAGTCTCCATCAGTGTTCCCATCGAAATATTATTGGTTCCTTTGACTGCTGCGGCAATCAAAGCCGGGTTATCAGGTTCGCAGATGTTGGATTCACGAACTTTGACACCCTCAATAATCTGGGCTTTACGCCAGGACGAGGCCATTTTCGGGTCACATATCGGTTCTGCATTTAATGCTGCAGTATCAACTTTTACTGTTTTAGGCAACTTCAATGACGACTGGGCAACTACGGGAAACGTAATGCTACAGGCCGCTAAAATAGCCACAAGATAATGGATCGGCATTTTTTATGTACCTTTCTGAGGTTGTTTTATCTAACGTGAATGATTGTTTCGTTCAAGCAACGATGAAATTTAGAATTAACAGTTATTAATGCTCTCAAGAGTCGTGAGTTAATGAAAAGTTTCCTAAATTTCTCTTTTTGCTTTTATTATCTGGCGTTCGAAAATTATGTTATGTTTGTTGTTTTATGTAGTGGCAGAGCACTACTGGAATATGTGCAGTTCAACAGTTAACAGTTTTTTATGTAACTCGTTCTTTGCCCATGAGTCCTTGTTCTTTTTTCATGAGTCACGCGGTGAAAACGCAACTCACATCCTTTTTCATTATACAGAACCATCTTGGCCATATGAAAGCATTTCCTTTAGTTCCGGGTGGTATTCTGAACCGGTATTTGATGGGAAGGTATTGGGGATAATTTGAATAGCTAACTCCGTTGAATTATATAGATTAACGTCGAATTACAATTTATCAGCAAATTAATGTACAAAATTTTTGTTTTAGTGTTGGCTTGCATTGTGCAGCTGGGTCTGTATTCCTGTGGTGATGTTGATACTTCTGGAAATGAGAAACCCATGCCACCGTTGCCTGTAGGCGTGTTAGCGGTTAAATCGGTTAATATGCATCTTAGCACAGAGACTATCGCACAAACTGAAGGTGCTAAAGCGATTGAAATTCGTCCTAGAGTCGGCGGTATCGTATTAAAACGGTATTATCATGAGGGTATGCCGGTAACGGCGGGTGAACCGCTGTTTTTGATCGATCCCGAACCGTTTCAAAAGGCTCTGGATGAGGTTAAGGCTGCTTTTCTTGAACAGAGCATTCGTGTGATCAAGGCAAGAGACGAAAAAATACGCCAGGAAAAGTTAATTGTAGAAAATTTTGTCAGCAAAAAGTCTTACGACAATACAGTAACAGATTTAATGTTAACCGAGGCTTCGTTGCGTGCGCTGAAAGCACGTGTCAAACAGGCACAGCTGGATTTGTCATATACAACGGTCAGAGCGCCGATTAGCGGTATTACCGGGCGTTCACAGATTTCTGAAGGGGCATTGGTTGCTGCAAACAGCAGTGTATTGACAACACTGACACAAGTATCGCCCATTTGGGTGCGGTTTAGCTTTTCAGATAATGAACTGGCCCGTTTTAATGGACGATTGAATGAAAACAATATTGATGAAGTTATTTTGATTTTACCCAATGGTGAGGAATATGATGGACGCGGACATATTAATTTTGCCGCAAGTGAGATTGATCCATTGATTGGAACGCAGCAATTAAGGGCAACTTTTGATAATCCAAATCAACAGTTGATGCCTGGCCAATTTGTGCGCGTACGGGTTATTTCAAAAAAAACCGATAGTGTTTTTGTCTTGCCCCAGGTAGCCGTGTTGACATCCGACTTAGGGCGCTTTGTTTATGTTGTTGATGATAAAAACGTAGTTACTATACGCCCGATTACAGTCGGTGAGTGGTTTGGTAAAGACTGGATTATCCTGGATGGATTGCAAAATGGGGACCGTGTCGTTGTTAACAACTTAATACGTTTAGGTCCTGGAATGACCGTCGCCCCTGAATTGCTCGAAGCATCTGAAGTTCTGTCTCTTAAACATTGATACATATTGTTACCGTATGCAGATACAGGCGATTTTAAGATAAATGGCTAAGTTCTTTATTACACGCCCGATCTTTGCATCGGTTTTATCGATAATAATTGTGCTTGCTGGTATCGCGGCCGTGGTTCAGCTGCCGATTGCTCAGTATCCGCAAATCACGCCACCGGTTGTTCAGGTAACCGCTCGATTTCCGGGAGCCAGCGCTGAAACATTGATTAAAACGGTCGCTGCGCCAATCGAAGAGCAATTAAGTGGTGTGGACGATTTGTTGTACTTTAATTCGAGTGCCGATTCGAGCGGGCAGCTTACCATAACCGTGACATTTGAAATCGGAACGGATGTCGACCTCGCCACATTCAATATCAGCAATCGTGTAAATACGGCTTTATCGCGTTTGCCAGATGAAGTCAGGCGCTCAGGAATCACTATACAGAAGCGAGCCAATGATTTGTTGCTTGTTTTTGCAGTAACGTCATCAGATAAAGCGCATACCCCACTCTTTCTGAGTAATTTTATCACTAATCATTTTCTGGATGAATTAAAGCGTACAGAAGGTGTTGGTGAAGCGCGTATTTTTGGATCGCAGGATTATTCAATGCGCATTTGGCTACAACCCACTAGAATGGCACAGTTGGGTATAACTACCAGCGATATTGCCTCGGCGATTCGCGCGCAAAATGCACAGTATGCTGCTGGGAAGATTGGCCAGGAACCTGCGGCAGTGGATCAACAACTGGTCTATACCGTTACTGCAAAAGGACGGCTGGTCGAGGCAGAAGATTTTGGCAATATTATTTTACGGGCTGACGGGCAGCGCGGCGTATTGCAACTGAAAGACATTGCGCGGATTGAACTGGGTGCGCAGCAATACAATATACAAAATCTTTTGAACGGCGAGCCGGGCGTTGGCATCGGTATTTTTCTGCAAACAGGCGCGAATGCGTTAGATACAGCAGCTGCAATCAAATCTAAAATGGAAGCGCTGCAGTCGACATTTCCAGATGGCATTCAATACGTTTTACCTTACGATACAAGCGATTTTGTCAAAGCTTCAATCTGGGAGGTAGTTAAAACGCTGCTAGAAGCAATGATATTAGTTGTTTTTGTAGTTTATCTTTTTTTGCAAAGCTGGCGTGCAACGATTATTCCGATTATAGCAGTGCCTATTTCCCTGATCGGCACATTTGCGGGATTGTGGCTACTGGGTTACTCGGTCAATACGATGACATTGTTTGCTATGGTGTTGTCCATCGGAATTGTCGTTGATGACGCTATCGTTGTGCTGGAGAATGTTGAGCGACTGATAACCGAGGAGAAACTGACACCTGTAAATGCAGCGATTAAGGCCATGCAGCAGGTTTCAAGTGCGGTGGTTGCAATGACATTGGTATTAGTTGCGGTTTTTTTGCCTGTGGCCTTTCTGGGAGGTATGGCGGGCGAATTATATCGTCAATTTGCGGTTACTGTTGCAGTAGCAGGGGTAATATCCGGGATTGTTGCATTGACGCTTTCGCCTACGTTGTGTGCTTTAATGTTGCATTCAGCACAGCATCATGGCGCATTCTTCGAGTGGTTCAATCGCGTATTTAATCGGTTGCGGGATTTTTATGTGGCGATGGTAGGTGCTGCAATTCGACATGCGCTGATCAGTGTATTGGTATTTTTAGCCTTTATTGGCGGAATAGGGTATCTGCTCAATGTAATACCAGGCAGTCTTGTACCCTCTGAAGATCAAGGCTATGTGATCACTGCAGTAATCTTGCCGGATAACGCGGCTTTGTCACGAACCATTGCCACAACGGATGCCGTGCGTACCGAAATTGCAAAGAATCCGGATGTTGCTTTTCAATTTGCGGTAAACGGACTCGACTTTATCGGCGGCGGCAATAAAACGAATGTGTCAACTGTATTTACGCGGATGACCGATTGGTCGGAACGTACCACAACTGCGGACGAACTGGTCAATCAATTGTTCGTTGCTGGAGCTAAACAAACGGATGGGCTTGCTATTGCATTTAATCCGCCAGCTATTCGAGGTTTAGGTAGTACGGGAGGCTTTGAACTTTATGTTCAAAGTCGAACAAATACCGATCCCCGGTTGTTGGCAAAAGTAGTCGATAATTTCTTGGGTGCACTCAAACAGGAACCATTGTTGGCCTCAGTCAATACATTTTATCGTTCAGGGGTACCGCAGTTTTTTGTCTCTGTCGATGAAGCCAAAGCGATATCACAAGGCGTTGCCATCGCTGAGATTTATGAAACGCTTCAGAGCACGATGGGTTCGCTTTATATCAATGATTTTAATCGGGCTGGACGCACTTATCGCGTTCAGTTACAAGCGGAAGCAGCTTACCGCATGAAGCCTGAGGATATCGGAAAAGTATACGTGCGTTCCAATTCAGGATTGATGATACCTTTATCTGCGCTAGTGCAGATCAAACAGATTATCGGTGCAGAACAACTGGAACGTTTTAATGGCTTGTTGTCCGCCAAAGTAATCGGTAATGGTATTCCCGGCTTGAGTTCAGGTGAAGCGATCAAGCTTGTGGAGGATGTGGCCGATCGGGTTTTGCCGGATGGCTATCAAATCGCCTGGACAGGTAAAGATTTCCAAGAAAAAAGAACAGGTTCGGCGGCGGTATTTGCCTTCAGTCTGGCTATTATTATGGTATTTCTAATTCTGGCTGCACAGTTTGAAACCTGGGCGTTGCCGCTGGCTGTTATTATGGCGGTACCATTTGCCATGGCTGGCGCGTTGGTTGCTGTATTGCTACGGGATATGTCCAATGATATTTATTTTCAAATTGGTATGGTGACATTAATCGGTTTGGCGGCTAAAAATGCGATATTATTAGTAGAATTTGCAAATCAGAAAATGAAAGCGGGTATGGATGCTAAGCGTGCCGCAATTGAATCTGCACATCTACGTTTTCGGCCTATCGTGATGACCTCAATGGCGTTTATTCTGGGTGTTGTGCCTTTAGTCGTTGCAACGGGTGCGGGTTCAGCCGCACGGCAATCAATGGGGACCGGTGTTTTCGGCGGTATGATATTGGCTGCATTTGTTGCCACAGTTTTTGTGCCATTGTTTTTTTCATGGTTTGTTTCGAAGCATGTTGCAAATAAGCATGAATAAAACATCGTGTAAATGAATATTAACTGTTCAATAATTTTCGGGTCGATTGTTGCGTGCGATAATTATTGTAGGCAGATCTGTTTGCTGGATTTTGGGCATGCGTACGGGTAAAAAAATAGCGGCTTCCGACAAAAAAATACTACAGTCTTTGAGCGGCAGCAATATCATCCTAGTAGGCATGATGGGTGCAGGCAAGACAACCATCGGTAAGGCACTTGCCAGTTACACAGGCAAGCGTTTTCTTGACTGCGATCATGAAATTCAGGAATGTACTGGTGTAAAAATACCGGTAATCTTTGAATTTGAAGGTGAAGCGGGGTTCCGCAAACGCGAAACACAGGCGCTCAAGAAGTTGACATGTCAGAATAATATTGTTTTGGCGACCGGCGGCGGCGCAGTACTCAGTCATGAAAACCGTATGATGCTGAAACGTAGTGGAATCGTTGTGTATTTACGAGCATCGGTTAATGATTTGTACCGGCGTACACGGTATGATAGAGACCGGCCGTTACTCAAAACAAACAATTTGCGTGGCAAACTGACTGAAATTTTTGAGCAACGAAACAAACTCTATCATGAAACAGCACATATTGTTATTGATACTGCCCGGCAAAATATAAGATCTTTGGTCAAAGAACTGGCTAAGCGGCTGGTTGCTTTTAAATTGGCACAACCTACTATTCATACAGAAAATCTTATGCGAACCATCACGGTTGAATTTTCGTCTTCTTCTAAAACGCGAAACTACCCTATTCATATTGGTAATGGCATTTTAAGTCAAACAGAACTTATCGCTTCCAGCTTGAAACAAAAACGTGTGGCCATTGTTACAAACCAAACAGTCGCGCCGTTGTATCTTGACAAATTGCGCACATCTTTAGACGTAAATGGTGTGCAGTCTATACCGATTATTCTGCCTGATGGCGAGACCTATAAAAATTGGGAAACACTAAATCAAATTTTTGATGCATTGCTGCAAAACCATTGTGAGCGCACAACAGCTATTCTGGCATTAGGTGGCGGTGTCATCGGTGATCTGACTGGATTTGCGGCTGCTACGTACTTGCGTGGTGTACCGTTTATTCAGATGCCGACTACGCTTCTGGCACAGGTTGATTCTTCAGTAGGTGGCAAAACCGGCATTAATCATCCCATGGGTAAAAACATGGTCGGTGCGTTCTATCAGCCGCGCATGGTGATAACTGACAGTGCAACACTTGACACTTTACCCGATCGTGAATTACGTGCCGGGATAGCAGAGATCATTAAGTATGGCTTAATCCGGGATCCAGTTTTTTTTGAATGGTTAGAAAAAAATATACAGCGCCTGCTTGCCCGTGATCCGGTGACGTTGAACGAGGCTATTCAACGCAGCTGTGAGAATAAAGCCGAGATCGTGGCAGCTGACGAAAAAGAGAGTGGTGTGCGTACTTTATTAAATTTAGGTCATACCTTCGGACATGCGATTGAGAATGGTATGGGTTACGGTGTTTGGTTGCATGGAGAAGCGGTAGCGGCTGGAACGGTTATTGCGGCTGATTTGTCCAGACGCATGAAATTAATTAGCGACGCTGATGTTACGCGGATTCGAGCTATCTTTCAAAAGGCGGGGTTGCCGATTGAAGCGCCAAGCCTTGATCCAGAAAAATATTTTGAATTAATGGCGCTAGATAAGAAAGTTTCTGCCGGAAAGACGCGGTTTATTGTTCTAAACCGAATTGGTGAGGCGGTAATGCGTGCAGATATTCCACCCGCACTGGTTACTGAATCACTAAATGCTTGTATGAAGCATGCATGAGCTTGCACCTTACGCCGTTTCCGAAGACGTTTCGCGTGGACGAGCGATCAACGAAGCACCTCCTTCAGGTCGAAGTGAATTTCAGCGTGACCGAGATCGAATTATTCACTCAAAGGCATTTCGACGTCTTGAATACAAAACACAGGTGTTTGTAAATCATGAAGGTGATCTATTTCGTACTCGTTTAACACATAGCCTGGAGGTGGCGCAAATTGGTCGTTCAGTTGCGCGTAACTTGGGTTTGAATGAAGATTTGGTAGAAGCGATTACGCTAGCGCACGATCTTGGACATACGCCCTTTGGACATGCCGGTCAAGACGCATTGCACAAATGCATGAAGAATTTTGGTGGTTTTGAACATAATCTGCAATCACTTCGTGTTGTCGATGTCCTTGAAGAACGTTATGCGGCATTTGATGGCCTGAATTTGTGCTTTGAAACCCGTGAAGGAATTTTGAAGCATGCGTCCAAAAAGAATGCTGGTCTTTTAGGCGAGGTGGGAGAACGTTTCATTATGAATCGAAGACCTTCTCTTGAAGCGCAGCTTGCCAATTTTGCAGATGAAATTGCTTACAATAATCATGATGTTGACGATGGCCTGCGCTCTGGTTTAATTTCGCTAGAACAGCTGCAAGATGTCACTATTTTTTCCCGTCATTTAGATCAGGTGCAAACCAGTTATCCAGATCTTAAAAACAGGCGGTTGGTTTACGAAACTGTCAGATGTATGATTAATACACTGGCGACTGATTTGACGGTGCAGAGCCAGAAGAATATTGCCGAAGCAAAATTGACTGGCTTGGCCGATGTTTACCTGGCACCGCCGTTAATTGGGTTTAGTGATTCGATTAAAAAGGAACAGCATCAGCTTAAAAAATTTTTATACGATCATCTATATATGCACAGCCGTGTTGTTCGAATGAGCAGCAAGGCATCGCATATCATCAAGCGGCTGTTCGATGCGTTCAGTGTTAACGCCCGTTTGCTTCCTGAAAAGTATCAGTACAAATTCAAATACGAAGGTTATCAGGCCATTGCAGATTATATAGCAGGCATGACCGACCGGTACGCTATTCGTGAGTACCAGCGATTGTTTGCAATATCACAAGACTAATTGCGCACAAATTTGTTCGTTGATTGTTACCAATGCCTGAAATTTAGCCTAAAATAAAATTCCAACGGTATATTCTGAAGGTATAGCAGAAACCTCTGTGAACCTATCGTGATTTTGAGAGACGAAGAATGCATTGTCATATATCTAGAAAAACGAATTGCTTGCATGCTGCACTCGTTCTAACTGTATTGTTTTGGGTGACAACTACATTATGCGCCGCTGAGAAAATTGTTCATGTTATTGATTTTACGGGACATATAGAAGGTGATGCGTTGCCATGGCTGGAGCAGCAGGGTTTTGAGTTTGAGTTGAATGCAAAGTCCATGAACCCACGATTTGAGAATGATGCGCTTGTGATCAGTACGGACCGCGAATCAGCTGGACTATTTGGTTTGAAGTTTGTACAGCATATTTACGGTGTTAAGCGTGTTGAAATTATCTGGGGAGTAAATCAATATCCTGAAGGGGCGGATTGGAACAATGGTGTTAACAGTGTACCCATTGCAGTTATGCTGTCGTTTGGAACGGAGAGGCTATCGAGCGGATTGCCGCTGGGTATTAAATCGGCACCTTATTTTCTAAGTGCATTTATTGGTAAAAAAGAAGATGTTGATGAAATGTATATTGGCAGACTGTGGCGCCAGGGCGGGCGATATTTTTGTGTCGCATCGGGCGACCAATCGGGTGAAACAATTACTACGGACTTTGAAGTCGACGAACGGTTTAGAACAGTTTTTCAGCAGAATGAGACGCCGCCAATTACCGCTGTGGCCTTTCAGCAAAACACCAACAACACGCAAGGTGTATCGGAGGCGTTTATCAAAAAGATTACATTTTTGTCGCAGTAAAAAGTGTTTCTGGTCGTGAACTAACGGATTCATTTGGGGTGCTGTGATGTTGAAAAAAATCAGCTTTTATGTGACCGGGAATGTTCAGAACGTGATGTTCAGGCAAACGTTTGTGCGTGGGGCACAAAAGCGGAAACTTAGAGGCGGTGCGTCAAACGATATACTTGATCATAATCGCGTGTATTGTTCACTTATCGGCGATGAAGCCATAGTGGATGAGATGCTAGACAGGCTTAGAGCAGGTTGTGCTGTCAACTCATGGAATGCTCGTGTAGAAATACTGCATCTTTGTGAGCATTTTATTGATTTATCTGAGCATCAGGTAACAACCGATAATGTCAACCGGTTTAACTGGTCGTCCAATGTTGAATTCTATCTTTAGTTGATCAAAAATAAATTCGTTTGTTGAGAGCGGTAGTAACAGTCAATTAAATTAGCCATAAATTAACGAACTCGCCAGAATACAAGGAGATGATATGTCGGGTATCTATAGTTACGATTTATGCTGTAATTCATTTAGTAGATAGGCTAAAGCTTGGCCACGATGGCTAATGGTGTTTTTTTCACTTGGCTGAAGTTCAGCTGCTGTTTTGCCAAGCTCGGGAATATAGAAATAGGGGTCATAGCCAAACCCACCTTTACCCTGTGATTTCATGACAATTTCTCCATGCCATTTTCCTTCGGCAATCACGGGTTGCGGGTCGTCAATACTTCTTAGCAAGACAATAACACAATAATAATATGCACTGCGATCGGGAACATTGTTTAAACTATTGATCAGTTTTTGATTGTTGCGCTGATCGGATTTGGGTTCGCCTGCGAATCGTGCTGAGAATATGCCTGGCGCTCCATTTAAGGCGTTAACGCACAGCCCCGAATCATCGGCCAAAGCGGGTAACCCTGTATGATGGCATGCATGTCTGGCTTTAATGAGTGCGTTTTCAATGAATGTGGCATGAGGCTCTTCAGCTTCGGGTACATTGTAAACTGATTGTGGCAGGATGCCGATACCTAGTGGTTCAAGCAAAATGCCAATTTCCTTAAGTTTTCCCGGATTACCGCTAGCAATGACCAGCTTGTCTAAATGAATTGTCATAATTATGACGCTTCCAATGCCGCTTTCTGGATCGATATTAATTCTTTTATACCCGATTCCGCTAAATCCAGCATTTGATTGAGTTCAGGGCGGGAAAAGGCGGCGCCTTCAGCAGTACCCTGTATTTCAACGATTCCGGATTTATCGGTCATAATGATATTCATGTCGGTATCACAAGTTGAGTCTTCCAGATAATCGAGGTCCAGGATAGGGGAGTCCTGGTGAATACCAACGGAAATTGCGGCAACATAATCAATAATGGGCGTCGATTCAATAAGCCCACGTTTTAGAAGACTGCCTACAGCATCGTGCAAGGCGACAAAAGCACCTGTGATACTGGCCGTCCGCGTGCCACCATCCGCCTGGATGACATCGCAGTCAATTTGTATTGTGCGTTCTCCTAGCTTTTTAAGGTCGATTATCGCGCGTAAGGAGCGACCAATCAGGCGTTGAATTTCCATGGTCCGACCTGATTGTTTACCGCGTGCAGCTTCGCGTTGCATGCGTTCGTGGGTTGAACTGGGCAGCATGCCATATTCTGCAGTCAGCCACCCCTGATTCTGATCTTTTAAGAAAGGCGGTATTTTTTCGCTGATACTGGCGCTACAGATTATCCTGGTGTCGCCGCATTCAATCAATACTGAGCCATCGGCATGCTTGGAATAATGACGGGTTATTTTGACGGGGCGCAGTTGCGATGCGGTTCGATTGTAATGACGTGCCATATATAGAAAGTTGTTGTGATTTAAAAACGGTAAACAGGTTTAGGAGGAGTACCTTCGGAAACGGTGAGCACCTCATAACTGTCCTCTGTGACCAAAACAGTATGTTCCCATTGAGCAGAAAGGCTGCCATCCTTGGTGGTAACCGTCCATCCATCGGGTAAGTGCCGAATTGAGGCTTTTCCTGCATTAATCATAGGCTCGATTGTGAACGTCATCCCCGGCTCGAGTTTTAATCCTGCACCCGCTTTTCCGTAATGCAACACCTGTGGGTCTTCATGAAATTTCTTTCCAATACCATGACCACAGAATTCTTTAACAACGCTGTAACCTATTTTCTCAGCGTGCTTTTGAATAACATGACCGATATCACCTAAATGATTACCCGGCTTAACCACATCAATGCCCCGCCACATGGCTTCGTATGTGAATTCGCATAGTCGTCTAGCCTGTATAGAAGGTTCTCCGACATAAAACATTCGACTGGTGTCACCGTGGTATTCATCGCTGATAACGGTAATATCGATGTTGACAATATCACCGTTTTTTAATTTCTTTTCGCCAGGGATACCGTGACATATTTGGTTATTAACTGAGGTACAAATGGATTTTGGGTACGGGCTGTGTCCTCTTGGTGCGTAGTTTAGGGGAGCCGGTATCGTTTTCTGTACGTCGACCATATAGCGGTGGCACAGTGTATCTAATTCTCCGGTTGTTATCCCTGGCTTTACATAAGGTGTAATGTAATCAAGTACTTCAGAGGCGAGTTTACCCGCTATTCTCATTTTTTCAATTTCTTGTGCGGTTTTTATAGTGACTTGCATAAGTTTTTATGAGTGTTCGGTTTAACGCATTGGGTTAGATATAATTATTATAAGCGTTCACAGGTGGCGTGTGTGAGCTTACTATCTGGAAATTGCTCGGCTAACGTTTCCAGTTCAGTAATGACAGATTTATCTATTTTAAAAAATAAGAATTTATAGTGTTCTATAGTATGTTCGCTTAAGACTATATCAGTAATACCTTTTTCATCTAGTTTTTTCTGTAAATCGTGCGCGGATGCTTGATTAGTGAATTCGCCAAAAGAGACAGCGTTGAGTAAAGGTCCTTTTTCCAGAATACGATAGCTGGCGATTCCCATATTACGGAGTTTATTGATTTCTCGTTCTGCTGTTTGTTGATTTCTGAACGGGTTTGTGTGGATTTGGAATTGTGTCAATGTGCCGGATAATATCTGTTTGCTTGGGACTTGCGGGTCAAGTTCGTCGATAGCTGCTTTAACCGATGCCGCACGAGATGTTGAAAAAAGGCCCCATTCGATGCAATCGACAGATGGGGGTAATAGAATGATTCTTTCAGGATTGTAAACTTGTAGCGTTGAGTCAGAAGAAGGCGAAACGGGCCTATAAAAAATCGATAGAGTCATCGCCACAAGATTAACGGCCAGGAGAAAAAAAAAGATGTATTTCATTCAGCAATTAAAATCGTGACATTTACGTTTTATCGAGTTGTGAACGCATAAGTACCTTGATAGAATACCATGTTAATTAAAGAATCGAATCAAAAAACAGAATTTTAACGGCATGAAAATTACGAGATATACACGGATGAATATGAAGTATAGGGCAATTACAAAAAAATGTAAGGCTATGATTATTGCTATGGTCACCGCATTGGCTATAGTGATGTCAGCCTCCGTTACTGCGGCGGGAGATGCGGCCAAAGGTCAAGAAGTTGCAGCGGGTATTTGTGCTGGATGCCATAATCCCGATGGCAATAGTATTATACCGGCTAATCCTATTCTGGCTGGGCAACATGTCGAGTACATCATCAAGCAACTGATGGACTTTAAATCAGGGGAGGGTGAATCTCCTAATCGTGAGAGTGCCATCATGGGCCCTATGGTTGCTTCGCTAACGCAACAAGATATAGAAAATCTGGCTGCATTTTATGCTAAACAAAAACCTGAGTCGGCCGGTAATGTAACTGACAATGAGAGTTATCTTGAAATGGGTAAGCGGCTTTACCACGGCGGCAATATTGACAATGGTGTTCCGGCCTGTGCGAGTTGCCATGGACCGTCAGGCGCGGGTATTCCTCCACATTACCCCGCTGTTGCAGGGCAGCATGCTGAATATACATTTATACAGCTTAATTTATTTAATGAAGGTAAACGTATCAATGATAAAGGTGTGATGCAAAAAGTTGTTACACGTATGAACGGTGAAGAAGAACGCGCAGTTGCCGAATATATTCAGAGTATGGACGCACCGCAATAATTTTCTTCCCGTTCCTGTAATGGTATGAAACGGAGTAACCTGCCAAATGGTTTGGCGAGATGTTGCTCCGTTTTTTATTGTGAAATTACCACGCTGAAAATATTTTCTCTGCAGCATCTAAGGTAACGTTAATTTCTTTACTGCCATGCATGCAGGATACGAAACCGGCTTCAAAAGCTGATGGGGCAAAATAAATGCCTTCGCTTAGCATTGCATGGAAGAATCGGTTAAACGCATCTTTGTCGCAAGCTGTCACTTCGGCAAAGCTGATTGGAATTGTTTTATTAAAATACAGTCCGAACATGCCTCCGACAGACTGCGCACAAAAATCAATACCGTGCTTTTGTGCGCTGGTTGTTAGGCCATCCGTTAACTGACGCGTTATATCAGAGAGGTTTTCATAAAAACCAGGTTGTTGAATCAGCTTTAATGTGGTTAACCCTGCAGTAACAGCGACCGGATTACCTGACAATGTGCCAGCCTGATAAACGGCTCCTACAGGTGCCAGACATTGCATAATATCTCGCCGACCGCCAAAAGCAGCCATAGGCATACCGCCACCGATAACCTTGCCTAATACGGTCAAGTCAGGCTGAATTTGATAGAGACCTTGTGCGCAACTTAATCCTACACGGAAACCGGTCATCACTTCGTCAAAAATCAAAACGCTGCCATGCTGGGTACATAATGCGCGTAAAGTTTTAAGAAATTCCATGTGCGGTTTAATCAGGTTCATATTACCTGCAACCGGTTCGACGATAACTGCTGCAATTTCGTCGCCAAGTTGTTTGAATGTTTCTTCAGCGCCGGAAATATCATTGTAGTCCAACACAATTGTGTGTCCCGCCGCTTCTTGTGGCACTCCCGCTGAGCTTGGATTACCAAAGGTTAAGGCACCCGATCCGGCTTTTACCAGCAGTGAATCGTCGTGACCGTGATAGCATCCCTCAAATTTTATAATTTTATTACGACCGGTATATCCACGCGCCAGGCGAATTGCGCTCATTCCGGCCTCGGTTCCTGAGCTGACTAGTCTGACTTGTTCGATTGAGGGTAATAATGAACAAATCAGTTCGGCAATTTCCAGTTCTGCTTCAGTGGGTGCACCAAATGTCAGACCATTTTCTGAAGCTATCTGGACGGCTTTAATGACCTCAGGATGGGCATGGCCCAATATGAGTGGTCCCCAGGACCCGACATAGTCAATGTAAGGTTTATTATCTGCATCCCAAACGTAGGCCCCTTGCCCGCGCTGGAAAAATACCGGTGTGCCGCCAACAGATTTAAAGGCGCGTACGGGAGAATTAACTCCACCGGGGATAACGTTCTGTGATTGTTCAAATAATTGTTGATTGCGTGAACTCATCGAATTGCTCTCAAATTAATTAAAAATAGATAAGTAGTATTTAATACCGTATCAAAGTTAGTTGAAATAGTGCGAGAATTTCATTGCTGTTTGACATATATCGTCTGCCTGGTATAAGGCCTGGCATACTGCCACGGCATCCGCGCCGCTTTCAATTAAAACCTGCATATTGGTTAATTTAATACCGCCAATACACACAACTGGTGTTTTGAATGCTGTCTTGGCTTGATGCAAAATCTCAATCGGTGCTGAAACAGTGTCATACTTGGTTGACGTTGGAAAAAAAGCGCCAAAAGCAACATAATCTGCACCATTTTTTATGGCTCTCGAGGCCAGCGCCAAAGAGTTGTAACATGATGCACCCACAATTTTGTCTGCACCCAACTCTTTTCTAGCTGTAACAATACTCGCATCCTGTTTACCGAGATGAACGCCTGCTGCGTTAATTTTTGTTGCCAGTTCCACGCTATCGTTAATAATTAACGGAACAGCATATGTTTGACAAAGCTGTAGGAGAGCGCTGGCCTGTTGAAGCCGTAAAGCTGCGTCAGCGACTTTATTCCGGTATTGTATCAGCTGTGCGCCGCCGACTAATACCTGTTCGGTTTTGTCTAGCAAAAGCGTAGTGTCCGATAAATCCGGTGTGATGCCGTAAAGACCGCGTACAAGCATTTTAGGATTTCCCGGCAATCTGAACCCCGTGCATATTCTGAGCTATGTCTTCTTTTTCTTCATTCCTGAAAAAACGGTTTGGAATGTATTGCCCTTTGCCGGGCTGATAGCCGGCAGCCAGAGCTTTCCAGGTATATTCCTGTGCAATGACTACGCTGTCAGGTACTGTTTTACCTGTTGCAAGCATTGCGGCGATTGCTGAGGACAGCGTGCACCCTGAACCGTGATAATGGTGTGGTAATCTTTTCCATGCATCAGAGCGCAGACATTCATTGTCCGCAAATAAAGCGTTGATTACTTCAGGTGTATCTTCATGTGTACCCGTAATTAATACGTATTGGCAGCCCAGCCCCAGCAGTCTGTATGCAGATTCTTCCAGTAATGAATAATCCGAGTAGGTCGATTGATCTTTGTTAACGTTTGCCAGACGACACGCTTCTATACTGTTTGGGGTTAACACTGTAGTACGTGGTAGCAGCATGGCGCGTATTGTTTCGATCATTTCAGTGCTGGTTAATACGTCACCTTGTCCGGAAGCAAGCACCGGATCCAGAACAACAGGTATTTCCGGGTAATCCAATAGAATTTCGGTAATTGTCTCAATGGCTTTGGTACTACCCAAAACGCCCAGTTTAAAGGCGTGAACAGGGACATCATTCAATACGATGCGAGCCTGGCGGTCTATCCATTGCGCATCAAGCGGCAGTACTTCCTTAACTCCAGATGTATCTTGAACAGTAATGGCTGTTACAATCGGTAGCGGATGACAACCCATCCCGGTGATTGTTAACGCATCTGCATGACTGCCAGCACCGCTACTTGGATCACAGGCTGCGAATGAAAGTACATTTGGGGGTGGCTGTGACATACATTAATACCGTAAAATATCATTTTAACTTAAAAGGGTGTCGCGATCTATTATGACTACTGAAGAGAATAACAACTATAATCGTTATATGTGCCTCATCTGCGGCTATGTTTATGATGAAGAAAAAGGATCGCCGGATGAGGGAATTGCACCGGGAACACGCTGGGAGGATGTACCGATCAACTGGACATGCCCGGAATGCGGTGCGCGCAAAGAAGATTTCGAAATGGTGAAGATTTAATGCGGATACTGCATACTATGTTACGCGTCGGTGATTTGGAGAAATCGTTGGCATTTTACACGCAGGTATTGGGGATGCGGTTACTGCGGCGTAAGGATTATCCTGAGGGTAAGTTTACATTGGCTTTTGTCGGTTATCAGGACGAATCCAATGGAACGGTCCTTGAGTTGACCCATAACTGGGATACCGATCGCTATGATCTCGGAGAAGGCTACGGTCATATTGCCATAGAAGTGGACGACGCCTATTCGGCATGTGAGGAAACCCGCAAACGAGGTGGAAAAGTAACCCGCGAGGCCGGACCGATGAAACATGGTTCAACGGTGATCGCATTTGTTGAAGATCCGGATGGATACAAAATTGAGTTTATTCAAAAGAAGACGCGTTAAACTGTCATCGGTGGCCATGTAATAAAAAAATTGTGGGTATTTTATTGATATCAGGCGGCGATGTTAATTTCCATTGTTTGATAGTTTGTGTCCTAACATATTCGTCAGGTCCGCTGAGGCTTGATGCGATGCACAGATCCGTATCGTTCCGGCAAGTTTCCAGAATGAGCTCAAGTAGATTTTGATTTCTGTATGGTGCTTCAATAAACACTTGTGTTTGATCATGCTTGCTCGATTGCTTCTCAAGTAAGGTAATGCCTTGCGTGCGAGCCGATTTATCAATAGGCAAATAGCCGTGAAAACAAAACCGTTGCCCATTCAATCCCGAAGCCATTAGTGCCAGCATAATTGATGACGGACCGGTTAATGGGATGACGGTAATACGCTTGTCATGTGCCAGTCGTACAAGATTGCCGCCTGGGTCGGCAACAGCGGGACATCCCGCCTCAGACAACAGCCCCGTGTCATGTCCTGTTAGCAAGGGTTGAAGCATTGTTTCCAATGCTTTGTCGGGCGTGTGCTCGTTGAGAGTATCTATATGAATTTCTTGAAGTGGCGACTTGCATTCAATCTGTTTCAAAAATCGACGCGCTGTTTTAGGATGTTCGGCGATGAAATGTTCAAGTTGCTGTATTGACTGTTTGACCGTTACGGGAATGATCCAGTCCAGATCGCAATCGCTGATCGGTGTTGGGATTAGGTAAAGTTTTCCTGTCATTAGAAACTTCCAGATCTTAAAGTGTTGTTTGAATCATGCTGGATTGGTGAAGCCTAGGAAGGCAGATCGAAACAGTAGAATAAGTGGATGATGGAATACTTGTTTGATCGTCTTTGTGCGCTAACAATCCAGCGTTTTTATAAACCCTACGCTATACGGATGTGACTGTTATAATTCACTATCTAAATTTATTGATTTAATTGATTATTACTAAAATTTTATTATGAAAATTTCTGCATTTGAAGTACGTGTCGGCAATTTAATAGAATACCAAAATAAACTCTGGAAGATTCACAAAAAGAACCATGTTAAACCTGGCAAAGGTGGCGCATTTGTCCAGTTGGAAATGAAATCCATTGGTGATGGCACCAAGCTTAATGAGCGTTTTCGGTCTGAAGATAAAGTGGAAAAGGCCCATGTTGAACAACGTCAAATGCAGTATTTATATGCTGATGGTGATAGCTATGTTTTTATGGATAATGAATCTTATGAGCAACTCACGATTCCGGGTGACGAGCTCGAAGAACAAATGCCTTACCTGCTACCCAATACCGATGTGGTAATCAATTTTCATAATGAAAATCCTATCGGTATCGATCTACCGGCAAATGTTGTTCTGGAAGTTATGGAGACGGAAGTGATGTTGAAAGGACAGACCGCGGCAAGTGGTGGCAAGCCGGCTGTTCTTGAAACCGGACTTAAAATAAGCGTACCGCAGTTTGTTAACATTGGCGATAAAATTAAAGTGAATACAGATACAGGAGAGTATGTTGAGCGCGTATAAAATATGCCAGACTAATTGTTATTGAATTAGAATCGGCAGGTAAGATATTCCTAATTGGAATGTCTAAGGATAGGGGAAATCATTGACTAAACTACCAATGTAACGAATAACTTGGCTCTGTAATCATTTTGTTAATCAAGACAAAGCCTCATTGAAATTCGCCCTTTATTGATCCCGTCGCGTTAATTGAGCTACTTGATTTAATATATTTTATAAATTGGAAAGCTGAAAGATGGAACGCTTTTTCTTGTTAATACAGACACTTGCTCTTATAGCGCCTGTAACGGTTTTTTTTGGTTATATATTTTTGTATGAGGGTGACCAGTTTACCGCAGAACATTACATGATTACCGGGTTAAGCGCGTTGCCGTTTGGAATCGCATTGCTGGTTAAATTTTTGATGTCGGATGTAGATAAAAATTCAGATTGAAAGTTCGATGTTGTGTGTACATTAAGTATCTGACTTTGTTAACGGTCTTAACATTATGGATGCAGTTCGTAACATAGCATTACTTGCTATCGATCAGGGTACGACCAGTACGCGGGCAATTTTGTTTTCCGATCAAGGAAAAATACTGTCAATCAGCCAAAAGGAACTCGTTTTAAATTATCCGAATAAAGGGTGGGTTGAGCAGCAGCCGAATGATTTATGGCAAGGCACGCTATGGACTTGTCAAAATGTCATAGCAGATGCTCGAAAAAATGATATTGAAATTGCCGGAATCGGTATTACAAACCAACGCGAAACAACGTTGATCTGGGATCGGAAAACTGGAGAGCCGATTTATAATGCAATTGTCTGGCAAGATCGCAGGACTGCAGATGATTGCGAAGCGCTAAAAAATGCCGGATATGAAAAAATAATTACCGAAAAGACGGGATTGCTTATCGATCCGTATTTTTCTGCTACAAAGATCGCATGGATACTCGATCACGTTAGCGGAGCAAGAGCGCGTGCAGACAATGGAGAGCTGGCATTTGGTACGGTAGATACGTTCCTGCTATGGAAGTTAACACATGGCAAAGTGCATGCCACTGATATTACCAATGCATCCCGTACGATGCTCTATAATATTAATCGCTTGCAATGGGATGACGAATTACTGCAGTTATTCAATATTCCTTCTGCAATTCTTCCTGATGTTAAAGGAAATGTTGACCATTTCGGTGAAACCCATGCCGATTGTTTTGGTGAAACTTATGTCATTGGCGGTATGGCTGGCGATCAACATGCTGCATTGATCGGTCAGGGGTGTTTTAAGCCGGGTATGGTTAAAGCCACCTATGGAACCGGCTGCTTTGCATTAATGAATGTTGGCGAGCGTCGTTACAGTTCCTCAAAAAAATTACTGACTACTATTGGCTATCGTATCGGTAGCGACATGGCATATGCCTTGGAGGGTTCGATTTTTACCGCCGGAGCCGCAGTGCAGTGGTTACGTGATAATCTTGGACTGCTCGAAAATGCACATCAGAGCGAAGCACTGGCAGATTCCGTAGCCGACAACAATGAGGTTTATTTTGTGCCTGCTTTTACAGGACTCGGCGCCCCCTATTGGAAGGCGGGTGCGCGGGCGGCTATTGTTGGATTAAGCCGCGAAAGCAGCAGTGCACATATAGTTCGGGCAGCACTTGAAGCGCAGGGGTACCAGAGTCGAGATCTGATTGACGCAATGGCAGCTGAACATGGAGATATTGACTCCGGTGGTGTTTTACGTATTGACGGCGGTATGGCAAATAATGCATTTATGTGTCAGTTTTTGGCTGATATGCTGAACCGCACCGTTGAACTACCCGAAATTACCGAAAGCACTGCCTGGGGAGCTGCTGTACTGGCTGGATTGCAAAGCGGTTTATTCGACGGGTTCGATGAGAATGCCAGAAACTGGAAATGTGCGCGTCGCTATAGACCTCAAATGTCAGAAGATAAGAGACAAAAACTCTACGAGGGTTGGATGCATGCAATTGGTACCTTACTCAGTTAAGTGTTGTGTTGTATTGTGATGGCTTTTACCGTCGAACTCTCTCGATCCCAAATAAAACTAATGAGACGTTTTGTATGTACCGCATGGCGGGCAGGACTATAACACCGTGAAGGTAGCACATAAAAATCGACAGTCAAGTGTGCTTCCGATTCTGGATCATCAGAAAATTGTTGTGATTGCCGGTTTGCTGTTAATGGGACTAACCTTGGTGACGGGTATTGCTGTTTACAGTGTCATGCGTCAGCAGATTGAATTATCGCTTGGTAGAGGGTTAGATGTGGCTTTACAGGGTAAAGCACACTTGCTTGAGAGTCAGATTGAAGATGGATTGACAAATATTACTGCTTTAGCAACAAGGCCTTTTTTAGCCCAAGTCGTAGAGCAGTTGAACATCAAGTCAGTTGACTCCAAAGCGCGCGGTAATCTGAATAGTACTTTGTATTCATTGACTCAGACTGGCTTTTCTGCAATTGCTGTTTATGGTAAGCAGGGTGATCAGCTGTCTAAAGTCGGGCATTTCTCAGAAAAAAAAACACAGGCGTTACCCCTGAACATGGCAACCGAAACAGTACTGATTTGGGATAGTGAATTTATCCTCCACAGCAACAAGGAAATCATAGACCAGCACGGGCGGCCTATTGGTAAGATTATGATAGAAAAAAAGCTGCCGCAGCTGACACGCAGCTTTAGTGAAATCAGGTCGATAGGTGAAACCGGTACATTTATGTTATGCGCGTTACCCATACAAGATTCACATGAAATGCCTTGTTTGATTAGTCGGATTGATGGCATTCAGTTTAAGTATTTGATGCGTATAGCAGGAGAAGGTGTGTTGCCAATGAGCTATGCCCTAGATGGTAAGCGTGGGGTAGTAGCCGTTAAGGATTATCGCGCAGTTCCGGTAATAGAAGCTTACGCACCGCTTGAAACCATTGATCTTGGAATGATTCTGAAACTGGATGAGGCGGAATTATTTAAGCCAATAACTGAAGAATTAAAAACAGTCATTGTTTATCTCGCTTTGTTAATTATTGTGGAAATACTGTTGTTAAACTGGTTTGTTCGTAAACTGATGAACTCTGAGCGTATAGCGCAAAAAGCGAAAAAGAAAGCTGAACAATTTTCACTTGAACTCAGTATCAAAGAATCCGAGCTGCGGGAGCGCTTAAAAGAAATTACCTGTCTCTACGAAATACGACGTAACATTGGTGCAGACTTGTCGGTGGATGAAGTATGCCGTCAAATTTTCAGGTATTTGATTCCGGCAATGCAGTATCCTGAAGTTGCTTTGGGTGTTGTAGAAATCGGAGGGAACCGGATTGTTTCCGGTAATCAAATTGACGACGACACTCGTTCGTTAACGTCAATAATTGAAATTAAGGATAAGTCATACGGGCAACTCAGCGTTTTATACCCTAAAAATAAATTTTTCCTGATGGTGGAAGAACAAAAATTGCTCGACGCTGTTGCGGCCGATTTGGCGAACTGGCTTGAACGCAGACAGATTGACGAGTTGTTGAGAGAACGGCTTAAAGAGATTACCTGTCTTTATGAAATTCGTCGCGGTATCAATCTTGATTTGTCTATCGAAAAAGTGTGTCAAAATATTTTTGATCTTTTGATTCCGGCAATGCAATTTCCTAAACTTGCATCTGTGGTCATTGATCTTGATGGTCAACAGTTTAGATCCGAAAAGAAAAATCAATCGCACGCGAAATTACTGTCTTCAGGAATCGAAGGAGACAACGTGGATTGCTATAAACAGCGCGATTATATCGGGCACACGCTGCGGTCGGACATTCAATTAAATGGTGAAAAATATGGTTATATCAGCGTTTCTTATCCAGAAGACAAGCCTTTTTTAATACAGGAAGAACAGAAATTAATCGGTGCGATTGCCGGTGATCTGGAAAGCTGGCTTGAGCGTAAACGACTTGAACAAGCCTTGGTTTCAGTAGCAGAAGAACAAGCGCATATTCTTGGACAGACGTTGCATGATGATCTTGGACAGCAGGTTGCAGCAATCGGCTATCAGATCAGTGCATTAGAAAGAAAAATCGGACTATCCGATGATGAATCAATGCGCTCGATTGCAGCATCAATTGCATCTCAGGTACAGACTGCGGTTATACAGATAAAACAGTTGGCGCAGGGATTGTTACCATTTGAGCTTGAGGCAAATGGCCTGGCTGCGGCACTTGAGAAGCTTGCCGCCAGGATTGCAAAAACTTATTCGATTACCTGTAATTTCTCATGTGATAATGGAATACGAATTTATGATAAAAATCTGGCGCTTAACTTCTATCGCATCACGCAGGAGGCCGCCAACAATGCAATACGGCATGGCGCGGCTCAGCATTTGACCGTATCTTTATTATCCAGGGATAAAAAATTACTTTTATCGATTTGTGATGATGGGTGCGGCTTTTCTGCGGATATTGATAACGGTATACAATCAGGGATGGGCATCAAAATTATGCAATATCGCGCCAGACAATTAGGAGCCAGATTAAGTTTTTTATCGCGTTCAGAAGGTGGTGCTGAGGTGCGCCTTGAAATGGAGATGGTGTAGCATGCCTTATTCAAAAGCACAAATTTTGTTAGTTGACGACCATCCGATCATGCGTCATGGCATGGCAACGTTTATTAATATCGAACCGGATTTACAAGTCCATGCAGAAGCTGGGAGCGGTGATGAGGCATTGGCTATATTAAGTAAAGCAAGTGATATTATTGATATTGTGTTATTGGATGTCACGTTAAAACCGACATCCGGTTTTGAAGTTATCAAAAATATACATAGCCTGTATCCCGAGTTACCCGTGCTCTTTGTTTCCATGCACGATGAAACGATTTATGCAGAGCGTTCTTTAAGGGCTGGTGCGCGAGGCTATGTTATGAAGCAGGAACCCGGAGAGATTCTGGTAAATGCCATTCGTGAGGTATTGCAAGGTAAAATTTATTTAAGTGACGCATTACACGAAAAATTACTCCACCGGATAATTACCGGTAATACTGAACTGGAATCCCCGATAAATAAGTTGACGCCAAGTGAGTTCGAAATCCTGCATTTGATCGGGTCCGGACATAGCAGCCAGGAAATTGCGAATTTGCTGCAACGTAGTATTAAAACGATAGAAACACATCGATTCAATATACGAACCAAGCTAAAGCTTAAAGACAGCGCAGAATTGATACGTTATGCGGCGCGTTGGGTAACACAGGAGCAACAATAGCAAAATAGCAACCGTTTTCTAAAGAAATGGGGGTGGATAAAACCTCGTTATTTTGTAAATCTATTCGTTCAGATGCTAGAGCAATAGCTTTTCCAGTGAATGTTTGTAAATTTCAGACAAACGACTTATATCGTTTACCTCAACACACTCGTTCAATTTGTGAATTGTTGCATTACATGGCCCAAATTCGACTACCTGTTTACAAATATCAGCAATGAAGCGTCCGTCTGACGTGCCGCCGGACGTGGATAACTGTGGTTCGATTTTTGTTGTTTGAATGATAGCTTCGCGCATCGCATCGGCAAGCTCCGCTTTGGGTGTTAGAAAAGGTTTTCCTGAAAGCTCCCATATTAGTTCGTAATCCAGTGCGTACTTGTCGAGTATTTGATGCACTTGTGACTGTAATGATTCAATCGTACTGGCGGTAGAAAAACGGAAGTTAAAGTGTATATTTAGCGTGCCAGGTATTACGTTGGTTGCTCCTGTACCGCCATTAATGTTAGAAATGTGCCATGAGGTGGGAGGGAAATATTCATTACCTTCGTCCCACTTGATTTGTGCGAGGTCGGCAATAGCCGGTGCAGCGAGGTGAATCGGATTTTTAGCCAGATGCGGATAAGCGATATGGCCTTGTACCCCTTTGATAGTTAAATTGCCTGACAACGATCCACGGCGGCCGTTCTTGATGGTGTCGCCAAGCTGATCGGTACAGGTTGGTTCTCCGACAATGCAGTAATCCAATAATTCACCGCGAGCCTTGAGTGTTTCAACTACTTTAACCGTGCCATCTACGGCAGGGCCTTCTTCATCGGATGTGATTAACAGTGCAATTGAACCATGATGTTTTGGATGTTCAGCCACAAATTGTTCAATTGCAGTTACAAATGCAGCCAAAGAGGATTTCATATCTGCGGCCCCACGACCATACAGTTTGTTATTTGTAATAACCGGATCAAATGGATCGCTGTGCCAGTGTTCGAGTGGTCCTGTAGGAACGACATCGGTATGCCCAGCGAAACACAATACAGGAGACGATTTGCCGCGTCTTGCCCAGAGATTGTCAACTTCTCCAAATCGCATGTTTTCGATTTGAAAATCAATTTTTTTCAGGCGCTGTGCAAGTATCTCCTGACAGTTATTATCTTGTGGTGTAATAGAAGGACGTGCAATCAGTTGTTTGGCTAAATTCAGTGTTTCATGGGTCATAAACGATCCTTCAAGTTAAAAAATATACATTGACTTATTGTTGAACAGATATCCGGTGTATGCATTAAACAACACTTTTTACTCAGAATGTTTAAATGAGTGTAGGATTTAAGTAATTATCATGTAAATTCACAATCTGAGTTTGCGGCAAAAGCCGAATTTTACACGTGTGCTGTAAAACATGCATCGATGTTACATGTGTAACGAAGCATTTTTAGCTAACCATAAAGTTCGATAAAAGGGGAAAAAGGTGCTCTGGTCACTGTTTTATATTGTCTTATCGTTGCTGATTGTTTTTGCTGTTATTGCCTATATTCCATTGTTGCGTCGCCTGATTCTGACAAATCAGATATTAAAAATTTTTCGCAAAATGTTGCCGCAGATTTCGCAAACCGAGCAGGAAGCACTTGATGCGGGTACGGTTTGGTGGGATGGTGATCTTTTTAGTGGAAAACCGGACTGGAATAAATTATTGGCCTATCCGAAACCGCAGCTCAGTGAAACAGAACGCTCTTTTCTTGACGGACCTGTCGAGGAACTGTGTTTGATGCTTAATGAGTGGCAGATTACTCATGATATAAAAGATTTGCCAGCCGAAGTTTGGCAATTTATCAAGGACAATGGTTTTTTCGGGTTAATTATTCCTAAGCAATATGGCGGCCGTGGTTTCTCCGCGCTAGCACATTCCGAAATTGTAATGAAAATCGGTTCACGCAGTGGTACTGCTGCGGTAACCGTCATGGTTCCTAACTCGCTGGGTCCGGCTGAGTTGTTGTTGCATTATGGGACTGACGAGCAAAAAAATTACTATTTACCGAGACTGGCTAAAGGGCTTGAAGTGCCCTGTTTTGGTTTAACGTCTCCAGATGCCGGGTCAGATGCGGGTGCTATACCTGATCATGCTATTGTATGTAAGGGCGAGTTTGATGGTAAACAGGATGTCCTGGGCATGCGTGTCACCTGGGAGAAACGGTATATCACACTCGGTCCTGTGGCTACAATTCTTGGACTAGCCTTCAAAGTATACGATCCCGATCATTTTCTCGGCCAGAAAGAAGATTTGGGCATCACACTAGCCTTGATTCCAACGTCTACACCGGGTTTAAATATTGGTAGGCGTCATCTGCCGCTTGATGCTGTATTTCAGAATGGTCCCAATTGGGGAAAAAACGTTTTTATTCCTATGGAGTGGATTATCGGCGGTGAAAAAGGTGTCGGACAAGGTTGGCGTATGCTCATGAACTGTCTGGCTGCCGGTCGTTCAATTTCATTACCTGCTACCAGTGTCGGTGGTGCGAAGTTGGCAGCAAGAACTAGTGGCGCTTACAGCCGAGTTAGAGTTCAATTTAATTTGCCGATTGGTTATTTTGAGGGGGTAGAAGAGGCACTAGCACGTATTGGCGGCAATACTTATATGATGGATGCGGCGCGCGTGATGACGGCCGGAGCCGTTGATCTGGGTGAGAAACCCTCAGTCATTTCAGCTATTGTAAAGTATCACTTGACCGAGCGTTCGCGCCAAGCAATAAATGATGCTATGGATATTCATGGCGGCAAAGGTATTTGCATCGGACCACGCAATTATCTTGGACGAGCATACCAGCATATTCCGGTGAGTATTACTGTTGAAGGTGCCAATATTCTTACACGAAATATGATTATTTTCGGTCAAGGGGCGATTCGTTGCCATCCGTATATTCTGCAGGAAGTTAATGCAGCGCATGATGAAGACGAGAAACGTGCTTCATTAGCTTTTGATACGGCATTGGTCGGTCATGTTAAGTACAGCTTACGTAATACGGCCAATTGCATTATTTACGGCCTATTCGGTAAATATATTAAAAGCAGCGTTCCAGCAAATTGTGTCCCTGAAGTTGCAATTTATTACCAGCAATTAACACGATTGTCTGTAAACTTTGCATTGCTAGCCGATATCGCGCTAATGAAGCTGGGCGGCACATTGAAACGTAAAGAACGTTTATCTGCACGTTTGGGGGATATTCTGAGCTTACTCTATTTATGTTCGGCAGCTCTGAAACGGTTTGAAGACGACAAACGCCCTCAGACAGATTTGCCTTTACTGCATTGGTCCTTACAAGACTCCATTTATCGAATCCAGCAGACATTTGATGAATTTTTAAAAAATTTTCCCGGTAATAAATTTTTCGCATGGGTAATCAGGGTATGGTTGTTCCCGCTGGGAAAACCTTATTCACCGCCATCGGATGAATTGGGTCATGCAGTTGCCAGGACAGTGTTGGAGCCTTGTGAAACAAGAGATCGGTTGACATCCGGTATCTACATCCCTAAAAAACCGGACGAGCCGTTAGCTGAACTGGAACAGGCTTTGCAATGTGCTATTGAGTGCTCATCTATAGAAAGCAAAATTCATCATGCCGTGAAATCGGGGAAAATTACTGCACGGGGAGATCAACGCATTGCGCAGGCACGTGAGCGTAACGTGATCTCTGCGGCAGAAGCCGATTTAATGTGCAAGATGGAGGGTTTACGCGGTCGAGTTATTAAAGTAGACGATTTCTCACAAAACTTTACCTAGGAATCATCATGTGTCGTGTTTGCTGTGCTAATTTGCTGAGGGTATATCGGTTAAAAGCAGATAAATTGGATATTGTAATATGAGTCGGATTATCACGGTCGAGCAAGCGAAAACGTTAGATGGTTTATTTGAGATGCGGACCAGAATGTCGCCGCAGGCGGAAGCCTACCGTTATTTTGATGGCGAACGCGAAACGTGGCAAAGTTATACTTGGAAAGAAATGAGTGAGCACATTGCCCGTTGGCAGGTTGCATTGACAAACACATCGTTAGTGTCCGGTGATAGTGTAGCGGTTATGATGTCCAATCGACCCGAATGGGTGATGTTTGATCAGGCAGCTCTAGGGTTAGGATTAGTTGTTGTACCTTTTTATACTGAAGATCGTGCCGAGAATGTAACCTATATGCTGAGTGACGCAGAAGTCAAGTTTTTGCTATTGGAAAAATCGGCACATTGGCAGGAAATTTGTGAAGCCTGCCGTAATGTTAAAGGACTGCAAAATATTGTACTGGTTGATCCGGTTTTAAAAAATAATACGATTGCCAATACAAATACACAGTACCAGGATAATCCTCGATTGACCGTATTGGCGGATTGGTTGCCTGATAAAACAAACGAAGATGTTCGTCATTTGAATCAAAACTCCGAGCAATTGGCAACTATAATTTATACTTCGGGTACAACGGGTCGCCCTAAGGGGGTTATGCTGAGCCATCGCAATATTCTGTCCAATGCCTACGGCAGTCTGCAGGCGGTTCAAGTCGATCCGAACGATCTGTTATTGTCGTTTCTGCCATTGTCACATACATTTGAGCGTACGGTAGGCTATTACCTGCCCATCATGTGCGGTGCTACGGTGGCCTATGCGCGTTCAATACCTCAATTGCAGGAAGATTTGCTAATTGTTTGTCCGACGATTCTGATTTCAGTACCTAGAATTTATGAGCGCATTTATGCCGGTATCCAGACAAAGCTTTCACAGGGTTCTGCGTTTGCGCGGTGGATATTTAATGTTACGGTTAACGTGGGATACAGTCGTTTTGAATATCAGCAAGGACGCACATCATGGCGTTTGTCATTTTTATTATGGCCGCTATTGAATACAATTGTTGCGTCGAAACTGATGAATAAACTCGGTGGTGCATTACGACTTGCAATGAGCGGTGGCGCAGCTTTATCGGCGGAAATATCACGCGTGTTTATTGGATTGGGACTGCAGTTACTGCAGGGTTATGGCATGACTGAAAGTAGTCCCGTTGCTTGTGTTAACCGGCACAATGATAATGTGCCGTCGAGCGTTGGGGTGCCGATACCGGGTGTTGACGTTAAACTGGGAGAGGCGGATGCCTTATTAATTCGCGGTCCGAATGTGATGATGGGATACTGGAGCAATCCGCAAGCAACCGAATCGGTCTTGTCATCGGATGGCTGGTTAAACTCCGGCGACGTTGCTTCGATTGATGAGCAAGGTCACGTGACAATTACCGGACGTTTGAAAGATATTATAGTGTTATCTACCGGTGAAAAAATACCGCCTGGTGATATGGAAACCGCTATTATGCGTGATTTGTTATTTGACCAGGTTATGGTTATTGGTGAGTCCCGCCCGTATTTATGTGTGCTGGTGGTATTGAATGACGAGAATTGGGACAATTTTGCCCGGGAACATCATATCGATACGAATACAGTAAGGGACGTTCAGAGTACTCACGTTGAGGAAGTACTGTTAGATAAAGTGTCACAGCAGACACGGGAGTTTCCGGGTTATGCGCGTATTCGAAAAATAGCTGTAATTCCGGAGCCGTGGACTGTCGAGAATGAGATGTTGACACCGACACTTAAATTGCGGCGTTCGATAATCATGTCGCGGTATAAAGATGAGATTGGGCTGCTTTATGAAGGTCATTAGCAATGGTCATGAATGGTATTTTAGTTTTTGCTGTAGCCGACAGATCGACGAAATAGTTTTTTCAGCCAAATAACTATTTGGTGCCTTCAGTGTTACGAGCGTGCTGAAAAAATTCCTTAAACTTGTACTATGTCATGTGGATGAAGTTTGATTTAGGAAAATGCGGTCTTGACATTGTTAATATCATCGACGGGAAAAGTCTGCATATGCCTGTTCAAATCATGGTGCTATCTGTACTGACAGCGCGCGGTATTCTATTTGGCAGAACCACATAACAATGAAATTTGAATCGTATCAATAATTGTTTATCTCAATAATTGAAGAATATACGATTGCCTATAAATATGGACCAAATCTCAGACGGTAAAGTAAAAAATTACTCGATGGAACTATCAATACAGAGTGAGATGAAATTCGATTAAGGCAATAATGTATTATTTCAAAACTTGCTAAAGTACTCTCGGTCGGAAAAATAAACTGAATGAAGTGTTGAATCAAATAGCTTAGAAGGTTGCTGATATAAGTATGAAATGGAGTTGGTTAAACTAACTTATTGAAAAACAGTGGTTAGGGTGTTTGGTCTCCTTAAATATATCCTTAAATATAGTGAAAAAATTCTATATGAGTGATTTCTGATTCCAAAAGTAAGGCACTATTACCTTTTGGAATGCCCGCAGATAATTGAATTTTTAATAATTCTATGTGTATGAAAATAATATTTCAGAATGTTGAAACACTATAATGTTAAACAGCTATCTAAATCTAGTTAAAAAATTGACTGAAATTTCGCATCTTAACGGTGTGATGAGTACCATAACCTGGGATCAAGAAGTAATGATGCCGGACGGTGCTGCTAATGCACGCGCAGATCAGGTCGCGACACTTGCCGGTGTCGTACATGAACGCATGACGGATCCGGTACTAGGTGAATACTTGGAAGAACTTAGAACGCTTACGGAACATTTTAATCCAGCGGAATGCTGCAATATTCGTGAAGCGTGTCGGCAATATGATTTAATGACCAAAATTCCCAAACGACTGGTGCAGGCATTAGCTGAACTGGGCTCGAAAGGTCATATGACTTGGGTACAAGCACGTCAGGAAAACAAATTCAAGGACTTCTTGCCAGTCATTCAAGAATTTCTGATGTTGAAAAAAGAATGGGCCAGTTGCGCCTTTCCAGATCTTTCACCCTATGATGCGAATATTGATCAGTATGAACGCGGCATGACCGCAGCAGAAATCACAGTCATATTTGATCAGCTGAAAACGACGCTAATGCCGTTGATTCATGAAATTACCCACCATGCCTATCAACCCGATACTGCATTTTTACAGGGTTGTTTTCCGATCGACAAGCAGGCAGCATTAGCGCGAAAAATAAGTGAAGACATCGGTTTTCAGTTTGATAAGGGTCGTATGGATGTGTCTGTACATCCGTTTTGCGGCGGCAGTCATCCGACTGACGTACGTATTACAACACGCTATTCCAAATATAATTTTGTCGAATCAATCTATGCCGCAATTCATGAAACCGGGCATGCGCTTTATGAACAGGGACGTCAGATAGCATCAGCAGATTTACCGGTTTCCGAATCGTTGACTATGGGTATTCACGAATCGCAGTCATTATTTTGGGAGCGTATGATCGCTCAAAGTAAAGCGTTCTGCACGCATTATTTTGATTCATTTTGTAAATTTTTCCCGGAAAATTTGCAGACAGTAAAGGTCGATACATTTTATCGGGCGATTAACGCATGCAAGCCGGATTTTATTCGAGTTGAAGCTGATGAGTTAACCTATCCATTGCATATCATCCTTCGCTTTGAAATCGAAAAAGAATTGTTTGAAGGTAATGTTTCTGTTAACGATTTACCCGAATTATGGAATGAGAAAATGTTCACATATCTGGGTATCAGGCCACCAAATGATACAGTGGGTATTTTGCAGGATTCGCATTGGAGCGGTGGTGCATTTGGATATTTTCCTTCTTATACTTTGGGTGCAATATACGCCTGCCAATTTTATCGGGCTATACAAAGCGAGCATCCGGATATTGAGCAGCTTGTTGCTTCGGGTGATTTCTCATCGATAAAGAACTGGTTAAATAAAAATATACACAGCCAAGGTAAATTGTATACACCTCAGGAATTGATACTTAGGATAACCGGAGAACCACTTAACCCAGAGCATTTTATCTGCTATCTTGAGGAAAAATACCGCAAGATTTATCAACTAAAAGGGTCATAAATTAATTCGCAGTCGAGTTGTTAAATCGTCGATCATCTTAAAATTTGTTTATATTGCTGAGTTGCTTCAATCAACTTTGATAAAATACCTGGCTCCCATACTGAATGCCCGGCATCGTCAATAATGATATATTCTGCTTGTGGCCAAGCGTGATGTAAGTCATCTGCACTGATTATCGGGCAAACAGCATCATATCGTCCTTGGACAATAGTTGCTGGAATGCCGTGCAGTTTATAGACATTGTCCAGTAGCGCGTTTTCCGGTAAAAAAATGTTATGACTAAAATAATGTGCTTCCATACGTGCCAAGCCCAAAGCCACAGTGTCTCCAGCAAAATAATCAACGGTTTCCCGGCTAGGTAATAATGTAGAGCACGAGCCTTCATAAGTACTCCAAGCCCGTGCCGCAGGCATGTGGATAGCTGGATCAGTATTTTTTAAGCGCTTATAATATGCGGCAAGAATATCAGTGCGTTCAGTGATTTCTAGCAATGAAACAAATGTTTGCCAGGCTTCTGGAAAGAAGTGTTTTAGCCCATACAAAAACCAGTCTATTTCTTGTTTCCGGCATAGAAAAATACCGCGCAGGATGAAGCCAAGACATCGGTCTGGATGTGCCTCACCGTATGCCAATGCAAGTGTGCTGCCCCATGAACCACCAAATACAAGCCATTTTTTAATGTTCAAATGCGCCCTTAGTAGTTCCAAATCATCAATAAGCAGTGGGGTTGTATTATTACGAATTTCTCCTAATGGTTTGGATCGTCCCGACCCACGCTGGTCAAAAATAATTATCCGGTAAAAGGACGGATCGAATAAACGTCGATGGGCAGGTGTTGAACCTGCGCCAGGTCCTCCATGTAAGAATACAACCGGTACGCCATCAGGATTTCCTGATTGCTCCCAGTAAACGGTGTGGATTGAATCAACTGTGAGCATGCCGTGCTGATAGGGTTCTATTTCCGGGAATAATGAATATTTGTTGTTGGTTTGCATATTTTTTGTTGAGGCAGTAGGTTCTAAGATTAATGTGAAAAAGGTGATAAATAGCACTGAGATCAATGCTTGCACCCATTAGAGTTCTGCTATATTTAGTAAAATTAAAATACTTTAATCGTATTTACAGTTTAAGGGTAATATCATGCATCACACAATTTTAAAAGAACAAGAGATTTCAATGTTACGTACCGAAATCGAAATGTTAATGAATGAACGACAAAGTTTGTTGAATACTGTCGGTGCTGCAGCAAGATTTATCGCCTGTTTGAATAGTAGCCAGTTACCCAAGGAGGCTTGTGAGACTGCTAAAAAACTGTCTGAGTCATTAAACCAGCTCAGTGAAGACACATTGCAGGATGCGCTGGAAAAGGTGAAGGCATAATTTGTTGTCACAGGCCGCTAAAACAAAATCAGGCTCCAAAAACAAAGATATAAAAATCGGACTGGTATTAACTGGCGGAGGTGCCCGTGCAGCCTATCAAGTCGGTGTTTTGTGTGCAATTGCTGAGATGCTGCCAAATAATACTGTTAATCCGTTCCCTGTGATTTGCGGTACGTCTGCGGGGGCAATCAACGCAGCGAGTTTAGCTGTAGCTGCAAATCAATTTCAGGAAGGTGTGCGCCAGCTTGAGGATGTGTGGGCAAATTTTCATGTTAGCCAAGTGTATCGGTCTGACCTAAGAGGTGTGCTGAGCAATGGCTTTCGTTTTTCACGATCCCTGTTCTCACGTGAATATGGATTACATCGGGCAATATCATTGTTAGATAATGCTCCACTGAAATCATTATTATCTAACAGAATTCCTTTGCGTATGTTGCAACATAGCATTCGGTCCGGTTCATTGCATGCACTGGGTATTACCGCCTGGGGCTATTCGTCTAGTCAATCGGTGACTTTTTATCAGGCCGCCCGAGAGGTTTTACCTTGGAAGCGTGTTCAACGTCTTGGTGTTGCCGCTAAAATCGGTGTGCCTCATCTAATGGCCTCTTCGGCTATTCCATTTTTTTTTCCTCCCATTAAACTAAACCGGGAGTTTTTTGGCGATGGTTCTATGCGTCAATTGACACCAATTAGTCCCGCACTGCATTTAGGTGCAGAAAAAGTCTTGATACTCGGAGTACATAAAGTTTTAGATGAATTTCCCGAGCGCGTTAGTGCGGTTACTTATCCTTCTTTGGCTCAAATCGCTGGACATGCCATGAATAATATTTTTGTGGATAGTCTTGATGTAGATTTAGAACGTTTACAACGTATTAATGAAACACTTAAGTTGATTCCTTTACAGGTTCACAGCGAAAAGCAAACTACGTTACGTCCGGTCGAGTCGATGATGATCTCTCCAAGTGTGGAAATTAGTGAAATAGCGCAGCAATATGCCAGGTCGTTACCGATAACAATGCGTTGCTTGTATCGTATGATTGGTGCGATGAATAAAAATGGTTCAACATTGCTCAGTTATGTATTGTTTGAAGCGCCATTTTGTCGGGCTTTAATCCAATTAGGGCGTGACGATGCAATGCAACAAAAAGATAAATTAATGGCATTTATTCTTGGTTGAGACAATTCCTTGCCAGAACGTGAGGTTACGCTTATATGAGTTACGATAATCCGGAATTCTGGGTATCGGTCGTACAGATTATTATGATCGATATTGTTCTGGGTGGAGACAATGCTATTGTTATCGCACTGGCATGTCGTCGCTTGCCTGAGAGGCAACGCAATATGGGCGTTCTTTGGGGGGTCATAGGTGCAATTGTCCTGCGTGTTTTGTTGATCTTTTTTGCGTTAAGCTTATTGTCAGTACCGTATCTGAAAATAGTCGGCGCAAGTCTTTTGATTTGGATTGGAATTAAATTATTGCAACCCGTGTCAGATAACAGTGAGCATGAAGTAGTTGCCAGTGCTACATTACTCGGTGCGATAAAAACGATTATTGTAGCTGATATCGTCATGAGTCTTGATAATGTGATTGCAATAGCTGGAGCAGCGGACAGTATTGAATTGGTAATCTTCGGTCTTGTTTTTAGCGTACCTATTATCGTTTGGGGAAGTCAGTTGGTTTTAAAACTAATGGACCGCTACCCCATCACTGTTGTTATAGGTGCTGCCTTATTAGGTTGGATTGCGGGAGATATGATTGTGACTGATGAAGCTACGCGTGACTGGATTAAAAATAATGCGGCTTATTTGCAGTCAATAATACCCGTTGTTACCGTATTAGTCGTTGTCATAATTGGTAAAAAGGTCGCGTGTGAAACACCCAAATCACCTGTCGTCGAAGATCTAGCCACGGATATACAACGCACGAACGAATTGAAGTGATCAATATGTGTGGTAGAAAAATTTAATAATGTTGAAAATTTTGTTGCCTGTTGATGGGTCTGGAAATTCAAACAAAGCTGTTAAGAAAAGTATAGAAATGAAAGACTGGTACAAAGCCATACCGGAAATTCATTTATTAAATGTTCAATTTCCACTGGATGGTAATGTGTCTTTATTCATTCATCAGGGTGATATTAAGCAGTATTATCAAGATGAAGGCATGAAATGCCTGCAAAATGCCTGTCAATTACTCGACTGCCAGCAAATGAATTATCGTTATCATATTGCTGTAGGTGATCCGGCTGATATGATCGAACAATTTGCGACAAATCTTAACTGTGATTTGATCGCTATTAGTGCGCGAGGACACGGCGCGATTAAGAATTTGTTATTGGGTTCGGTGGTCAACAAGGTCATGCAGCTATCATCCGTACCTGTACTGCTTGTTAAATAATGTCAATTAATGGGGGCATGATGTGAGGCTCAGAATACTAGGGTGCAGCGGAGGCATCGGTGGTGATTCGGACACAACATCAATGCTGGTCGATTCAGATATATTGATTGATGCGGGAACAGGGATGGGTAATCTGACGATGGAAGAATTGGTTCAAATTGACCACATTTTTGTAACGCATTCACACCTGGATCATATTGTTTTTATTCCGTTTCTAGTAGATACAGTAGGATTCATGCGTCAAAACCCAATTACTGTTTATGCAACTCAGGATACGATCAGTATCTTAAAAAATCATTTGTTTAATTGGAATATCTGGCCCGATTTCACAAAAATTCCGAACACAGAAAATCCATATATGCGTTATGAAGTGATCTCGCAGAATAACGCAGTAGACTTACAGGGGAGAATAATAACGCCACTGCCCGCAAACCATGTTGTACCTGCTGTGGGTTATCAACTTAATTCAGGTTCTGCTAGTCTGGTTTTTACTGGAGACACAACAACTAATGATGCGTTATGGCAGGTCGTAAATACTATTGAGAACCTGAAATATTTGATTATTGAGGCTGCTTTTTGTGAGGAGAAAAAAGATATTGCAATTCGGTCAAAGCATCTTTGTCCTAGTTTGTTATGCAACGAGTTAGAAAAGCTCAAACTACAGACCGAAATTTATATTACACATTTAAAGCAGGGAGAAGATGAATTGACGATGCGTGAAATTCAGACATATGCCGGAAAATTTAATCCGCAAAGATTATTGAAGAATCAGATATTCGATTTTTAGCATATCGCAATGAGGTGTTAAATGAACACGATTACCGTAGACGAACCCGTTGATGTTGAATCTCCAGATATCAATAATCAACTAAATTTTTCTAAAGACTTGCAGGCTGTTACGAATAAAATTCATGCAGCGAATGATATTGATGAAATCATGCTGGAAGTCAGCAAAGATATCTGTGGTTTGTTTAATGCTGATCGTTTAACAATTTATACACTGAGTGAGGACAAATCTTATTTGTCTTCCAGAGTAAAAACGGGTTTGGATTCATTCCAGGATTTGAAACTGGCTGTTAAAGAACATAGCATCGCGGGGTTTGTTGGGTTACAGAAAAAAACAGTAAATATTCAAGATGTTTATAACAAAAAAGAATTGAAGTCGCTTAATCCGAATCTGGCTTTCTTGCAGGAAGTAGACAAGCGCACAGGTTACAGAACAAAGCAAATGCTTGTTGCACCTATTTTGAACGCAGATGACAATGCGCTGGTTGGTGTGATGCAGGTAATTAATAGTAAGGATGATAAGTCATTTTCATCGATGATTGTTGAAGGTGCCGAAGAGATAGCACAGACCCTGGCAATCGCACTTAAACAACGGCAAAAGTCTTTTCAGCTTCTCAAATCTAAATATGATCACCTAGTTTTTGATGCGGTTATTTCCACCAGTGAATTTGAACTGGCGACAAGATCTGCACGTAAAAAAGGCTGCGATTTAGAAGATGTATTAATTGATGAATTCCAGATTGCTATACCGATCATTGGAAAGGCCTTAGCGGCATTCTTTGATGTGAAATATGAGCCATTTAAAGCCGATCGTGTAAAACCGATTGAGTTGTTACGTAACCTAAAAAGAGATTATGTAGAAACTAATGCCTGGCTACCGATAGACGAGAATAAAGATGGAATAGTTGTGTTGACACTTGATCCTGAGCGGATCAAATCTCATCGTATTGTTAATAATATCTTCCCGAAATATAAAGTTGTTTATACAGTATCAACCAAGCATGAATTCAAACAGACAGTTGATTTGTTTTATGGTGGTAGTCAGGATGATATTGATTCTGGTGACATCAACGATATGTTGGTGGGTCTGGAAGATGAAGGCGATGAGCTTCATGAAGTCGATGAGGCTTCTGCAGCAGCAGACAACGAACTCGTCAAGCTCGTTAACAAAATTATTATTGATGCCTACAAAATGGGTGTTTCAGATATTCATGTGGAACCGTACCCCGGTAAAGAAAAAACCAAAATACGCTTCCGTAAGGATGGTTCATTAATGCCTTATATCGAAGTTCCGGCAAGTTTGCGAAATCCTTTGGTGACGCGTATCAAGATTATGTGTGACCTTGACATTTCTGAAAAACGCCGCCCACAGGATGGCAAGATCAAGTTCAAGAAATTTGCACCGCTAGATATAGAACTCAGGGTGGCCACTGTCCCTTCTGCAGGAGGGCTGGAAGATGTTGTAATGCGCATTCTGGCTGCAGGCGAACCAATACCGTTGGATAATATGGGTTTTACGCCTCACAACTTATCTGAACTTAAAGATATTATCAGCAAGCCTTACGGCTTGTTCTTTGTGTGTGGTCCAACCGGTTCAGGTAAAACCACAACGCTTCATTCCATTCTAAAGCATCTCAATCGTGCAGAAACTAAAATCTGGACTGCAGAAGATCCGGTGGAGATTACTCAAAAAGGATTGCGTCAGGTACAAATGAATGTCAAAGCAGGTCTGACTTTCCCGGTTGTGATGAAGTCTTTTTTACGTGCTGACCCCGATATTATTATGGTTGGAGAGATGCGCGACAAGGAAACCACCAGCATTGGTATCGAAGCGTCACTGACCGGTCATCTGGTTTTTGCCACGTTACACACTAATAGTGCACCGGAATCGGTAATTCGTTTATTGGATATGGGTATGGATCCATTTAATTTTGCCGATGCGTTACTGGGTGTTTTGGCGCAACGCTTAGCGAAACGGCTGTGTAAAAAATGCAAAGAACCGTACATTGCCGATGACCGGGAAATTCAATCTTTACTCGATGAGTATTGTGAGGAACTCAAATCTATTGATCATTTTAAAGCTGATTCTGATGCAGCATATGCCGAAATCCTGGCGCACTGGAAAGAACATTATGGTGATGAGAAAGGTCAGATTACGTTGTATAAATCGGTTGGTTGTGATGATTGTACCGGTACGGGATACAGTGGCCGCGTCGGATTGCACGAATTACTGACTGCATCGGATGCGCTGAAAAAAAATATTCAAGAAAGGGCAAGAGTTGCGGAAATGCTGGTTACAGCACTTGACGAAGGTATGCGTACGTTAAAGCAGGATGGCATCGAGAAAGTGTTGCAGGGTATCACCGATATACACCAGGTAAGGGTTGTGTGTATTAAATAACAGCACAGTCAAAATTTTTAGTATGGATGTAGGCCTGTTGACTAACTAAAAAAAGTCTAGAATCATTTTGCACGCCAAAGTGTAAAGTAGCAAAACAAATATTTTCTTGAGAGTTATAGTTTGGATAGAATGGGTGGATCTTGCTCCGAGATAGGTAGTCAACATACTAGCCGTTATCAGCCATCCCAATGCAGGGAGATAAATATAGCCAAAGCTGTATTCAGGTAAATTCTGTGTATATTTGATGCCATTTAAGATATAACCGGCCGTCCCTGTTAGGGCTATTGGAAAGCCAATTGCTGCAGCGGTACCGATTGCCCGTTGAAGTTTGACATTGTATAAAGTCAGGAAAGGCGTTGTTAAAACCCCGCCACCAATAGCTACAAGGCTTGAGACTGTGCCGACGATACTTCCTGCGGCAAAAAAAACCGATTTATTTGGAAGTCTGCAATAATTGAAATTCAAAACAGGTTGTGTTGCAGGTTTTGCTATCAGTTTAAGCAACATACTTGTGGCAACATAGCAGATAAATATAGTAAAAATAATACGTAAAATTAAAGTAGAAAGCATGCCGGCCAGCACTGTTCCTAGAAATGTGCCGACAATAATACCAGGTGACATGACTTTAAATATCCACCAGTCAACCGCGGCATACTTGTGATGGGTATATAAACTGATTGCAGAAGTAAAAATTATAGCGGCCATGGTTGTACCGAGTGCAAGATGGAGAATACGATCAGATGGGAAGTCTTGTGCGGAAAACATGAATGTAAGTGCCGGAACAATGATGAGTCCGCCACCAATACCCAGTAACCCGGCAAAAAATCCGACAATAGCACCTAGGATCAGATACATTAACCACCATTCCATAATATTGAAATTATTCCTTTAATAACTGTAGAATAAATTTCCATTCGGCTGGGTCAACGGGTGTTATTGACAACCGGTTTCCCGTCTGTAAAATGCGCATGCGTTTAAGTTCGGGGTATTGTCTTAGCGCTTTAATAGTCAATAAGCGCGTTTTTTCTTTCAGCGTAATTGCTACATTAAACCAGCGTGGGTTATCCGGACTTGCCTTAGGATCAAAGTACCTGCTTTTTGGGTCAAATTGTGTGGCATCGGGATATGCGAGAGTGGTTACTTCTGCAATACCTGTTATTCCAGGCTGGTCGCAGCAGGAGTGATAAAAAAAAACTTGATCACCTATGCCCATTTGTTTCCACATGAAATTCCGTGCCTGGTAATTTCGTACACCATCCCATGGCGTTGTTTGATTCGGCGAAGCCGCGAGATCATCTATACTGAATTTGTACGGTTCCGATTTCATTAGCCAATAGCGCATTACATTAAAAAAATATATATGTATAAAACAATACATTTTACATGTGGACCGATTATGGCATTTATAAAATTTTGACTGCAAGGTGATTATTTACCCTAAATTAGCTTACAAAAGCTATTTAAAAAGGAATTTAATCTGAGGATGTATTCTCTATAATACTGCATAGGAATTTTTAGATTTAGAATAATTGTTTAATAAAATGGACGGTAGATAGTTTATGGCTGATGAAGAAAGAAAGCCTGCAAATCCGGAATGGGAGAGGCAATTAATTGAGGGGCTTGCATTTGCAGCGTTACGTGAGCAGAAGCGTGCGCGTGTCTGGGGCATTTTTTTTAAATTTATTACTTTTGTCTATCTGTTTCTGTTACTTTTTGCGGCTACGGACTGGTTTGGTAATTCAGCAGCGCGCATTTCAGATAGACATACCGCTGTGATTGATCTGGACGGCATGATTATGCCTGATAGTTTAAGTAATGCAGAAAGCATCAATGCTAGCCTAAGGTCGGCTTTTGAAGATGAAGGTACGCAAGGCGTCATTCTTAGAATTAATAGCCCGGGCGGCAGCCCTGTTCAGGCAGGCTATATTAATGATGAAATACGTCGTTTGCGGGCAGCGTATCCGGATACGCCATTGTATGCAGTAGTTGAAGACATATGCGCTTCTGGTGGATACTATGTTGCAGCAGCCGCCGATAAAATTTTTGTAGATAAAGCAAGTTTAGTTGGTTCGATTGGTGTGCTCATGGAAGGTTTCGGTTTTGTAGATACTTTAGATAAATTGGGTATTGAGCGCCGATTGTTAACAGCGGGTGAACATAAAGGATTTTTAGATCCTTTTACGCCTGTCGATCCCAAGCAGCGCGATCATGCAACGGATTTGCTGGGTGAAATACATGAGCAATTTATTCATGTTGTACAACTGGGGCGCGGCGAGCGGTTAAAAGATGAGTCTGAAATTTTCAGTGGTGTAATATGGACGGGACAGAAAAGTATTGAATTAGGGCTTGCCGATGAATTAGGGAGTGCCGAGTATGTTGCCCGTGAAGTGATTGAAGCTGAGAATATGGTCAATTTCTCAACGCGTGAAAATTTAATCGATCGTTTTGCTAAGCGTTTTAGTGAAGTGTCTTTGGCTGTTTTGAAAAATTATAGCTGGAACTTTAGGTAAGTCGCGTTTTAGAAAATAAAAGATTCGGGGTCGATTTTCGCCGTTGACGGAGGGTAGTATTTATTTTCAAATAGCTAATAAGAACGAGTTTTATCGTAAGTGCAATTTTCCCCGAACTATTATCTTTGATTTTCTGCCTTCCAGTATATTAATGTCGTTAAATTCGTTTAATTTCGTTAAAAAACTGTACTTACTGACAATAAAATGCAATAATCCTACATGGAAATGAAAAAGGCGGGCGCGAAGAAAATACTGGTTGTTCACGGACCCAATTTGAATCTTCTTGGAATGCGTGAGCCAGATATTTATGGTCGAGAAACGCTGCAAGAGATTAACGACGATTTAAGTCAAATTGCAGAGGGAGCTGAAGTTACTATTGATTTCTTTCAGAGCAATTCAGAAGCTGCGTTAATTGACAGGATTCAACTGACCATAACTGACGGAACAGACTTTATCATTATAAACCCTGCAGCCTGTACGCATACCAGTGTTGCGATGCGTGATGCATTAGCGGCAACACGATTACCATTTATTGAAATTCATTTATCTAATATTTTTTCCCGCGAAACTTTTCGCCACCATTCCTATTTTTCAGATTTAGCGATAGGTATGATTAGTGGCTTGGGTTCAAAAGGTTATCAGTTAGCATTGGAATATGCTTTAACTGCGTATATTAAACAGGCCGACTAACTTGTTTAATATTTATTTTAAAAAATTTTATCAACTAAAGTGCCAAAAATTTGGCCGGAGTTGAATATTAAGCCACAGCATGTCGTTGCTTAGCTTGTTGCGGGCGCGTGCTCTGTTAAGATAGTTTTAAATTCCCCCGGATCGGGGTGATGTTGCAAGGGGTCTGTTATGGATTTAAGAAAACTTAAAAAGCTTATTGAGCTAGTAGAAGAATCTGGTATTGCTGAGTTGGAGATTACTGAAGGTGAGGAAAAAGTTCGGATCAGTAAATCAGGTGCCTCTAATCCCGGATATGCATGGCTACCGCCCATGCAGCAAGCAACTGTTCCATTGTATCAGCAAGGGCAACCTCAACCGACATCGGATATGGCATCCAACGAGTCTAAATCATCCGATTCTAGTGATGAGAAAAAAGATACGGTACCGGATGGCTATGTTGTTAAATCACCAATGGTAGGTACTTTTTATCGCTCGTCATCACCTGGCGCTAATCCTTTTGTCGAGATCGGCCAGAATGTGAAAACGGGTGATACGTTGTGCATTATCGAGGCCATGAAAATGTTGAATGAAATTGAGGCCGATAAAGATGGCGTGATCAAAGCAATTCTGGTTGAAAATGGTCAGCCGGTAGAATATGGCGAGCATTTGTTTGTCATTCAGTAACCGTAAATAGTGTTCAGAAAACCATATTGACTGTCATGTATATGACCTGATTTTGATTTATTTATAATCAGGTTAATTCTTTGTGAGCAAAAATGTTTGAAAAAATTCTTATCGCAAATCGTGGTGAAATTGCTTTGCGTATCCAGCGTGCTTGTCGAGCTATGGGTATAAAAACGGTGGCGGTTTATTCAGAAGCAGACTCAGAAGCAAAATATGTTAAGTTGGCGGATGAATCAGTTTGTATTGGTCCTGCTCCAGTAGCTTTAAGTTATTTAAATATTCCAGCTATTATCAGTGCTGCCGAAGTTACTGATGCTGAAGCAGTTCATCCCGGCTATGGCTTTCTTGCAGAAAATGCCGATTTTGCAGAACGCGTTGAAAAGAGCGGGTTTGTTTTCATTGGGCCGCGACCAGAAACAATACGCTTAATGGGGGATAAAGTCAGCGCGAAAAATGCGATGAAATCAGCAGGTGTTCCATGTGTTCCCGGTTCTGATGGCGCATTACCTGAAGATATAGATTCAATAAAAAAAATTGTTAGGGAAATAGGCTACCCGGTCATCATTAAGGCGTCCGGTGGTGGTGGTGGACGTGGTATGCGTGTAGTGCATACAGAAGCAGCGTTGTCCAACGCGGTTATTATGACACGTAACGAAGCGCAGGCAGCTTTTGGTAATCCGGTAGTGTATGCTGAAAAATATTTGGAGAATCCGCGCCATATTGAATTTCAGCTGTTTATGGACGAACATGGGAACGTTGTTCATTTAGGTGAGCGCGATTGCTCAATGCAACGCCGACACCAAAAAATTCTAGAAGAAGCGCCTGCACCGGGTATTTCTGAATCGGTGCGCAATAAAATTGGAGAGCAATGCAAAAAAGCCTGTCGTGAGATTGGCTATCGTGGTGCCGGTACATTTGAGTTTCTTTATGAAAAAGGTGAGTTTTATTTCATTGAAATGAACACACGGATACAGGTGGAGCATCCCTTGACTGAGTTTATTACTGGTTTTGACCTCATTCAGGCACAAATTAGTGTGGCTGCCGGAGGAATGTTGCCGTTCAAACAAGAGGATATCGAGTTTGAGGGTCATGCTATAGAATGCCGCATTACTGCAGAGGATCCCTATAAATTGACACCATCTGCCGGACGCATTACTCAGTATCATGCACCAGGTGGACCTGGGGTGCGTGTGGATTCACATGTTTATCACAATTATATGGTGCCGCCGTTTTATGATTCGATGATAGGTAAAATCATTACTTATGGCGATACACGAGCCCAGGCAGTAGCACGCATGCGTATCGCATTATCGGAAATGGTGGTGCAGGGTATAAAAACTAATATCCCTTTGCATCTTGATCTACTGACTGATGCCACATTTTTGAATGGACAATTTTCGATTCATTACTTGGAACATAAACTTGCATTACATAATCAGCAAGCCACTGATTAGTAAAGAGTTAATCGAAAATAAATTATTAATCACCGGTGTTGACTTGTGCTATCCACTACACACCTGCCAAGAATGTCTTGGATAACCATCACCCTTAAAACAAATAGCGCCTCAGTGGAAATACTGGGTGAGGTGTTATTGGAGCAAGGTGCATTGTCAATTGATATCCATGACGCTGCTGCAGGCACTGATCAGGAGCAACCTTTGTTTGGTGAACCGGGCTCACCGGATGGGCAAATTTGGCATGAATCGGAAGTTACCGGAATGTTTGATCGTAATACCGATGCCGATGCTGTCATGCAATCGGTAACGAAAATACTTCAATTATCTGAGGTGCCAGTTTACACAGTTGAAACCATAGAAGCGCAAGATTGGGTGAGACTGACGCAATCGCAATTCAATCCTATTTGTATTTCATCACGCTTATGGATAGTGCCGACTTGGCATAAACCGGTCGACCCTGAGGCAGTCAATTTAATACTTGATCCGGGGTTGGCATTTGGTACAGGAAGCCACCCGACAACCCAGCTATGTCTCGCATGGCTTGACCAGCATTTAAGTCCGGGTGAAACGCTATTGGATTATGGCTGTGGATCGGGAATACTGTCCATTGCTGCATTAAAGCTTGGTGCTGCCCGGGTAGCAGGCGTCGATATCGATCCACATGCCATTGAAGCCAGCCATACTAATGCGCAATTAAATGCCTGTGACCAATCAAATTTGACGTTTGCAACACAATACACAGTCACCGGCAATACAGCCCAGAAGGTTCCGCAGTATGATGTCGTTATGGCGAATATTTTGCCAAACCCGTTAATCATACTTGCACCAATTCTTGCTGAGGCAGCGCGACAAGGTGGACGGATCGTTTTGTCAGGTATACTTGAAGCTCAGGCGACGGAGGTGAAGTCGATTTATGAGCAATGGTTTGATATGAAAACGTCAATAGTTCGGGAAGGATGGGTGTTAATAACCGGAATCAAAAATTGACAAATAAACGGTTGATTGGAGCAGTGGATGGCACTTGTAACATTGTGTCCAGGATGTGGCACAACTTACAAAATTTATCCTGAGCAGCTACAGATACAAAATGGCTTGGTGCGATGTGGTAAGTGCCAAGTTGTTTTTAATGGATTCTCGACTCTAATTACTATTGACGAGTCTGAAATCGAATATCTGACAACTTCCGTCGATAAAACTAATAATCTGGTTGAGTCAGAAAAATCCCAGGAGCTGATTGATAATGAATGGGACCCATCGTATAGCGAACTGCCAACTGCTATCAATGTAGAGCCGTTAGACGATATTGAAGATAACGTTTCACAACAAGTAGAAGCAGCAAATGCTATCGAACCGAATCAAGCGGCAATAGATTTGGAATCCACTACGATAACCGATGATTTTTTGTCCGATACCGGCCCCCGTTTCTCATTATTTGACAAGCTATGGCTAGGCGGTTGCATTATATTGATTTTGGTTTTGATTGGGCAGGGAATTTATATATTCCGGGCAGATCTAGTCGCGCGAATGCCACAGGCTAGACCTTTGCTAGAACGATACTGTAATATCCTAAACTGTGTCGTACCATTACCTAAACATATCGAATTATTCAGTATTGTGTCGTCTGATCTTCAAGTCAAAGATTCTGTAACTCAGGATAAAGTTACAGTGTTAACTGCGGTCATACGCAATCATGCGGCATATGCGCAAGACTTACCCGCACTGAAGTTATTTTTAACGGATAGAGATAATCAATTATTGGCCAGCCGTATTTTTACTGCGGCAAACTATTTGTCCGAGGTGGATAAAGAAAAAACGGCAATCTATCCCAATCAGGAAATTATCATTCAGCTCTATTTGGACAATAACCACCTAGATCCAACGGGATATCGGCTCCAGATTATCTTTATCTAATGAAGTCAAGTAACTACGGTTAAATTAATATCCATAACTTGATTCGATTTAGAATTAAAGTGGATGGTAAGGTATAATCAACTGCTTTACTTAAAATTTAAAAGCACCCAAAGTAATGAATAAAAACCTCCGTACGAGCCTGTTGAAAGACCTCATTGCCCAACGAATTATGATGCTTGATGGCGCAATGGGCACGATGATTCAGACGTTTAAACTTGAGGAAAAAGATTTCCGCGGCGAGCGATTTGCTGATTTTCCGCACGACTTAAAGGGCAACAACGATTTGCTCTCACTGACGCGACCGGACGTAATTTATTCTATCCACAGGGATTACCTCGAAGCCGGTGCTGACGTTATTGAAACCAATACATTTAATGCCACCTCGGTTTCAATGGCGGACTATCATATGGAGGACCTTGTATACGAGCTCAACGTTGCCGCCGCGAAACTTGCTTGTGAGGCGGCACGGGAGATCGAGGCTAAGACGCCGGACAAGCCCCGCTTTGTTGCTGGTGTTATCGGTCCCACAACCAAAACTGCCTCAATATCACCGGATGTAAATGACCCTGGTTTTCGCAATATTTCTTTTGACCAATTGGTTGCAGCATATACCGAATCGATACAGGGTCTGGTCGATGGCGGCGCCGATATTTTGTTGGTTGAAACTATTTTTGACTCGCTGAATTCCAAAGCAGCGTTGTTTGCTATTGATCAGTACTTTGAAGCAAGCAATATCCAGTTACCCGTGATGATTTCGGTGACAATAACCGATGCATCAGGTCGTACACTGTCAGGGCAAACCCCTGAAGCGTTTTGGAATTCAGTACAACATGCGCAACCGTTATCGGTCGGGATTAACTGTGCGCTGGGGGCTGAGCTGATGCGTCCCTATATTGAAGAGCTGTCTGCAGTTGCGGGTGTTTATGTTAGTGTTCATCCTAACGCAGGCCTGCCGAATCCACTGTCTGAAACCGGGTACGATGAATCGCCCGAATATACGGCACGTCAACTCAAAGATTTTGCACAATCAGGTTTTGTCAATATCGTTGGTGGTTGTTGCGGCACTACACCAGCGCATATCAAAGCCATCGCTGAAGCTGTTGCGTCCTTGCCGCCCAGAAAAATACCGGATATTCCTAAGAAATTACGCTTGTCAGGTCTGGAAGCCTTAAATATAGACGATGATTCATTGTTTGTGAACGTTGGAGAACGAACCAATGTGACTGGTTCGCGCGCGTTTGCAAGATTGATTCTAGGCGATCAGTATGCTGAAGCACTCGATGTAGCGCGTAGCCAGGTCGAGAATGGTGCGCAAGTTATCGATATCAACATGGATGAAGCCATGCTGGACTCGCAGAAAGCGATGGTAAAGTTTTTGAATTTGATTGCTGCAGAGCCGGACATCAGCCGTGTACCGATAATGATCGATTCAAGTAAATGGTCGGTGATCGAGGCCGGACTCAAATGTATTCAGGGCAAATCGATTATTAATTCGATCAGTCTTAAAGAAGGCGAAGAAGAATTCATCCAACATGCCAAACTGGCACGCCGATATGGTGCGGCAGTTATTGTGATGGCTTTTGACGAGGAAGGTCAGGCCGATACACTTGCCCGAAAAGTGGAGATCTGTACACGCAGCTACCGAGTGCTCGTTGATAAAGTCGGTTTTCCACCCGAAGATATTATTTTCGATCCGAATATTTTTGCTATCGCAACCGGGATCGAAGAGCATAACAATTACGGTGTGGATTTTATTGAGGCTACCCGTGAAATCAAAAAATCATTGCCGTATGCCAAGATTAGCGGTGGTGTGTCCAATGTCTCATTTTCTTTTCGCGGCAACGAGCCGATCCGTGAAGCGATTCATACCGCGTTTCTTTATCATGCGATTAAAGCCGGTATGACAATGGGTATCGTCAATGCGGGGCAATTGGGTGTTTATTCGGATATTCCAACGGATGTGCTCGAGTATATTGAAGATGTTATCCTGAATCGTCGCGATGATGCGACAGAGCGTCTGGTAGATTTTGCGGAAAACTTTAAAGGTAAGAAAAAAGAGCAGGTAGAGGATCTGAGCTGGCGAGAGCAGCCGTTGCAAGAACGGCTGACGCATGCACTCGTTAAAGGCATTTCTACTTATATTGTGGAAGATACTGAAGAAGCCCGTCAGGAGCTCATGGCGCAGGGGGGGCGACCCATTCAGGTGATCGAAGGTCCATTGATGGAAGGTATGGGTGTTGTCGGTGACTTGTTTGGTGCCGGTAAAATGTTTTTGCCGCAAGTGGTCAAATCAGCACGGGTTATGAAACAGGCCGTCGCACATTTATTGCCGTTTATCGAGGAAGAGAAGAAACTGCTTGGTGACTCGAAACCGAAAGGTAAAATTGTCGTGGCAACCGTAAAGGGTGACGTGCACGATATCGGTAAAAATATTGTCGCAGTGGTATTGCAATGTAATAACTATGAAGTGATCAACATGGGTGTAATGGTGCCCAGTACCCAAATTCTGGATATGGCTAAAAAAGAAAATGCCGACATTATCGGTTTGTCGGGCCTAATTACGCCTTCACTTGAAGAAATGACGCATGTGGCTAAGGAAATGCAGCGCGAAGGCTTTACCATTCCCTTGTTGATTGGCGGAGCAACGACGTCGCGCGTGCATACTGCGGTTAAAATCGCACCGCATTATGAAGGGCCTGTAGTGTGGGTCCCGGATGCGAGCCGGGCCGTCGGTGTTTGCAGCAGTTTGCTCTCAGACGACTTGAGAACTGATTATATTCAAGGTGTGAAGGATGAATATGAGAAAGTGCGTACCCAGCATAAAAACAAAAAAGGCCCCTCTAAAATCCTGCCAATCCAGGATGCACGTGCCAATGCGTTTAAACCAGACTGGTCGAATTATCAACCACCGCAACCCGAACTTCTCGGTATTCGTACATTGAATAATTATCCCCTGGAAAAAATTGTGCCGTTTATCGACTGGACGCCTTTTTTTCAGGCATGGGAGTTGGCAGGCCGTTATCCGGCTATTCTGGAAGATAAGGTTGTCGGAGAGACGGCAAGTAATCTTTTCCGTGATGCACAAACAATGTTGGAGAAAATCGTCACACAGAAATGGTTGTCGGCCAATGCGGTAGTTGGGTTATTTCCGGCTAATTCTGTTGGTGATGATATTGAGATATATACTGACGAGAGCCGAAATAATATCGCCATGACTTGGCATGGCTTGCGTCAGCAGACGCAGAAACCGACCGGAAAGCCGAATCGCTGTTTATCTGATTTTATCGCACCCAAAGATACAGGTCTTAAGGATTACATCGGTCTATTTGCTGTTGGTGCCGGATTTGGTATTGAAGAGCGTATTAAAGGATTTGAGGATATTAACGACGATTACAGCGCAATAGTGCTTAAGGCTCTAGCGGATCGACTCGCTGAAGCATTTGCCGAGCACATGCACATGCGTGTTAGACGTGAATTTTGGGGGTACGTTAAAGATGAAGATCTCGGTAATGAACAGTTAATCAATGAAGAATATAGCGGTATTCGACCCGCGCCGGGTTATCCGGCATGCCCCGATCATACTGAAAAGGGTTCATTATTCAAACTACTTGGTGCCCCTGAAAAAGCAGGTATTATTGTTACAGAATCGTTTGCAATGGTACCAACAGCCGCCGTTTCAGGTTTTTATATCTCGCATCCAGATTCAACGTTTTTTGCTGTCGGTAAAATTGGCAAGGATCAAGTCGAAGATTATGCGCAACGCAAGGGTTGGGATATCGAAAAAACAGAGAGATGGTTGGCGCCTGCATTGGGTTACGAACGATAGTTTATAATAGTGTAGTGCAGTTTGACTATTGTCCTTGTTGCGTAATCGAGTAGCAAGCCTGGAAAATCAGAAACGTTTGAATATTTAAAGATATAAGCCAGATATAAGCCGCAGAATTAACAACTTTGCGCTGCGTATATGTAAATGCAATGCGAAAACACCCTAATTGCCGAAGACAAATTAGGGTGTTTGATTAGCTCGTATAATTACTTATTTTTTATTTATTAAAATACTCGACGGCGTTGAGTGAAGCCCAAGCCAAGCAAGCCGATACCAAGAAGACTCAATATTCCAGGCGTAGGAACTAGGCTAGTTGCCGCGAAGCCACTTAGATAAAATTCTTCATTAACATGTGAGATTGTAATTGATTCGCCTGCGGCAAGTGTAAAGCCACCTATGCCGTTAGCATCGCCAAGGTATCCTGTGACTGCACTAAAATTGGTTCCGCCAATATTGATCATATCTCCTGCACCAAAGCCACCGTCATGATTGTTGTTGAACCAGAATTCAACTTCTACAGGGACGTTAAATGTAAATGTAACATTTTCACCGGATGTCACATTATCATCGCTACTTGGGTTGCAGACATTGGCGCTTGAGCCTGGGTTTGCGCCTACGCTCGCTCCAGATAGAAGCGCACCACAGTCACCTAACCCCGCATTGTTCCAGTCAAGGTAGGCGAAACCCGATGCGGTAATATCTGCTGAAATTTGTGGATTTGAAACAGTTAATGTATTCCAAGCGCTTTCACCAAGACCTGTAACCGGGTTTTCAGTAAGATCAATAAAATCAATATTTAATGCAGCATTGGCTGAAGAAATCATTGTGCACAACGCTAACACACTTGTGATCTTAATGCTGTTATTCATTGTTATTACCTTTTATATTATTTATATTTTAGATATTATGTTTGTTGCAAACTTAATTAAGCAAATTTCATGCCAAAAAATATAACCATATGATTATTAATGTAAATAATATTTATTTCTTATCGATAGCTTGTTTAATAAATTGTACCGTAAAGTTTTCTGACAAACAGTATGCTACGGTATTATTTTTTATGCTCCGTAATAATAAATTACGGATAAATCAGATGCTGAAAAAGTGGAGTTTCTTGTAAATCGGACTGGATGAATGAGCAAGGTGTATATGCTTGGCTTATGAAGGTCAAGATGTTTTATTGTGATCATTTTCTTCTGTCTGACCGGCACTACTTGCCTTATCTGATTTCTCTAACAGAGATTCAACATTTGATTTTGATTCTTCAGAAATTGAGTCAATCAAATCCTCAGTTTCACTATTATCCAACTCGTTATTTTCCTCCGATTCAGTATCAGAACGAGCGCTCCACATGAAATAAATTGCGCCTAATATAACAATGATTACCGGCATGACGACATAATAGAAAAGTGCGGATTCGACGGTGATATTTTGTGATGCGGGAGGCGGTTTGCTGACAATCATATAAGCGTGTGCGGCAGTAAATGCGAAAACCGGAACCAAGGCAGCTAGAAAGCGGTTCGTGATGAGTGGCCGGACAGTAAGTATATTGAAGACCGACGAACCGTAATAACCTATAAAATATATAAAAATATAAACAAAGATTGCGTTCAGGGTGCTCATGTTATTCCTTATTGTATTTCTAGTTATGTTTTTTGTTTAAAGAGAAACCAGTCACAAGATTCGTTTGGTAATGTGCGTTTAACCTGAGGCCAGTTACACTAATACAGCTATTATCTGTACTCTTGTATTGTACCGTGTTAATGATACACAACAGCCTGTAGAAAATCATAAATTTGCGATGTATTACAGGCTGCAAGAAATAGATTAAAACACTGTAATTTGATGGCAATAGGTCAGCGTTCTTCAAAATTTTGATACCAAGTGGCATAAATTTTATCGGGCCACAAAGACTTGATCCAGACTATCACATCGTCTACCTGTTGCTCGGTTAGGATGTTTTCCCATGCTGGCATGGTACTTACTTCGGGGGGGCCGCCTTTCAGAATAGTGTTTTTTAGAACAGCCGTTGAATGATGCCATGTATGCGCGGTACCATCTAACGGAGGTGGGGGAAATTTGCCGTCAGCGTTGGGTGTGCGCCAGTCCGGCGTCCCCTGCGCATTTTTCCCGTGACAACTTTCGCAGTGGGCTTGAAAAATATAGGCTCCACGCTTGACTTGCTCAACATTAAACTGCCTTTCTACCTGTTTTGCATTTGCATTGAGAATGTCATTGAGTGACCGGATTTGAGGCTGTTGAGTTTCATTACAACCGGTAGTTATGATTGCGCAGCCGATCAGCCACATAAAACGGATTGACATGAGCGGCCACTCAATTCTTTAAACGCATAATAGAAGATGAAGCTTCAGATTGGGTTGCCGTGGCTGCAGCCGGAGCTTTCGTATGTGGATCATAGCGTTGGTAAATTTCAGCATCCCTGCGCGTGTCACCGGCCGCATTGACTTTTAAAACACTATAGGGATCAACACGGCGCCCTTCCATGCCTGGTGAGCCGTGAGGCATATCGGGCACTGCAAGTCCTAGTGCATCGGGTTTTTCTTTGAGGAAACGAATAATGTCGGGTGCCGGAACATGACCCTCGATAACATAGCCGTTTACCAATGCAGTGTGACAAGATCCGAGCGACTCAGACATACCGACTTGCTGCCGTATTTTCTGATTACCGACATCTTTGGTTACAACGGTAAAGCCATGATCGCGCATGTGGTCAACCCATTTGGAGCAGCAGCCGCATGTCGGGCTTTTATACACCTCAACAGTCGTCGTGGCGAATGCCGGTAAAGCGAATACTGAAATAATAGCTGTTAGCGTAAAACCGGCCAAAAAATTGTGAATTTGCTCGTTCATATTATCTCCACTTATATTAATTTTATCCACACAGACAATCGGGACACGCTCAATTGCTTTCAGATCATTTACATACCAAAATAGTTTTTAGTTATGGTCGCAATTCCTGTTTTGTTTTATAGCCATACCATGAATTAGATCGTCAACGTAGTGACGTACTATCCATATATCGCATATGCTTCGAGTAATGCGAATGATATAATCGGTCAGCCTGCTCAATATTAGTAAGTCACAATGCTAAATTGTTCCTATCATTTTGTCTATTCTACGCGTATACGCTGTTTTTAACTCATGCTACACAAAAAAAAACGTTATCAAGCCAATAAACTGCATAAACGTTTAAGACGTCTGGTAGGTACTGCAATTGCCGATTTCAATATGATTGAGGCCGGAGACATCGTGATGGTGTGTTTATCCGGCGGTAAGGATAGTTATGTATTATTGGATATCCTCATGCACTTACGTGAGCATGCGCCTTTGCAGTTTGAATTGGTTGCCGTTAATCTAGACCAAAAACAGCCAGGTTTTCCGGAAGACGTACTGCCGACATATCTGAGTGAAATTGGGGTTCCGTTTCGCATTGTCGAGCAGGACACCTACAGCATTGTTAAACGTGTATTGGCCGAGGGAAAAACAACCTGCAGTTTGTGTTCCCGGTTGCGGCGCGGCATTTTATATCGTGTAGCGAGCGAACTGGGCGCGACAAAAATTGCTTTAGGCCATCATCGCGATGATATTCTGGAGACGTTGTTTCTTAATATGTTTTATGGCGGTAAGTTGAAAGCAATGCCGCCTAAATTGGTCAGCGATAACGGTCAACATATGGTTATTCGTCCATTGGCATATTGTAAGGAAAAGGATATTGCGGCTTATGCCCAAAATGCCGTTTTTCCGATTATTCCATGCAACTTATGCGGCTCTCAGCCCAATCTGCAGCGTCAGGTGATTAAGGAAATGCTGCAACAATGGGACAAGCGTTTTCCAGGAAGACTGGAAACCATGTTCAGATCAATACAAAACGTGCAATTATCGCATCTGGCCGATACTTCTGGTTTTGATTTTAAAGGTTTGAAAACGCAGGAAGCTCCATTTATCAATGGCGATAAAGCTTTTGACGAGGAAGTATTCGATCGGCCATTTGAGGACATAATGGCTTCGTTTGCTGAAAATAATGTTAACTGAAATCATGTGATTGTTTCGTTCTACTTTATAGAATGAGCGTATGATATTAACGACTTCTAGTTAAAGAAAGACCTATCTTGTAAGTTAAGGCTAAACATGAAACTATGAAGATTACTCACTTAGAACTCGTTGAACAAGATGGAAAAACGGAGCTCTCGGCGCAACTGGACGATTTTCATTTGTGGTTTCGGTTTCCGCGAGAAATTCAGGTCGCTAATAGTATAGAACCTTTTCTCGCTTGCGGTTTTTTGGCCGCCATCGCTTATGACCGCGAAATTGCCATCTCATCCGAGTACCCGATTTCGTCAACACTGTACGAAAACCTAGAACAGCTACAAATTATTTACCATAGCTGGAACTATGACCTGAATATCATTCCCGTAAATTGTAGCGTTGTGCCTCCTGAAACACCGGTACCCGGTGTCGCTTCGCTCTATTCAGCGGGTGTGGACAGTATGTATACTTTACTGCGGCATCAACAGTCGATTACGCATATGATTCGCTTGTTCGGTTTCGATTTTATCGAGTCGTCAGGAGATGTAGGGCGTGTCATTGCACATGACCAACATTTTGCCGATATGATGGGTAAGCAATACATCCCAGTCGAATCAAATTTTCGTATTTATGCCGATAGCCGAAAATTGAGTTTTCCTGCTGTGTATGCCTTTGGATTATATGCAGTTACTTTAGCTTTAGGTTTTGAGCGTAGCTATTTTCCATCCAGTCATGCCTCGGGAGAACTGTTTCCAGAGAGCTCTCATCCTCTGACGGATCCACTTTGGAGTAACGGAAAAACACGGATTGTTCACGATGTCGGACTGCGCAGGAGTGAAAAGATGCAGGAAATTGTCAAACATCCTGCAGCATTGGCAAATTTGCATGTCTGTTGGCGTTACCCGATAGAGAACTGCGGTCGTTGTTCGAAGTGCTTACGAACGTTAGTAACGTTGCGCCTGTTGAACGAACGCAGCAATATTTTTCCTGAATTGTCATTGGAAGCATTGCAGAAGTTGCGTATCAGGGACGAAAGTGGACTGACCTTTGTCGCAGATAATTTAATATTAGCAGAGGAAAAGCAGGATTGGGAGCTCTATCGTATTTTGAAGAAAATCATCTGTCGCTATCAATTAGACGAAATGAAGCCTAAATTGGACGAAATCTTTTTGGGCGGCCGATTACGTCGTTTACATCGCAAGCTACGAAAGCCCGACTGGCTTGATTACGTTTCTCTTGTGCCGAAAGAGCGTAAATATTGAGTTTTTTCGATCGTTCAGCTTGCGGTAACCTTGCATCAACCAAAACGATGTTTAGGTGGCACCCATATAAATGTGACCACAACGAGACTTGCGAAAGCAATATAAATAAGCGTGAATACGTATTCTGGAAAACGATAAAATAAAATTTTATGGACCCAGTACTGGATAAAACTGCTGTTCGTTTCTACCTGACGCAAGGTGTTTTCCAAAGTGGTGAGCGGGCAAACTATACCAAGTAAAGACTCTGCGACAACAAAGAGAATTGCTGCCAGATGCAGGTAACGGAACCAGGGATTTCTGACAAAGGATTGCTTGAGATAAGCACCGACCCAAATAACCGGTAGGCTGCCTACAATGAACAATACAAAGAGCAGATGTGCAATTAAAACGATATCTGCTGCCAGTTGTAACATATTTAATGAATTTTAAAGATTAAGACGTTGCGTTTGCTGGGTTGCAGTTTGTTCAGATTGCAATAAGGGTAAAATTGATTTCTCCAGTGTTTTTTTATGTACACGGCCTAAAAAAGTATCAGTAATATTACCCTGCTTGTCAAAAACAACCGTATAAGGCAAGACAGACATTTGATTACCCGCTGCTTCAGCAAAAGACATTGCTTTGAGGCCGCCGATTAATACGGGGTAATTAATGCCAAATTCCTTACTGTAGGGAATAACTTTCTCTTCCTGATCAATTGCTATACCGACAATCATTAAGCCCTGATCCCTGTATTGCTGTTGCAATGCAATAAATTCAGGTATTTCTTCGCGGCAGGGTGTACACCATGTCGCCCAGAAGTTGGCTACAATAACATTGCCTTTCCACTGCGAAACCGCCTGAGAAACGCCCTGAAGATCGGGTAAGTTTGCAGCTAAAATAGCTTCGGCACCTTGCTTGCTTATGTTTTCTGGCAACGGTTGTTGAGGGCCGTCCATAAAATGTGCACGCAACCAGACTCCTGCTGACAAGGCAACGATGGCCGCAGCACAAAATAGGATAATTTGACTCAGTTTTGGCATTGATACATTCCTTGAAATATTTGAGCGGCGATTAAACCGGTTTTTTTATGAAGATTTTAGATATTATTAAGACGGTTGACTAAATCAGTACGGCGTTCAGTACGGTTAAAAAGTCGGTTTTATTGAGAAACCCGATAATACGGATATCTGGGACTTCGTTGCCATGACGATCAATAAATAAAATGCCTGGAGGACCGAAAAGGTTAAAGCGTTTTAATAACGCCGCATCATCTTCAGTACCATGGGTAACGTCAACTTGCAGTAATACTACGTTCTGTAGTTTAGCTTTTACCTGATTGTCTGATAAAGTGAAGCGCTCCATTTCTTTACAGGAGACACACCAGTCAGCATAAAAATCGACCATCACATATTGATTATTGGCATTAGCCAGACGAATATGTTCATCCAGTTCTGCGACGGTACTCACACGTTGGAAAGGAATATGCCCGTTTGGAGCGATATTCGATATCTGCTGGTCTGTGCGGATGGTTGCGTTGTTAATACTGAATTGAGATAACGGTTGCAATACATCACGGTTTCCTGACAATACGCCGATTAATAAAGCAACGCCAATTAGCAGTGCAATAACACCGATACCTTTGAGAAATTTTCTTAATCCGGAAGCACGAGGCGGCAGAGGATCGATGGCATGTAAATAAATCGCGGAAATAATCAGCAATATGGCCCAAAGCAGCATATGCACCACTTCGTTAATAACCGGAGAAATCAACCAAATCGCCACGGCAAGTAGCAGCACACCAAAAAACCGCTTGATTGATTCCATCCACGATCCCGTTTTCGGAAGTAGCGTGCCTGCAGAAGTTCCCAGTAATAATAACGGTACGCCCATGCCAAGTGCCATTACGAAAAGCGCTGAGCCTCCCAGAACGATATCCCGAGTTTGACTGATATATAACAATGCACCGGCCAGCGGTGCTGCAACACAAGGGCCTACAATCAAAGCCGACAATGCACCCATTCCGAAAACACTGGTTAAATATCCACCCTTCAATTGACTGGCTTCTTCAGACAACTTACTTTGTAAACCGCCGGGTAGTTGCAGTTCATAAAAACCAAACATGGAGAACGACAGCAAAACAAAAACGAGGGCGAAAGAACCCAGTACCCAGGCATTCTGCAGTGCCGCCGATAACATGCTGCCGGATAGGCCGGCAATTATGCCAGCAGCGGCATAAGTAATTGCCATACCTAATACATAGGCCAACGCCAGAGTAAAGCCGCTGCGCTTAGTTAAATGCTTCCCCTTTTGAGCGATGATGCTCGATAAAATTGGAAACATGGGAAAAACGCACGGTGTGAAGGCAAGTAATAAGCCAATGCCAAAGAACCCACTTAATATCAGCCAGTAGTTGCCAGTTTCAAACATACGGTCAATTTTGTAAGCTTCTGTTTCAACAACCGGTAATCGGGAGGATGGTTGCTCTGGTAATTGAAACAGTTTTTCGGCAGAGTCCTGGGGTGCGGCATTTGCCGGTGCAGAAATGGTACCAGCAATGGTATCAACCATTTTCATGGCGGGTAACATTAAATCAAGGTCTTTATTTATCGGTGCGTAACACACGCCAATTGGTTCATTACAGCCTTGATAAGCTGCGTTGAACGAGAACATTTGTTCGGTAGACGCTGCATCACGCTCTAAAGAAACAATTGCCTGAATGGGTTCATAAAAGACTTCAACATGACCAAAAGTTAGGTCCTCTTTCATTTGGCCAGAAGGAAGTACAACTTTTTCAATCAGGATATCGGGCGATTGAGATTCAAAGACTATTTTATCCCGGTAAAGATAATAATCTTTAGCCGGGGTTAGTGTGGCAATTAACGTTTTGGCATCGCGTATTTCCAGCGACACTTTGAACGCCTCATCCGGTGGTAATAGCTCTTGTTGATTGTTTTGTCCCAGATTGATTCCCAGTGACTGTAGCTTTGAGAATAAACTTGAGGTGCTACTTTCCTGTGCGCTAGCGTAGGAACACGTCAGGAAGAACAGTAAAAAAAAGATTGAGAGTAAATATCTATGCACGATGAGTATCTTTTAGGTTGTTGCTTTAAAAATCCACTGTAAATAAGTATCCGAGCCACCGATTATAGGGACAGTGATGACTTCAGGTAGTTCATAAGGATGTATGCTATTGATGAGTGCTTCTACTTGCTGAAAATGCTTAGAATGAGTTTTAATGAAAACGGGAATTTCTGAATCGGTTTCAACGTTGTCCTGCCAACGGTAGATGGAAGTGCATGGCCCAAAAATATTAATACAAGCAGCCAGTTGTTTTTCGACTAGCGATTCGGCCAGTGTCTGTGCCTTGTTGTATTCGGGGAAGTGAGTTATTACGAGTATAGCTTCTGTCATAATCGATATTATAAAATGCCTACTTGATTTTCTAAAAAGAGTTATGTGTTAAAGATCGAATTTGCCGGTTTGGTGTAGAATTGCAACATTGGGTTTTAAAAAGATAATTCATACTCAAAGATTTTATGCCACAATAGTCACAATAAAAAATTTGCTTAATATTAGAGGAAGGAAGGTCGAAAAACAGTCCTGCTTTCTGAAAATCAATATGTATTATTTGAATTTTAAGATGTAACGGAAAAAATTCAAAATTAGTTTGCTTTCGACGACTACTCTGCAATTAACCTGTCACTAGGATAATTATGGGTAATGGTAAGACCAAATCTCAGTTGCTTGAGGAGGTTCAACAGTTACGCTCTGAGCTGGCTGCAGTTAAATTGATAACCGAGAGGCGGACAAAAGAACTATCCATCAATGCTGAACGGTTCTCTTTAGCGATACAAGGTGCTAATGACGGGCTCTGGGACTGGAATCTCGAAACCGGTGAAGTGTATTACTCACCGAGGTGGAAGAGTATGCTGGGTTATAAAGAGCATGAGCTTGATCATGTTCTAGGCACATGGGAAGATTTGGTTCACGCCGATGATAAAGATGCAGTTTTGGCAAAAGTGCAAGACTATCTAGCCGGGCGCACAGACTCATTTGAAGTCGAAATGCGTATGCACCATAAAATTGGGCATGAGGTATTTGTACTCTCTCGCGGGTTTTGCGTTAATCGCGAGTCCGATGGTAAACCGATTCGGCTTGTTGGTACGCATGTCGACATTACGGAGCGCAAAAAAGCCGAAGCGCTTAATGAGAAACACGCCGAGATTCTAAAGATGATTGCCAGGGGATACCCTGCTGCAGATATCTATGATGCGATTGCCTTGATGTATGAATCCCGTCATCCGGGCATGCGCTGCTCAATGCTTGAGCTGGAAAATAACAAGCTTTTGCATGGCGGCGCGCCAAGCTTGCCTAAGGCATACTGCGATGCAGTGCATGGTTTGGAAAACGGGCCCAATGTGGGTTCATGCGGCACATCTACTTTTACCGGGAAACGTGTACTGGTAGAAAATATTGAAACAGATCCCAAGTGGGAAAAAATCAAACACCATGCGTTGCCGCATGGTATGCGTTGTTGTTGGTCGGAACCCATTATCAATTCACAGGGAAAAGTTTTGGGTGCATTCGGGATGTATTATGATTATCCGGCGCTGCCTAACGAAGAAGAATTAAATGATTTGATTTCGGCGGCCAGACTTGCGGGAATCGTCATGGAGCGAGATCAGACACAGAAGCGCATTCAAATGCTGGCTTATACCGATGAGCTTACCGGGCTTGCCAGTCGTGCTGCTTTAATTCAGCATCTTGAAGAAATAACCAAAGCAGCAGTCCGGCACAACCGTCGTTTTGGACTATTATATGTTGATTTGGACGATTTCAAAGGTGTTAATGACAGCCTGGGCCACGAAGCGGGTGATTTGTTACTTAAAACCATTGCAGACCGCTTAGTAAATATTTGTCGTGAAATTGATTTTGTAGCACGTTTAGGTGGCGATGAGTTTTGTATTCTTCTTGAAGCGGCGGAGGACGATTATGCAGCCAATGTTGCAAAACGATGTCTTGATGCAATATCACAGCCCATTGAAATTTATTCCAGAAAACTGACGCCTTCTTGCAGTATCGGGATTGCTTACTATCCCGAAGATGGCGAAGATTTGTCAGCATTGCTGAAAGCCGGTGATGCTTCATTATATACCGCAAAGGAAAATGGAAAAAATCAATATGCGTTTTATAGAGCAGAGTTGATTCATAAAGCGGAATATCGTTTTCAAGTCGAGCAAAGTCTGAGAGTAGCCATTGAGCGAGAGCAGTTATCACTGGTTTTTCAGCCTCAAATAAATATCAATACGGGTGCCGTCTGCGGCATAGAAGTGTTGTCGCGATGGCACCATCCGCAACTCGGCCAGATTCCACCCATTGATTTTATTGCAACAGCTGAAAGGATTGGCATGATACAGCCGTTGACCGAGTGGGTACTGAGAACCGCATGTAAACAGTTAGCCGGCTGGAGAAAAACAAGTGTTGAGGTGCTGCGTATTGCGGTCAATATTTCTCCAAAACTTTTTCTTGATGAGGCATTTGTTTCCTTAATTGGACAGATTATCGATGAAACTGAAATCGTACCGTCCGAATTGGAGTTGGAAGTAACAGAAGGCATTGTGCAAACCGACCCACGGAATCTATCGATTTTTATGGCATTGAAGGAACTCGGTGTTTTGCTGGCAATCGATGATTTTGGAACAGGATATTCATCCTTCGCTTCACTAAAACATCTTAAAGTGGATTATCTTAAAATCGACAAATATTTTATTGATGATATGCTTGTCGATGAGAAAAGTATGATGCTGGTCAGTTCCATGATTGAAATGGGGCACAAACTGGGATATGGTATTATTGCAGAAGGTGTTGAAACGTTGGAACAACTCACCATTTTAAGAAAACTGGGCTGTGAAACTGTTCAAGGATACTTGTATAGTAGACCTATCAGTGCCGAAGCGTTATCAAAATTGCTGGACAGCGAGGCTGGCATCGGCATTGCTCCCAAAGCTGAAAAAAGAGTGAAGTCAGGTTCAACAGATGCAAAAAAAACGTTGCATCGACGCTAAATTTTACTTCCTATACGCTTCACTCAGACATGCCGGGAACGTCAAGCAATGTTGGGTGCAGACACGCTTCAAACATTATTCAATACAAAATCAATTGATTAACGACCTATCAATTTGTTAATGTAAAATCCGCGGTACCGTCAAAACAAATTCCGGGATGTTTACGTCGAAATGGATGCCGTCTTCCGCAGCCATTTGATAGCTGCCTTTCATTGATCCGGCTGAAGATGTAATCACAGTGCCGCTGGTATATTCGAACGTGTCTCCCGGTTTAAGTAGCGGTTGCTCGCCTACGACACCCAATCCACGGACTTCTTGTACAGAGCCGTCTCCATTGGTAATAATCCAGTGGCGGCTGATCAACTGCGAAGCAACCGTACCGGTATTAGCAATCGTAATGGTGTAGGCAAAAACATGTTGATCGGAAGAGTCATCCGATTGGTCCGGTAAATAAGTAGTTCGCACACTGACATTAATTTCATATTTTTTTTCTTCTGACATGGCACTAATTGCACACTATTTTTTAGATAGTTTCAAGTTCAAAATTGGGGGATTTTTAAATCATTTTGCTTCTTGTTAACGCGCTTTTACTATTTGCGGTTAAAATAGCGCATTTGATTTTCGAGAGGTTTACTCAATGTACCGTATTGCACCTAGCATTTTATCAGCTAACTTTGCCAAACTTGGACAAGAAATTACCGATGTAATTGATTCCGGGGCCGATATTATTCATTTTGATGTTATGGATAATCATTATGTGCCCAACCTGACCATTGGTCCACTGGTTTGTGAGGCAATCAGACCACTGACTGATGCGATGATTGATGTACATCTAATGGTTGAACCGGTGGATCGAATTGTACCGGACTTTGCCAAAGCTGGTGCCAATATCATATCGTTTCATCCGGAGGCTTCTGCCCATATCGATCGTACCATCGGTCTGATTAAAGATCAGGGTTGTCTTGCTGGGTTAGTATTTAATCCGGCTACTCCGTTGCATTATCTTGATCACGTTTTGGATAAGTTGGATTTGGTATTGATTATGTCGGTTAATCCGGGATTTGGCGGACAAAAATTTATTCCTGAGGCGCTAAACAAACTTAAAGCCGTTCGCAAGCGTATCGATGAATGCGGCAAATCAATCATGCTGGAAATCGACGGCGGGGTCAAAGTAGATAATATTGCTGAAATCGCCCGTGCGGGTGCTGATACATTCGTTGCCGGTTCAGCAATTTTTCATGCCGGAGAAGATAGCGATGCGCACCGATATGACACCGTTGTATCTGCGTTACGGGCAGAACTCGCCAAGGTATAAACCGAATATTTCAATCCCAGTCAATAACAAAAGATAGCGCTCGATTGCTATCACTGAACATGAATAAACAACACTTTTCTTACGCAGACACATCGGTTGAGAAGTTGAGTTTTCCCTTATCCATCAAAGTAGTTATGATTGATTTGGATGGTACCTTGCTCGACACAGCAGAGGATTTAGCGTTTGCCGCTAATCTGATGCTGCGTGAATTAGGTAAGCCGGAGCAACCAGTGGATACCATTAAAACCTATATTGGTAAAGGGTTGCAGCGGCTTATCAAACGCACCTTAACCGGTGATCTGGAGGGTGAGCCTGAGCCACAATTGCTTGAAGCGGCCGTGCCGATTTATAGGAAGCATTATGCCGACAATATTCACGTTCATACAAAGCCCTATCCAGGAGTTAGGGACGGTATTGATCGGCTGCTACAAGCGGGATTTCATTTGGCCTGTGTTACTAACAAATCGGAGCGCTTTACTGTGCCGCTATTGCGTTCTACCGGATTTTACGATGATTTTGAAATGGTGTTATCCGGTGACAGTTTACCGAGGCGTAAACCAGACCCACTGCCGTTGATGCATATTTGCAATCAATTCAACGTGCAGCCGTATCAGGCTGTATTGTTTGGCGATTCACTTAACGATGTTATTGCCGCGCGCGCAGCCGGTTGCCGCATTTTTTGCGTACCTTATGGGTATAACGAAGGGCGCGATGTGCATGACTTGGATTGTGACGCAATCGTACCATCGTTAATCGAGGCGACTCAGCTTATCGTTAAAACTTCGTCTTCATAGGTGTTGGAAGAAATGCGCACAACCCATGGTGATATCCCCTAATACTCTGAACCGTGTTGTTTTTTCGGAATTCTCATAATACAGAAAGTAATAATATATGCTCTACGGGAACGGTAAATGACCGAAAGTGAATTTTGTGTGCTTGCCGGGCAGGGCTATAACCGTATTCCTGTCGTATTGGAAACATTTGCTGATTTGGATACGCCGCTTTCAGTCTACCTGAAGTTGGCGAATACGCCTTACTCGTACTTACTCGAATCTGTGCAGGGTGGTGAGCGTTTTGGCCGTTATTCTTTTGTAGGACTATCGGCCAAAACGCGTATTGAGGCACGAGGTAATCATGTTCGGGTTATTAACAGTAACCAGATCGAGGAAGTGGAAGTCACTGATGTGCTGGCGTACATTAACGAATATATGACGCAGTTTAAAGCAGCGCCCTATAAAGGTTTGCCGCGGTTTTGTGGTGGCCTGGTCGGGTATTTTGCGTATGATACGGTCAGATACATCGAGCACAAATTAGCCGGCCAGGCCCGCCCCGACGTATTAAATACGCCAGATATTCTATTGCTGCTTTCGGAAGAACTCGCCGTTGTGGATAACTTGGCTGGTAAGCTTTATTTGGTTACTTATGTCGATCCGGCTACAGATAACGCATACCGCACCGGTAAAAAACGGCTGGAAAGCTTGTTGGCCCAGCTACGTCAACCGGTGACAATACCGACTGAACAGGCTGTGAGTCAGGGGTTACCCGTCTCAGAGTTCAATGAGTGCGATTTTATAGCGGCTGTCGAACAAGCTAAACAATATATCTACGATGGCGACATCATGCAGGTTGTGTTATCCCAGCGTACCAGCAAGCCTTATCAGGCATCAACGCTTGCCCTGTATCGTGCCTTGCGTAGTTTGAACCCGTCACCTTACATGTTCTATTATCATTTTGATGATTTTCATGTTATCGGTGCGTCGCCGGAAATATTAGTCCGTTTGGAGGATGATGTCGTAACAGTGCGACCAATTGCCGGAACGCGCCCGCGTGGGAAAACGCCGCAGGAGGATGGCGATCTGGCTGCCGATCTATTGGCCGATCCTAAAGAAAGAGCCGAGCATGTCATGCTTATGGATTTGGGCCGCAATGACATCGGACGGGTGGTGAAAGTCGGGACTGTTGCTGTTACAGAAAATATGCAGATTGAGCACTATTCCCATGTTATGCATATCGTTTCCAACGTGGAGGGTAGGCTAAAACAGGGGTTGAACGCCATGGATGTATTACGGGCAACCTTCCCAGCTGGAACAGTCAGCGGTGCGCCTAAAGTGCGCGCCATGGAAATTATTGATGAACTCGAGATTTCCAAACGCGGTATTTATGCCGGCGCAGTTGGTTATCTTAGTTTTAATGGCGATATGGATTTGGCTATTGCTATACGGACTGGTGTCGTTAAAGACGGAAAACTGCATGTTCAGGCAGGCGCCGGAATTGTTGCCGATTCTGTGCCGCAAAATGAGTGGATTGAAACCCAAAACAAGGCCAAAGCAATTCTGCGCGCCGCGGAAATTGCTGAAGCAGGTTTGGATTACAAGTTTGACTGAGCAATCTGATGTCAGATAGCTTGCATTAAAACATTGAGTATCCAGAACCTGCTATTGATTAATTCAATGTGACCTTAATAAGGTTGATTGTAGGGGTCGCCTTGAGGTTGAGGCTGCGGTGCGGTTTCGTAAACGAAAATTTCCACACGTCTGTTCATTGCTCTACCGGCCGGTGTGTCGTTCGATGCAATCGGTTCATATTCACCACGTCCGTCAATTTGGATACGATGATAAGGAACTCCGCGTTGCACCAGATAGTCCCGGGTACTGGCTGCGCGATTAATCGATAGTGGGTTGTTAATCGCATCGGACCCCGAGCTGTCTGTATGCCCGATAACGCTGACCCGCGCATCGGGATTGTTCATCAAGCTGGCGGCAAAACTATCGAGAATGGGTTTCATGTTCGGCTTAAGCTGTGCGCGACCGGTATCAAAGGTAATATCACTGGGAATATCAAGTTTAAGGCGATTATCAGCTGTCTGTGAAACCTGAACGCCAGTGCCTGCGGTAACGGCCTCCATTTGTCGCTTTTGTTCCTCCAGTTTTTTCGACCACATGTATCCACCCAGTGTACCCAGCGCAGCACCGGAGGCGGCACCAATTGCGGCACCTTTGCCACCACCTGCAATGGCGCCAATTGCTGCACCTGTTGCAGCACCAAGTGCCGTACCCTGGGCTGTGCCACGTTGTGTATCGGACATATTCGCACAACCGCTAAATACCAAACTGAGTGCAGCCAACATCATAATTGGGCGATGTGTCATAGTTCCTCCTGTATAGGGTTATTGGTAACACGGCAATGATACCACCGGCTCCAGTCGATGGATACCTATCCATTTTGATTTTATCGTGTATCGCCTATAGTATTAACTATCAAAGTTTAAAGGGATAACACTATGGCGCAGAATACGATTGCATGTGAACTGCACGACTATATCGAGGTAGCATGTATGTATGGTTATCAACTCAAATTGGTGTTAAAGGACGGGCAGGTTGTGGAGGGTCGGGCTGTAGACATCGAACAATCCACAGACAAGCATGAATGGCTAGTCATCAGCAATGGTGAAACAAGAAAAGTTGATTTGATTACGTTAGCCAAAATGCAAGTGCTGACACCCCAGGCAAAATTTACTGAGGTTGTTTTTTGAGCGATCCTCATCGGAAAACTGTTGACCGGATATGACGCACCGCAATTTTCGATATCTATTGTTTTGTTTGACGGGGTTGGTGTTTTTGTGCATCGGCCTAACACTGACAGTCATAGTGTTCAATCCTAATATATTAAAACCGGTTATAGAACAATGGGTAAAGCGCAATACACAACGTGTATTAACGATCAATGGTGATATACAGATTGATGTATATCCACACATTGAAATTCAGCTAAATAACTTGGTATTGAGTGAGTATCAACGTGAGCAGCATCAGTTTGTTACAATTGAAGCAATTTACGTGATGGCTGATTTAGGATCATTACTGAATCAACAGGTCATAGCTATTGATCGAGTAGTTGTTACAGGTGTAAGTGCGCAATTGGTACGTGATAAAGATGGTGTGCTGAATATTGATGATTTGCTAAACCAGCCAAATGAAACGACACCCACCGCAATTGAAATTGCGCAGGCAGAAATTATCCGTGGTCAATTGTCGATTCAGGATGAAATGACCCAGCAATATGCTACGTTTGATGATATCCATCTAGGACTGGAGCAGATAACCAGAGCATCGATTGAGCGGGCCGTATTGCAGACATCGCTTCAACTAATGCGCAAAGACCAACGCCAGCAGATGGATTTAGTGCTGCAATTTGAAGCTCGTGAATTCAAGCTTAATGAAACGATACCTATTGGCGGCCCCGTCGTCTTATCTATACAAAATAGCGCTGCTGATCAGGATTTAAATGTGAATCTTATCATCGACCGGGTGATGGATATTGAGTCATCGAGTAAAGTAGAATTTCAAGCACATATGCGGGTGACATTAATGTCAGAATTTCAACTGCAAACAGCACGAATTGAATTGGACACAATTATGAATGCGCAATCCGCTGGTCAACGGTGGCGTTTTTCTGATCTTGAAATACATGCCGAATCGTTTCACCCGGATTATTTGCGTAAACCCATACACGGTCGATTAGCGGGTGATATCGAAATTGAACTGCCATGTTGTATTCAAACAAAATTACACGGCACCTTAGCCGACAGTACCCTAACAATTGCCGCCCTGGCGGATATGTCTGCCGAACCCGGAGTAAGTTTTGATGTTCGGTTGACACAGATCGATCTAAACGAATGGCTGGCGGAATCGACATTAAAGCCAGAACAAATGGAAACTGCACGGCAAGCTGAATTATCGGAAAATTCATTAACCGAGCAGGATTTTTCATTTCTGAAAACAAACTATTTGAAAGGCATCATCCAGATTGGAACGTTAACCGTCGACACTGCGCAACTCTCAAATATACGCATGATATTTGCTCCTGGAGTGGAAGTAGAAGACCCGAAATTGAAGCATTCCATCCAATAAAATGGCAGCGCTCGCTAATCAATTAATACCGTGGCAGAAAAAATATGGCCGCCACGATTTACCCTGGCAGAATTGTCGGGATCCATACGCCGTATGGTTGTCCGAAATCATGTTGCAGCAAACACAGGTGGCCACCGCTATTCCGTATTATCAGCGTTTTATTTTACAATTTACTGATATTGAAACGCTGGCACAGGCTTCCGTTGACGATGTGCTGTCCTGTTGGAGTGGATTGGGTTATTACTCGCGTGCGCGGAATTTGCACCGGGCGGCAAATGTTATCTTGCACGAATTCGACGGCAGCTTTCCGCAAACCCGAGAATTGCTGCAACAATTACCGGGTATTGGCCGTTCTACTGCAGCTGCAATCATGGTCTTCGCTTATGGGCAGCGGGAGGCTATCCTCGATGGTAACGTAAAGCGTGTTTTTGCACGTTATTTTGGCATTCGGCAATATCCCGGTGAAACCAGAACGTTAAAGCAACTCTGGCGCTTAGCTGAAAATTCTCTGCCTGATTCTGAATCCGCTGATGACATCAGAACCTATACGCAGGCATTAATGGATTTGGGTTCTATCGTTTGTCTGCGTCGTAAACCACTATGCCAACAATGCCCATTGCAACAACGCTGTATTGCATATGGTGAAGGTAGGGTGTCACAATTACCGATACCTAAACCATCAAAACCGCTGCCTGAAAAAGAAACCATCTTTATGATTTATCGTAACGACAACAAAATCCTGTTGAAAAAAAGGCCTGAGAAAGGCGTGTGGGGCGGTTTGTGGTGCTTTCCAGAACATGAAATAGAGAGCCGAAAGAATACAATTTTTAGCTGGATGCAACCGTTGAAATTACCGCAGTTACGGCATACATTTACACATTTTAAATTGTCTATCTATCCCTGTCTTCAGGATGTGCGTGTCAACAATACAGTTGTGTCAATGGATATGGTCTGGGTTCATCCAGAGGAAGCGCTACGGATGGCCATTCCCGTACCCGTCAAAAAATTGATTCAGTCGCATTTGATGGGTTAATCCTTGAGCGTACTTGATAATTGACGAATTTATGAACGATTGGCAAAAATGGAGACGGCAAGCGCGTGAACGAATTGTCACAGTCAGAATGGCTGTACCTGATGCGCTCCATCAGCAATGGGGCGCAGCCATTGCTGCACTATTGCAACAGGGTTTTCCTAATTTGCATCGTATGAAGATCGGGTTGTATTGGCCGTTTCGCAATGAATATGACCCGAGAGAGGCGGTCCTGCCTTTTAGCAAGACCGGTGCGATTTTGGCCATGCCCGAAGTGATCGATAAGCATAAACCATTGTGTTTTCGTGAGTGGTGGCCCGGTGCGCCGATGAGAAAAGGGGCTTATACTATTCCGGTGCCCGATGATACGCCGTATATCGAACCTGATGTATTGATTGTTCCGATGGTTGGTTTTGATATGAAGGGATACCGTCTGGGGTACGGTAGTGGTTATTATGATCGTACACTTGCCAGTTACGCACACAGGCCACATACGATCGGTGTAGCGTTTGAATTGCAGCGGCTTGAAACCGTTTATCCTCAGCCGCATGATATTGTGATGCAATACGTGGTTACAGAAGCCGGTATTTTTCAGTCCAGCGATAGCGGGCTTGTGCCAATCTCAATTGAGCAATGCGCTGTAGATAATGCTAGCGTCTAGGCGTTGTCAAACGGCCCGAAGTAGATGATTAGACGAGCCGTTTGTATTTTCTGATTACGGAGAACAGGATTACAGCTGGAAAACAATCATATCTGGCGAAAGATCACTTAATTGGATACCGACAAGATCAATTGAAAGATTGCTGCCGAATTCGATAGTTACGCCATCACTGCGTTGATCAATGTCAGTGACAAACGGCACCAACTTTTCAAGGCTGTCAACACCGACTTGCGCTGTATCAAAGAACAGTCGGTCTTCTCCCGGGTTAAAATCATGTACGCGAAAGAACCCTAGATTGTAAAAGCCGAAGGTGTCGTTTCCGGTTCCTCCGAATAATTGATCATGACCGTCACCGGCACGTAAAATATCGTCGCCCGGTCCACCAAATAGTTTGTCTGTGCCACCTTGGCCATCGAGATCATCGTTGCCGGCATCGCCATCAACGGTATCGTTCCCGTCGCCGCCCTTAAGCACATCATTACCATCATTACCTTCGAGTTCATCATTTCCAAAACCGGCCTGGATTTCATTGTCGAGCTCGTCTCCAATATGGAGGAAATCATCTTCGCCGAAGCCACCCGAACCGAATCCTTCAAACTCTATACCATCAATAATTTCAATTAACCCCGAAGAACCGATGTTCGGGCGATTGATTACTTCAACTGTCATAATGTTGTACCTCCTGAAAGTGAGTAGGGTTACAGTTTTTATTATTATAAAATCAATTTATAATAATGCTAATAATAATGATATTAATTCTCAATAGTATCAAACTCAGGATAAAATTCAAGCTTAATGATGATGTGATGAAAATAGATGAAATTAATGCGCTTAAGCAGGCTAAGAATCATATAGCCGCCGGTTGTTTAAATGAGGCAGGTCAGCTGCTTAATTGTTTGAAAAAAAAATATGCACTGCACTCGGATGTGGCGCGATTGTGGTGTTCATGGGCAATACGTACCAACCGACTGACGGAAGTGCCGGATTATGCGAAACGGCTTTATGAGCATGTTCAGAATGATGGACAAAAAGCGCATTGGGCCCATTTACTGGGTACAACCTACTTTTATATGCTGGATCTGAACCGTTCGCAGGATTATTTTATCCGCGCGATAGCTCATCTTATTGAGTTGGCGCGTTATGAAAAAATGCCTGTGCGGCGAGAAAAACACAGTGCTGCAGCAGGCAACGATGTATTTATTTCGGGGAAAGCTGAACAACTGCTTTGGTCGACTTGCACCGTACTTGCTCAGCAGAATATTCCTGCATTCCCATATGCAGGAACATTATTAGGACTGGAGCGTGAAGGAAAGCTGCTGGATTGTGATAAAGATATCGACATTGCTGTATGGATGACATCATTCGATGCCTGTTGTACGATGCTCGAAAAAAATGGTTGGCACCCGGTTGCAACACCAATAACATACCAGAATTACCGTGATTACGTGCACGGCGAATCCGGTATAACTTTGGATGTTTGTGGTTTGAAGCACTGTGATAATAACGTAATCAAGGGCGGTTTCGCGCTGCCGGATTATCCTTCTGAATATCAGCGTGTGTCGGTATTTTCAAATTTCGAACTTATACAACGGGAAATGTCCGGAGGAGCTGTCTGGTATCCCAAGCGACCCGAAACAATACTCACGGCGTTTTATGGAGATTGGCGCACGCCAAACCCATTGTGGGATACTGTTGTTTCTGCACTCAATCTTGAAAAATTTACATTACTGGTAAGGTGTTACGCCTATCACCGTTTGGTCAAACGCTGGTTACTTGGAGATTTGGTTAAGGCATGGAGCTATTCGTATCAAATTGGTTTAAAAGATCCGGATGATCTACACGCGTTGAGGAGTCGACAATGGCTGGAACGGGCTATGGTGCGCACTGGTCAGTCAATACCGCAATGGCCGCATAACAGGAAGCCAAAACGTATTTTTACACGAATGGTTGCAGACTTATTCCATATCGGTCATATTAATTTTTTACGAGATGCACGCGCTCTGGGTACCCATCTGACTGTATGTGTCGTATCCGATCAACGTGTTTTGGATAACAAGGGAAAACTGCCTGTTATGACACAAGCAGAACGTGTTGCAGCGGTTACGGCATGCCAATATGCCGATACCGTAATTACAGAAAGTCCGGTAAATGCCACACTGGAGTTTATGCATTCAAACGGATTTGATATTTATACGTTTGCCTGTGCCGATGAAGAAGAGCGTGCGGGTAAATATCAGCAATGCGCATTACTGCCTCGAGAAATGGTTCAGGAATTAAGCTATACCCCAGGGATTTCAACAACAGATATTGTGCAGCGTATTTTAAAAAAACAGAGATAGCTACAAGAGTAGCATTATATTTACAAAAGGCTTGGTCGCCGTGAGATGTGATGTATTAACAATTTTGTCCCGCATTGAATACGTATATAATTAAGCAGTTTTTAATTTTGAAAACAGTAAGAATAAGAATATTGAAACGTTAGCCGACAAAAATGGCGAATATGCGACCTATCAAAAAATCGAGTAAATTGGCCAACGTCTGTTACGATATCCGCGGTCCGGTACTTGAGCGTGCCAGACGAATGGAAGAAGACGGCCATCATATTATCAAACTGAATATCGGCAATCCTGCTTCATTTGGTTTTGAAGTGCCCGAAGAAATTCTCCAGGACGTAATTCATAATTTGTCCGAAGCTTCCGGATATTGTGATTCGAAAGGATTGTTTGCAGCACGTAAGGCTATCATGCATTACACACAGGAAAAACAAATTCCTAACGTGCAGATGGATGATATTTTTATTGGTAACGGCGTGTCGGAATTAGTCGTTTTAGCGATGCAGGCGTTACTAGATAACGATGATGAAGTGCTTATTCCAATGCCTGATTATCCGCTATGGACCGCGGCTGTTGCGTTATCCGGCGGTGTGGCAAAACATTATATCTGTGACGAAGCCTCTGGATGGGTGCCTGACATGGATGATATTCGCTCTAAAATAGGGTCTCGAACCCGCGCGATTGTCATCATAAACCCGAATAATCCTACAGGCGCGCTTTATGGCAATGATGTCTTGTATGAGCTGATTGAGATAGCTCGTGAGCATCAGTTGATTATTTATTCGGACGAGATATACGATAAAATTTTGTACGATGGCGCAACGCATACATCCATTGCATCGCTGGCTGATGATTTGCTGTTCATTACATTTAACGGGCTGTCCAAAAATTATCGTGCGGCAGGTTTCAGATCTGGTTGGGCAATTGTTTCAGGCGAAAAAAATCACGCGCAGGATTATATAGCCGGACTCAATATGTTGGCATCAATGCGCTTGTGTGCCAATGTGCCTTCTCAATTTGGCATACAGACAGCATTAGGCGGTTACCAGAGTATTTATGATTTGACACTGCCAACCGGTCGTCTCAAGCGGCAGCGGGATGTAGCCTGGGAAATGCTGACAGAAATTCCAGGTGTTAGTTGCTATAAACCGTGCGCCGCAATGTATTTATTTCCCAAACTCGACCCTAAAATTTATCCAATTGAAAATGACCAACAGTTTGTGCTGGATTTGTTGTTAGAGGAAAAAGTACTTTTGGTTCAGGGCAGCGGTTTCAACTGGATGAATCCCGACCATTTTCGTGTCGTTTTCCTGCCTAATCCTGACGACTTAAAAGAAGCTATTGGCCGCGTGGCTCATTTCTTACACCGTTACCGCAAAAAATATGCAATATGAATGTACAGACCTATGTGCATAATTCAACAAAATCACGCAATGATAACTCTATAGAATTATATAAATACTGAAATGATGAAACCTATTAAAGTTGGCATACTTGGTGTCGGCACTGTTGGTGGTGGCACCTATACTGTACTCAAACGTAATCAAGAAGAAATTGCTCGTCGAGCCGGGCGAGGAGTAGTTGTGACCATGATTGCAGATCGGGATTTGGATCGTGCGCGCAGTATAGCTGAAGGTGGCGTGACAGTTACCGACAACGCACATGATGTCATTAACGATGCAGATATTGATATTATCGTTGAATTGATTGGCGGAACCACCGTTGCCAAAGATTTGATTCTAGCAGCGATTGCTCAAGGCAAACATGTAGTTACGGCTAATAAAGCATTGCTGGCTAATTACGGTACAGAAATTTTTGCTGCTGCACGTGAGAAAGGGGTAATCGTTGCGTTTGAAGCGGCTGTGGCAGGCGGTATTCCAATTATCAAAGCATTACGTGAGAGCCTGACAGCTAACCGAATCGAGTGGATTGCCGGGATTATTAATGGTACGGCTAATTTTATTTTGTCAGAAATGCGTGAAAAATCGCTGCCTTTTGCGCCGGTTTTAGAACAGGCTCAGAAACTGGGATACGCAGAAGCTGATCCGACTTATGATATAGAAGGAGTGGATGCTGCACACAAGATTACCATAATGTCTGCCATTGCATTCGGTATCCCGGTGCAGTTTGATAAAGCCTATATCGAAGGCATTACCCAGTTAACCCAGGAAGACATTAATTATGCGGAAGAACTGGGTTATCGTATAAAATTACTGGGTATTACCCGGCGCGCAGAACAGGGTATAGAGTTGCGGGTGCATCCCGCACTGATACCCGCCCGTCGGCTGATCGCAAATGTTGAAGGTGTGATGAATGCCGTTGTTGTCAAAGGTGATGCAGTCGGTGCAACACTCTATTATGGTGCCGGGGCAGGATCTGAGCCGACAGCGAGTTCGGTAATTGCTGATCTGGTTGATGTGACACGTATGCAAACAGCTGACCCAATGCACCGCGTGCCAACACTTTCCTTCCAACCGGATTTGTTATCGGATACACCGGTCTTGTCTATAGAAGCGGTTGAGACGGCGTCCTACTTACGTTTACAGGTTGTCGACAAGCCCGGTGTGTTAGCTGAAATAACGCGTTTATTGGCTGATTGCAGTATATCTATCAGTGCGGTTATTCAGAAAGAAAATGCAGACGAGGGTGATTTAGTCCATATCATTATGTTGACACATAAAACCCTCGAGAAGAACATTAATACAGCAATTCAGAAAATAGAGGCGCTGCCGGTTGTAACGGGTCAGGTAACACGGATTCGTATCGAAGAATTGAATGACTGATACGCCATAAAGTCATGAAATCGAAGTATAGTTTCTGAATCATATAAATCAATCCACTATGCGTTATATCTCTACACGTGGCGGTATGCCACCGAAACCATTTTCTGAAATTTTGTTAAGCGGATTATCACCTGATGGTGGGCTTGCGATTCCTGAGACCTATCCAAAAATTACTGGAGACGAGCTGGGAAGCTGGCGTAATTTGGATTACCCATCGCTTGCATTTGAAATTTTGTCACGGTTTGTCGACGATATTCCATCAGAAGATTTACGTGCGATTATTGATCGTACTTATACTGCAGATAATTTTGGTAGCAGTGACATTACGCCACTCAGAACATTAAAGCCCGATTTCCATATTCTTGCTTTATCAAATGGACCGACGCTTGCTTTCAAAGATATTGCCATGCAATTGTTAGGTAATCTATTTGAATATGTATTAAGTAAAACGGGTGAGACACTCAATATCCTTGGCGCAACATCTGGAGATACCGGATCGAGTGCTGAATATGCAATGCGTGGAAAGCATGGTATACGGGTGTTCATGTTATCACCACATAAAAAAATGAGCCGCTTCCAAACGGCACAAATGTTTTCACTACAGGATGAAAATATTTTTAATATTGCGATACGTGGTGTTTTTGATGATTGTCAGGATATTGTCAAAGCAGTCAGTAACGATCACATTTTTAAAAAGCGGCATCGTATTGGCACGGTAAACTCAATAAATTGGGCACGTGTCATGGCGCAGATTGTTTATTATTTCAAAGGTTATTTTGCCGCAACCCAATCAAATGACGAACAAGTGTCGTTTGCAGTACCGTCTGGAAATTTTGGCAATATCTGTGCGGGTCACGTTGCACGTATGATGGGATTACCGATCAAACAGTTGATTCTCGCAACCAACGAAAATGATGTACTTGATGAGTTTTTTAGATCGGGTGTCTATCGTCCACGAACTACCTCAGAAACAATGCACACGAGTAGCCCGTCAATGGATATTTCCAAGGCATCGAATTTCGAGCGATTTATTTTTGACTTAACTGGTAGAGATGCCGGGAAAGTTACTGAACTATGGTCGGAAATTGATAAGGGGAGGGCATTTGATTTGTCAAATACAACGTTATTTGACAGGATAAAAAGCTTTGGTTTTATCTCCGGTAACAGTAATCATGCATCGCGTATTGAAACTATCCGGCATATATACAATAAATACAGTGTACTGATTGATACGCACACTGCGGATGGGGTTAAAGTAGGCCAAGCATTGCGAGAGTCGGATGTTCCGTTAATTTGTATGGAAACGGCTCAACCTGCGAAATTTTCAGAAAGTATACAGGAAGCTGTTGGTTTTGAACCGCCGCGACCTGCAGGCTTGGAAGATTTGGAAGATTTACTGCAACGTTTTATCGTCAAGGATGCAAATACAGAAGGTATTAAGTCATATATTGCTGAGCATTCTGGCTGTTAATCCATATTGATTCGTTGCATTTTTGATGTCGGTGTCAGATTCCACTGTGCGTGCCTTGCCCCGTCTATATTATATCCTTGATCCTATGTGTAGCTGGTGCTATGCATTTACACGGTGCTGGTCTGAATTACAGCGGGTACTTCCTGAACAAGTGCAGATTATCCACGTTTTGGGCGGTCTTGCGCCAGATACAACAGAGCCTATGCCCGAAGAAACGCGTAAGATGATTCAACATACTTGGCAGAAAATTGAAACGATGGTGCCGGGAGTGCGTTTTAATTATGATTTCTGGACATGCAATACACCGATACGCTCGACCTATCCTGCATGCAGGGCAATATTGGCTGCTAACAAACAAAAGTCGACTGCCGGTTCAGAAATGTTGCAGGCTATACAAGAGGCCTATTATCAACACGCAAAAAATCCGTCGCTCGTTGAAACGCTACAGGTGTGTGCTGAAACAATCGGCTTGAATATTACGCAGTTTACATCTGATTTGTCTAGCGAAAATATTGATGTTGAACTAAAACACGAGCTAACAACAGCAGAAAAATTACGCGCATTTTCATTTCCTTCATTACGTTTAATATATGAGGATAAGCTGTATTCAGTTACGATAGATTATCTAAATCATCAGAAAATGCTGAATGAAATTAATGCCGTGATAGGCGGCAGTTAGCCGTTATTGAATCGTATTACATTGATCTACACTGATTCCAAGGAATATTTCTATGAGTGGTATATGGTTTAAAGATTATACAATTGAATATTTGGAAGGTTTGCGCAATGCCAATATGGGTGAGCACATTGGTATTCATTTTATCGAAATCAGTTCAGATTTCTTGAAAGCACGCATGCCGGTTGACAGGCGTACCACACAACCTTTTGGCATCATGCACGGTGGGGCAAGTTGTGTTTTGTCGGAAACTTTGGGTAGTGTTTGCGGGTGGATGACAATTGATCCTGAAAAATTTCGTGCGGTTGGTTTGGAGCTCAATATTAATCATATCCGTGCGGTAACACAGGGGCATGTTATTGGCACTTGTACACCATTACATACAGGACGGCGTACACAGGTCTGGCAAACTGATATTACTGAGGAGGCTACCGGCAAACGTGTGGCCATCTCGAGATTGACGCTAGCTGTTATTGATCATGGTACGCTTAGTACACAGAAGGATCGAGTTGTGGTCGATAGAAAAGATTAAACTAAAAACCCCTCATAGAGAGGGGTTTGAGACATTAATTTTAAACCAACATATAATTATTTTTGCATTGATTTTTTAAACATACGATCAATTTTTTCATTGGTATCCATACAGCATCGATTCGATTCGTTGGCCATATTGATTGCATCGTTGGATTTTGCATTGGCAGCAGCAGCATCAGACTTGGCCGCAGCAACATCAGCAGACATATTGTCAATTTGAGACTGCAAATCGGCTCTTAGAGCATTTAATTCTTCGGTTGTAGCACACCCTGTTACAGCGATGAATGCACCTGCACTTACGATTAAAGCCAGCATGCGTTTAATATCCCTAGTCATACTCATTTATCTCCTTAGTCTTTTTAAAGAAATTTACTACACAAAAAACCAACCTGTTACGAGGCCACTTCTGATTTTTCCATAGCAGCAGTTTAGAATATTAGCTGATTTGTTAAGTAAAATAAATGGCTACAATAGTTATTTTAATAATCTTTTTAGATAAAACTGATTTCATCATCAAAGAAATTAACGAATTTTAACCATTATGCCAGGTGTTATCCATCTACTGAGCAAATCAATTTGTGCATTCGTTAATGCAATACAACCGTTTGTCCAATTAAACTGGTTATGCACTTCTGGATCGCCGTGACCTATACCATGGATTCCGATATAACCACCAAGCTCAGTTTGTTGAGGAGGCGTTTCTTCCCGGTTGGTTGCCGCTAAAATTGATAGCCAAGTTTCCCGCGTAATGGTATTTTCCTCCATCGCACGCTTGGCTGTTTCACGGTCAGGGTAGTTTAACCCAAAAAAAAGATGGTAGCGGCTATTGGTATTAATCCAGCCGATTTGGAAATCGCCCAGTGGGGTTTTATCATCTCTTGTTTTTTTATACCAAGTCGTACCAAATCGTCCAATAGCAATGTTTTCAAAGATATACTGTATTTTGTCACCTTCCATAACAGTTAAAGTGTACTCAGTAGTATTGATATCAATCCAAATTTCATTTGCGTACGAGTTATAAGGCAGAACAGTTAAAAGAAATAACCCCATAATTCGTCGCGTCAAACTCAGACTACGCATGAACACCACCTGTTTTTGATTAATACGTTTGCTTATTCAACACAGCTGCTGATTATGTCACAAATTATTAATCAGGAAACATCTTTAAACGTATCTGTTATTGTGTAACTACGTATAAATTAATACCCTAAAGATTTTAGAATCATTGTTCTCCAATACTGGCTTCAAACTCACTTGAAAAACGATAGCCAGTACCGCGTACGGTCTGCACAAGATAGTCCTTGCCGATTTTTTCCAGCACTTTGCGCAAACGGCGAATATGAACATCGATAGTACGGTCTTCGATAAATACATGATCGCCCCAAATTCTGTCGAGTAATTGTGCTCTCGTATAGACACGTTCTTTGTGGGCCATTAAAAAATGGAGCAAGCGGAATTCGGTAGGACCGAGTTTAATTTCTGATGGCTCTGTTGCTTTATTGTCATCATAAGCAAATATACGATGCCTGGTCGGATCTATTTTAAGTCCTCCGGCTTCTATAATTTCATCTGATATCTCGGGTACGCGTCGGCGCAATACCGCTTTGATGCGCGCAACAAGCTCGCGGGGTGAAAAAGGTTTTGTTATGTAGTCGTCAGCACCTGCTTCTAGCCCGACAACTTTGTCATCCAGATCAGTTCTAGCCGTGAGCATAATGATGGGTATGGATTGTGTGCGTGTATTACGACGTAATTGGCGAGCGAATTCTATTCCGCTCAAATTGGGCAACATCCAGTCGAGCAACACAAGATCGGGTAGGACGTTATTCACCATTACTACGGCTTGTTCTGCATTGAGCGCAGAAATTGGTGTTAATCCGGATTTTTTTAAATTGTAAGATATCAATTCTTGAATCGCCGGCTCATCTTCTACGACCAAAACAGTTATAGACATTTGAATAATCCCATCTTATTTATAACGTTTCAAAGTATGCGTAACATTACAACGCCATAAACTTAGGTAAAATGAATAACTAAAGTATTTATGCCGACTAGTGCATACTTATAATTACAGAAAGATTACAAAAATAAGATGACAGTTTTGTGACAATCGATAAATTTTATGCTATCGCGCTAATCTGTCTGTAGTAAGTCGTCAAGGATGGATTACGGTAATGTTATGGTAATACAACCGCCGCCGTTGACACCCTCGTTAGTTATAACAATATTGCCCTTTTTCCCATGATTTTGATGAAGTGCTGTAGCTACGCCTACAAAGTATAAGCCGAGTCCTGTACTGCCCGATTTAAAGCTGAAGCTTTTTTGCTGATTGGTGGAAAGTGACAACATATCTTTTGGATAGCCTGGACCATCATCTTTAATTTGAATGACAAGCGATTGACCATCGATTTTAGCGGTGATTTCAACCACCGAATGAGTATGTTGGTATAGGTTATACAAAATATTGCCGAGGGCACCGCTCATAAGTTCATCATCGAGGTACCAATAGAGATCTGTTTCGCAATTAACTGTAAGTGCAATTTGTTTTTGGGCGAACAGTTGATGGTAGTGTTCGGCCGACGTTTCAATAAATGCCTGGATGTTAGTCTCTACAGTATATGGAAAATATTGAGACTGCTTGATGCGGTATAGGACCAAAAGTTGAATCAAATCAGCGTTAAAATGTTGGCTTTGAAGTTGTAATTGTTCCAGTTCTATTCTACTTTCATCATCAGTCGTTGTTTTGCTTATTTTATCTATTTTGTTGATGAGAAATCCAAGCGTATTTTTAATGTCGTGAATACGACTTGCTAATAAAGTTGAGAAATCAATTGAATTCATGATTTGGATACGGCATTTTTTCAGGCTGCTTTGTTGCCAAATTCTTCGGCCAGCTTGATTAATTGAAAGTATTTCTGATTTTGTGGATCAATTTTATGGCCCTGTTCCAAAAAATGCCTCGATAACGGCAAATATTTGCTGACATCGCCCGTCGCCTTCATTTGTCTGATCATAGAATAAGCGGCATTAAAATTGATTGTGGCGTTGTTAGGCATACCTTTGGCTGCTTGTACAAAAAAATCAATAGATTGTTCGAGCTTTCCTTCCTGAGCCAGTTTAACACCCTCGTTATTAATCTTGACGATCTCTTGTTTGGAACTTTGAATGAGAGCGCTGCCTTCTTCAAGCTTTCCGGCTTGTTGATACAATTTTTTTACCTGATCGAGTAATTGTTCATTATCAAAATGATTATTGACCAGTTGTTTGACGACTTTGTTTGCCAGCTCCGGTTTATCGAGTGTGAGGCAGGTTTGTGTAAGCTCCAGAGCAACTTCCGGATTAAGGGTCGAAGCCTGCGTGTCAATAACACTGAAAGCAGTGTCTAAATCCTGCTGGCATTTGTCTAATTGATTGGTTTCACGGTAAACGATTGAGCTGGCAAGCGCAGTGTGAAAACGATTTTCATCAGACTGTTTAAAGTTTTTTTTGATTCTGTTGATGGATTTTATAGCTTCTTCGGTTTTACCCTGATAGACCATCGATTTTGCCAAGCCTCCAACATCAGCTAAACTACCGAAACATGAAAATCTACCCTCGGCAATTGCATTTTCATAGGCCTTCTCGGCAACCTCATGTGAGCCGTTTTGCAGTGCAATCGTAGCGAGTTTTCGTTGTCTTCGGGCTGATTTTGGTGACTTTTCTATAGCCTGCGTAAGAATGGTTTGACAATATTCTAATTCACCCATTTTTTCAAGCGTACCCGCCAATCCGTCAAGTGCAGCAATATAATCCGGACACTCTTCGATCAATGACTCAAATTGTATTTTAGCTTTTTCATAATTACCTTGTTGATACAAAACTTGCCCAAGTGCCAGTCTCGCCCATGGAATACCGCGTTTTTTGAGAATATCCTGATAAAGCTGTTCAGCATCATCAAGACGGCCGAGCTTGACAAGCAACTCCCCTTGGGTTCGTAGCAAGTCTGTTTGTCCATTGGGATTTTCCTGTAACTTTTGTTCACATAGCGCAATTGCTTTTGAATAATTTTTGTCGTTAATTGCAGTGGAAATATTTTTTAATTTGCTTTTCTTATAGATTATCTTTTCCAAGCGGTTGTGAAGTTCTGAGGGGGTGAATGGCTTTGAAATATAATCGTCAGGTAGGTAATCGATTGCTCCCATGACCATTCTGGATGTGTTTTCTGCAGAAATTATGATGAAAACAGCATCGTAGCTTAATAAATTGCGGTGACGGGCTTCTTCGAGTACCTGTTGGCCATCTCTGCCGCTACCTAGCCTGTAATCGCACAACACAAGATCGAATGTGTGTTTCTCCAGTAACTCTATTGCATCATTGCCGCTTCGGGCAGCTATGATTTTATCGGGCTGGAGCGGCATTAGCATTTCGCGCACAAGCGTTCGCATATTTTCAAAATCATCGACAATTAAGATGGATTTTTCCTTTAAGTTCCAGATAGCCATAAGCAGGGTTATTTAGTTTTGAATTGATATTTCAGTTTCATTCTCAGTGAATGTTTATCGGCTGCACACTTATTTTCTTAATTTTCTGTCATTAACAGATTTGTAATTATTTTATTGGTGAGCTGCTTCGCCTAAATTTTTCTTATGTGAGAAGCCTAAATTTAATTTCATCGAAGTGTCATAAAAGTGAAATATTTGCCCAGTAGCATTCTTCTTTATATCTGCGGCGGGTTAAAAGATTTATACAAAAGGTTTTTGATCGCAATGCAGGCCAATCAAAACTAAATAATGGAATTAAATTGAGATATTTGCGGCACATTACGTTACGTAGAACACTGTTAATGAGTTTGCTTTGGCTGGTTCCTGCAATCAATGTCAAAGCCGACAACATCGAAAATTTGGCGCGCTCATTAGCCAAACTTCGTGGTGAAGTCGAGATGATACAGACGGAGCTCGATGCTGAAAAAGAAAAGCACGCCAGTAAGATTGCCTCATTATCGTCGCAGCTTGCAGATTTAAGCGTCGAAGAAAGAAGGCAAAAAACAGCGATTGAAAAACTAGAACATACGCTCGATCAATTGTCGGAAGTATCTCAAAAGGCAGAACAATCGGGCGAGAAACTTAAACCTGCTTTGCTTGCTGCGCTAGCGAATTATAAGCATTACGTTTTTTCCGGATTTCCTTTCAAGAGAGACGATCGTATTGCAGCGATCGAGACATTGGAAGAAAACATCATCAATCAGCAGGTTGATCCCAATAAAGCAGTTAATCAAACTTGGGCACTTATTGAAGATGAGATTCGTTTGAGTAAAGAAAATGGTTTATATCAACAAACCATTTCTTTAGAAGGCGAGAAAATACTTGCAGATGTGGCAAAGCTCGGAACGGTATTCCTGTTTTTTCAAACACGTGATAACAGAGCGGGAATGGCAAAGCAGGCCGAGACGGGTGAGTGGAAATTCGAGGTAACAGATGCTTCCGGCGATATTGAGCAGATTGCGTTGCTATTTGATTCATTGAAAAAACAAATTCGCCAAGGTTATTTTGAATTACCTAATCCATTGAAAAAATGAATAATAAACTACTCACTTCTTTATTTGCGATACTATTTTTTTTGAGTATCGTACTTCCTGCTACGGTACACGCAGAAGCAGCAAGCGAAAATGAAAGATCACAGCCCCAGCGTTCTGCGGCGGTTCCGACTGAAAAAGCGTCGGTAAACGGCAATTCACGACCTGATGCGGCCACCGCTCAACCGCAAATTGATTTGGAAACGGCCTACAAACGTGAGTATGCTTTTTTAGAGGCGCAAAAGCAGGAGTTGACTAAGCGTTTAAAGCAGTATCGATCAGGTGTCCAAGGCGAAGAGAAAGCGTTGAGTAATAAAATCAATGCACTCGAACGCAGTTCAATTGAACGTTCCTCCAAAATTGACCAGCTTAATATGCTACTGGCAGAAGCAGAACGCGAGGAAGCTGCTGCAATTGAGCGAAGCGATGCGTTGGACATTACATACGCACAAGCAGATGCGACATTAAAAAATCATCATATTTCACTGCCGTCTTCACTGATGGAATTACAAGGCAGCGATTCGACGAAAGTCGGGTATATTTTTGATCAGGCATTTAAATTACTGCGCGATCTCGGATCAATTCAAACAACTCAGGGTGATTTCTTTCTTGAAAACGGCCAACAGACACAGGGTCAGATTATTCGTCTGGGTAATATAGCAGCTTATGGAGTGAGTCCAAAAGGAAGTGGCAGTTTAGTCCCGGCTGGCGGGGGAGACTTTAAGATATGGCGGGAGCCGAGTGCCGATAGTGCAGTAGCATTAAATCAAAACCAACAGCCCGAGACGTTAAAGTTATTTATTTTTGAATCGCGGACACAAGCTATCGATGAAACGGCGGAAAAGTCAGTATTGGAAGTTATCCACTCAGGCGGCGTTATTGGTTGGTTTATTGTAGGACTGGGTGTGCTGACGTTGTTGTTAGTTGGCATTCGTATCCATCTGCTGAGATTAAATAGTACAAGCACCCAGCAAATTTCCGACCGGGTGATTCAGCAAGTTGTTGACGGCAACCTAGAGGCGGCTAAAAAAAGCTGCGAAGAGAATTCATCTGCAATAACCCGTGTATTGTCCAATACCTTGCGTCACTTAAAAGATGACCGTGACCATATGGACAGTGTAGTACATGAAGCCATTTTGCGCGAATCAGGTGTATTAGATCGTTTCGGTTCCGCGATTATGGTTATTGCCTCAGTTTCACCGCTACTGGGACTACTGGGTACGGTTACCGGGATGATAGCGACATTTGACGTCATTACCGAATTTGGAACCGGTGATCCTAAGTTGTTGTCTGGTGGTATTTCGATTGCCTTAGTCACGACAAAGCTCGGTTTGATTGTGGCTATTCCGGCGTTATTGGTGGGATCGGTCTTATCAGCCTGGGCTAGGAATATTAAACGTGATATGGAATATGCAGCGCTCCGTGTGACTAACGCCTTTCTGGGTAGGTTCGAATCTGAAACTCAATTAAATCAGGAACCGTCAGAAAATATGCATTCGACCTCTGGAACAACGCTATCACCAGCGCTCGGTTAAATATTATTTTGAGTCACAACGTATAAAATTATGCATGAATTTGTGCTTCTGGTTAAAGATTTGTTTAGTGCAGGCGGTTTTGTTATGCCACCGTTACTATTTTGCGCTTTGTTACTCTGGTATGGGCTGGGATATCGATATTGGACATTAAGAACGAGCCATTCAAAATCTATTTATGACTTAATGGACAGCTATAGTAAGGGTGCTGGGCAGAATGCAAGCAGTATTATCGAGCTTGCTATTCAGCAAGCTATTGGATTAAGTAATAAAAATACCAAAAAATTGCGGCGACACATCGACGAATTATTCTATAGTTCTCTGAAAGAAATTAGGAAATTCTCTGTCACGACCAAAACAATTGTTGTCATTTCACCGCTGCTGGGTTTGTTAGGAACCGTAGCCGGCATGATTGAAACTTTCGACTCACTGGGGTCGATGTCTTTATTTACACAATCTGGTGGTATCGCGGGCGGTATCTCTCAAGCACTGGTTTCTACTCAAACAGGATTGGCTGTTGCAATTCCCGGCATGCTTTTTCATAGCATGCTGCATAAAAAACAACTGAAAATTGAACGGGAACTGCTGCAGATTAAGGAATTACTCTGTACCCGTGCATATGTAAGCGATCAACAACTAACCAACTAATTATTATAAATAAATTATTGTTATGCAATATCACGATGATCCTATAGAGACAGATGCAACCATCGATATTGGTCCAATGATCGATATTGTTTTTATCTTATTGATTTTTTTTATGGTTACAACGACGTTTGTCAAAGACATGAAACTTGAACTGGAACGACCCAAAGCCAGTAGTGCCGTAGCCGCCTCAAGCAAAGCGATACGTTTGTTTGTAGACCAGCATGGAGATACATATCTCGACGGCGAACCGGTTCGCATGTGGTTGATACAAAGTAAGCTGCGAGATTTATTAAGTACTTCATCCAGCAAAGTTGTATTGGTTGTGACGGATGAAGGTGTCCCGGCAGGTAAGTTGGTCGAAGTTGTGGATCAAGCACGTTTGTCCGGGGCTGAAAGTGTTGGTGTGGCGACCAAGAAAGAAGCTGGATAAGTTAAATTAGGAGATGGCGATAACAATGAGTACAACAACAAAAACGTCAACTAGACATGTACAGTTCGACAGTAAGCATCGGGTAGCGGCAGTCTCAATGTTTTTTGGTCCAGTGCTGATTTTTGGACTGATTATAGCGATGAATCAATTGATCGGTAAACTTGATAAAACCCCACCACAGGAAGTTACTGAGATTAGTATTGTCAAAGAAATCAAAAAGGAACCAAAAAAAGAAATCAAAAAAGTCGAACGTCCACGGCGCATTACTCCCTCACAAGCACCTGCACCTTTTAAGGGATTAGATACGGCGTTGTCGGGAATCGACCTGGGACTGTTGGGCTTTAATTCCGGTATGGACGACCTTGACGACTCTTTGATCGGTGATACCGGTAATGCTGTAATGACAGCCGATTTGGTAGATGTGCCGCCAAAGCCGATATCTCATGGTTCTTTCAAATATCCGCCTACGGCAAAAAAGAACGGTATCAAAGGTTATGTAGTGTTATCGATACTTGTGAGTGAAAAGGGGGCAGTGGATCAGGCTCAGGTTCTTGAATCCAACCCATCTGGTGTGTTCGATGCAGCGGCATTACAGGGTATACGTTCCTGGCAATTTGAACCAGCCAAATATCAGGGTGATGTTGTTAGAGTATGGGCAAAGCAAAGAATTCGGTTTGACCTTTCCTGATCTGGCTTAATTTGCACTGAATACCGTCATGTTATCAATAATTCGCAATATATGTTTGCTAAGTGTGGTGCTGTTAATGATTAGCCCATTTGGAAACTGTATAGCGAAAGAAGACAACTCGCAGACAGATTTTCTGGAGTTAGCCGCGGTTATGCTCAAGGATGGTCATAATGATCGGGCGTTATTTGCGCTGCAAAGCGTGGATCTGGATGATGAAAATACTGATTTAGCACGATTTTATACGCTTCAAGGTCTTGCTTATCTGGGTTTAAATGATTTTTTTGCGGCCAAAGACAGTTTGTTATTGGCTATTAAAAATGGGCAAACGGAGTCTGTCATTTATGTTTATTTGGCGCAAGCCAATTATTCACTCAAAGATTATCAGGGTGCCATCGAGGCGATTGAGCGTTCAGGTCCGCATGCTAAAAAAGCGAATTGGATTACACTGAAAGCCCAGGCATACTGGCATTTAGAAAAGCCAGGAGAGGCCATCAGGACACTGAATGAAGGACAGCGCCTTTATCCACAGGAATACAGTTTTCTTAGACGGAAAGTATTTTATTTTGTTGAGTTGCAGTTATTCCATGAAGCGGTTGAATTGGGCAGGCAATATCTTGCTTTATCACATGCAACAGCAGAAGATTATATTGCTATTGGCAATGCATTGCGGCTTAGCAAGCAGTATCAGGAAGCACTTGATGTACTTGAAATTGCACGGTTGCAGTTCCCAAATCATGAAACTGTAGCAAAATTGCTGGCGCATACATATCTTGACCAAGGTCAGCTTAATTCAGCGGCATTCATACTCGAGCAGGCGGCTTTACTAAATCCGGAACTGCTATCGGAAGCAGCAGAAATCTATCGCCGCGCCAATCGATTTCATAAGGCACTAATGCTTAATGAAGGCATCTATGATCAAGAAATTAAACTCAAGCAACGCCTTTCTATTTTGCTCGCATTGAAACACTATGAACGTGCAGCAAATATGGAATCGAGTCTATACCGTGTAGGACTACTGAAAGATCAACATGTACGTTATGCACTTGCATATGCGTACTTCTCAAGCGGCCGCTTTATGCAGGCCGGTCAGCACCTGGATCATTTGTCAGAAAGCGAATTATTTAGAAAAGGTGTGGAGTTACGTCGTCTCATGCAGGTGTGTAAAGAGGAACCGTGGAAATGCATGTAACTGACGGCATATCCCTTAGTGCGTTGTATTTGATTAGCGCTTAATGAGCATTACTGGGCGCATTTCCCAAAATGACTGAGAATAAAATAAAAAAAGGTCTTGCCAATCTGGTTGTATCTATTGCTGCCGCTTTGTTTTGTACCGGTATATTCGGTCAAACCGAAGAACAACAGCTTGCGGAATTTTCAATTCATCTGTTTCAGGATGGATTGCCCGTTGCCGGTGCCGAATTAAATATTCTGAGTATGGATCATAGTGGATCCGGTAAACAATTAATAGAAGATTTACCTGTGTATAAATGGGGCGCCGGTGACGAAACTGCAATTAAAACAAATGAAGGCGGTAGTATTGCCGCAAAATTGCCACCTGGCAATTACCATATGAATCTGGTATCGGACGGACAGTCGTTTGATTTTGATTTGTCACTGCAACCTGACGAGAATGTTCAGATCTTATTAACTTTTTTTCCAGACGGACGTGAACCGTTACTTAATATTGAAAGTTCGGTTTCTGGTACACAGGCGGGCAGCGCACTTAGTGAAAAACCACAAGTTGAGGGTGACGGTATCATCAGAGTGCAAGTACTTTCGGCAGAAACTAAAAAGCCTGTAAAAGATGCTCAAATCTTTGTCAGCGGTCTGCGGCAACAACTACGGACCGACGAAAAAGGCAATTTGGAAGCGGAAATTCCAGTTGGAAACTACAGTGTATCACTATTGCATCCTGCATATAGCAGTCAAACACAAGATGAAGTGGAAATTGCCTTGAACCAAACCACTGAACTGTCGTTCAATTTAACTCCGGCGGGTGTTGAACTGGCTGAATATGTGGTTCTGGAACCTCACTTGGCAGGTACACTGGCTTCCGTAATCGCAGAACAGAAAACCTCTGCAGAGGTAACAACTGTATTAGGGGCCGAACAATTCAGCCGCGGTGGTGACTCGGACGTAGCCAGTGCTCTTAGAAGAGCCTCAGGATTAACGCTGGTTGGCGGTCAATTTATTTTTATACGCGGTCTTGGAGAACGGTTTTCCTCAACACTGGTTAACGGTGCCGCAGTTCCAAGCCCAGATGCAACACGCCGCGTTGTACCGCTTGATCTGTTCCCCACTAATTTTTTAGAAAGTGTACTGGTACAAAAAACCTATTCGGCTGACCGCCCCGGAGAATTTGCAGGAGGCACCTTGGAAATGCGCACGCGTGGTATACCGGATGAGTTTTTCTTTAATTTTACCGCGAGTACCGGATTCAACGACAATGCCAGTTTTTCAGATGGATTGACTTATAAAGGTGGCGGTATTGATTTCCTGAGTTTTGACGATGGCGCCCGAGATATGCCTGGCTCAATTGCCGCCGCAATTGCTGACGGCGGTTCTATTCAACCGCAAACTGCATTTAACCCGGACGGGTTTACGCCCGCTCAGATCGAAACATTTGGTGAAGACCTATCGGGTGTATGGGATGTGTCTGAAAAAACGCCGGGGCCGGACAGTGGGTTTGATGTAGCCACGGGTAACGTGTTTGATATTGGTGATTTCAGGACAGGGTTTGTAGCAGCAGGTAGCTGGAATCAAAAATTTAGAAAACAGAATGAAATTAATCGAGAATTTACACCGACAACTACCGACGATAGTCTGCGTTTAATTCAGGATTTCGATACCAGGAGGTCGTTGCGAATGACGGAGCTTAACGGTTATTTGGCAGCGGATTTGGAATATAAAGATAATCATCGTATTTTCTCAAAAACCATGTTTCTGCGTCAGGCACGGGATGAAGCGCGCATCAGCCAGGGGTTTACTGATGCAGAAGTCACCGACATCCGCCGGACCAAATTGCGGTTTTTTTCTAACCAGCTCTTCATGCAACAGGTAGGTGGCGATCACAAGTTTGATTGGGCCAACGATTTGTCCGTTCATTGGCTGTATACCAATGCGACAGCTAAGCGGAATGAGCCCAAGACGCGTGACTATCGCTTTGATGAATTGAATGATGGCTCCTTTGCATTCTCCCGTCGGGCAGACAGTAACCAGATTTTTTTCGCTGATCTTATTGATGAAGACGAAAGCTGGCGTGTGGATACCGAATTACCGCTGGAATTTACGCCTGAATATAAAATGAAGTTAAAAGGCGGCTTTATCCATCAGAAAAAAACGCGAGAATCAAGCATTAACCGCTTTGCATTTTTTCCTGTTGGCCCGATTGGCACGGATCCTGCAATTCTTGGTTTATCGTCGTTAGAATCGATTCTTCAACCCTCTAACATTGGCCCTAATGGTTTCCAGCTTCGCGATACCACACGACCAACAGACAGTTATAATGCGTCACAGAAGCTGTTTTCTTATTATGGAAAAATGGATTTTTCTATCTATGACCGGTTCAATATTACCGGTGGTGCACGATGGGAACAGAATAACCAATTTGTAGAAACGTTCCAGAACGTTGCCAATTCGAATCAATCGGTTACCAGTGAAATCGACCGTACTGATATGCTGCCATCCGTAACGGCAACCTGGTATGTTTCGGACAAGCAGCAGTTGCGGGCCGGTTTCAGCCAGACTATATCCAGGCCTGATTTCAGGGAATTATCTCCCGCGCCTTTTACTGATCTGAATACTAATCAGGAAACCACCGGTAATCCGGATTTGCAGCAGACGGACATTACTAATTTTGATGTGCGCTGGGAGTATTATTTGTCGCCCAACGAAAATCTTTTAGCCAGTTTTTTCTGGAAAGATTTAACGCGCCCTATTGAATTAGTGACGTTACCGGGAACGGCAGGGCTGCAAACTTATCAGAATGCCGATAAAGCAAAGGTATTTGGGTTCGAAGTGGAAATGCTTAAAGAGCTCGGTTTTATCCATCCATGGCTGGAAAATTTTTATGCCGGCGGCAACTATACCTGGTCAGATTCCAATGTAAAACTGAACGCGGAAAACCTCGGTGCGCAGACGACCAATAACCGTCCTTTACAGGGGCATTCCTCGCAAATTTTCAACTTCCAGCTTGGTTATGAAAATCCCGGCTGGGGTTCTCAGGCAACATTACTCTATAATATTGCCAGTAAACGTATCGTTTCTGCTGGCTTGCTTGGTGCACCAGATAAGTTTGAGCAACCCTTTCATCAGCTTGACTTTGTATTTAGTCAAACGGTTAACAAATGGATGACGGTACGCGTTAACATGAGGAATTTGCTGGATGATGATGTTCTGATTTTACAGGGTGGTGAATTAACGCGGCAATTTCACAGAGGACGCCAGTTTAATTTAAGTGTACGTATTAACTTATAGAGTTAGGTTATTACACTGTTTTAACATCTACTGCATTACCAAGACATAGTTATTCCAGTGTTATTTCAACTGGAATAACCATTATTTCGATACCAGTTCACTGCATCTTCAAGCGCAAGTTTAGCAGGCCGATATTGATAATTTAATTCGTGGATCGCTTTGTCACTGGTAAAGTACATGAGCTTTTTAGCCATACGCAAACTATCCAGTGTGACACGTGGTTCTCGTTGTGTGACGGTCGCAATTTTCTCCATTATCCATGCAACCGGTAATATTGCGTTAACCGGGATAGCGGCACGTTTTTTATTTTGGCCGAGAATACCATCCAAGGTTTGAAGAATTTCCAAAAGCGTCATATTCTCACCGCCTAGAATATATTGCTCTCCCGGAAGTCCCTTCTCATACGCTAATAAGTGGCCTTGGGCAATATCGTCAACATGCGCTATATTCAGACCGGTATTGACATATGCAGGCATTTTATCGTGCATGACGTCAAGTACAATACGGCCGGTCGGTGTTGGTCGTATGTCGCGCGGTCCGATAGGCGCAGAAGGATTAACAATAACCAGCGGGAGCTGATGTTGAACAGTCAGCTCTTTAACTGTTTGTTCTGCAATATACTTTGAACGCTTATAGTGACCGTTAACTGTATTGAGGCTGGATGGCGTTGCTTCATTCGCCGGCGTACCGTCGGTGGTCAAACCCAATGCCGCCACACTACTGGTGTACACAATTTTTTCTAATCCTGCATTTGCAGCAGCAATAATTAACGCTCTGGTACCTTGAACGTTGATCGCATACATGGTTTGTGGGTCGGGAACCCACAAACGATAGTCCGCAGCAACGTGAAAAAGGGTATCACATCCTTTAACTGCATATTCGAGCGAATGATGGTCGCGTAAATCGCCTTCGATTACCTCTACAGGTAAATTTTCTATATTGCGCTTGTCACTGTTATTTCTAACCAAAAGGCGTACATCATGACCCGCTTTTAATAAACAGCGCATGACTGCTGAACCCAAAAAGCCCGTTGCGCCAGTAACTAATGATTTCATATATAAGAAGCTGATTTTGTAATCTGCCGCTGACTCATAAAACCGGTCAGTCGGCAGTGCTAACGCTTGAACAATAACTCATCTGGGATTTCAATTTCAGGAAGATCACGCGCCGAGATACTGAATAATCGATTGAGTATCCAATCATTGCTTGCAAATAAGCTGGTGGTCAGAACGGTTGTTTTAACAGCACGCCGGCTGATTTTTACTTGCTGGCCATTGCTGAAATCGCGGTGACGGTTAATTTTATTTAATGTAAGTACTGCCATCCCTAATGCCCATAAGCAAAATTTACGAATACCTTTTTCGTGAGTCGGCAATAAACAGGTATAGGTCAGGGCATTGTATAAATGTTTTTTAGCGATGCCAATGAGCGCCGCTAAACCCGCTTCAAAACGTTTGTCTTGATGGCCAGATTGAAGTTCTCTCAAAATAAACCCATTATCCAGAAAAATATCTTGCGGCAACCAGCATGCGCCACGCTCACGATCATCCCATATGTCTTTAAGGATATTGGTCATCTGTAAACCTTGTCCGAAAGAAACGGATAGTTTCATCAATTCCGACTTGTTTTGATTGATTTCAGGTGAGTAATCACAAAACAGTTCAGTCAACATTTCACCAACGACACCAGCAACATAGTAACAGTACAGATTCATGGCAGGAAGGTCTTTCAAACCGTCCAAAGTTTCTGTGTCCTGGTAGTCAGCCATACCCCGGCTCATGATTCGTACGCAGCGTTCTAACGCTTTTCGCTGATTGGTATTGAAACTGTGCGTGACGCGAATAACGGCCGGGGCATGTTTGATCAAATCATGTTCAGCCGGAATCGTATGATCGGACAACAAAGGGTACAATTCTTTTGAAAACTGTTCTGCGGCAATATTTCCGCAAACAACTTCGGAAAACATATCGGACAAACGGCGTGTTTGTTCAGACGTCAGCGCGTTATCGTCTTCAATAGTATCGGTTATTCTGCATAGTAAGTAAGCGTTGCCAATAACATGACGCAGTGCTTCGGGAAGCTGCGGAATCGTTAAAGCAAAAGTGCGTGAAACACCGTTTAAAATATTAAGCTGATATTGCTCGTCATCTAAACTCGGTGGTTGATTGATCATATATGATTCATTGAACTGGGAAGTCATATTTTAATATTTTACATCGGCAATAGGGTTTCCGAGGCAATCAACTGATCAATTGTTTCACGCGCTCTGATGAGATGAATTGTTTCGCCGTCGACCATGACTTCAGCCGCTCGCGGACGCGTATTATAATTGGAACCCATACTCATACCGTAAGCGCCCGATGACATGACTGCCAGCAGGTCGTCGGCTTTGAGAACGAGCTTGCGATCGTGCCCTAAATAATCTCCAGTTTCACAAACTGGACCGACTACCTGGTAATTGCAGATGTCGCCTTCACTTTTAATGACTGGTAAGATTTTATGATAGGCCTGATATAAGGAAGGGCGCATCAAATCATTCATGGCGGCATCAACGATTGCAAAACTTCTATCAGGTGTATGTTTGATATAAGCGGTTTTGGTCAATAACAAGCCAGCATTCCCGATCAAGGAGCGTCCCGGTTCTATAATCAAACGTAGATTAGCTGGCCCAAGGGTTTCACGTAACGCAGAAACATAATCCTGAATTGAAGGGATAACTTCGTCAGAATAACGTATACCCAATCCACCACCAAGGTCCAGATGAGAAATGCGCAGTTTTTTGGATTGTAGACGGTGCAACAAATCGACTAATTTTCTACCTGCTTGTATAAAAGGGTCAAGTTCTGTCAATTGCGATCCAATATGACAATCCAACCCAATAAATCGAATATATGGAAAAATATCCGTTGACCGATAAATATGCTCCGCTTCTTCAATCGGAATTCCAAATTTGTTTTCCTTTAATCCGGTAGAGATATAGGGATGTGTTTTGGCATCAACATCTGGATTAACCCGCAGGCTGACGGGTGCCATTTTGTTCATTGCTGCCGCGATTTGATTGAGTAACTGCAATTCCGCAATCGATTCAACGTTAAAGCACAATATATCTGCCGCCAGGGCCATTCGTATTTCGTCAGCTAATTTACCCACACCAGAGAATACTGTTTTCTTAGGGTCTCCTCCGGCTTTTATTACGCGCTGCAATTCACCACCAGAAACGATATCAAATCCACTACCCAGTTTTGCCAGCAGGTTCAGAACGGCAAGATTGGAATTAGCTTTTACCGCATAACAGATTAGATAATCATCGTCGGAAAACGCTTGTTGGAACGCATTATAGGTTGTAGTTATTGCATTACGTGAGTAAACGTAGCAAGGTGTGCCAAACTCTTTTGCAATAGATTCCAATGGAACCTGCTCGGCATAAAGTGCGTTCTGCCGATACTCAAATTGAGGAAAATCGCTCATTCTTCTGTTTCATCTTTAACGTCGGTAGGAGCGGCAGGCGGTGTCTCGGGAGACATAGAAACAGGTGGCGCTTCATTATTTGGTAGATAAAGCGGACCTTTATTGCCGCAGGCCGTGAATATAATTAATATGAATGTTGTATATAAAGTTGCTTTTAAATAATACATCTGTATAGGACTAAACTATTTCCATGAACAGTGAGTTGGGAATACTACCATAAGCTTTTGCCGGAATCGCTTGTCATTATCTTGGATTGCCTTAGGGATATCGTCATAAGTTATGTACATTTCTGCGCGAGCAGTTGTTCTTTGAACAAAATTATCGGCGTTTTTGTTCCGTTCGTCCCTTTCTTGAATATGCTTTAACATGTGTCTATGGGACAAAATCTTGATCCTTTTGCCCGAAAAGCAAACAGAATTGTACATAACTCATGACAACACCCCTAATAATATTTATGTTCCGTTCAACGCTGTTTGCAGCCACTGTACTAAATCCCCTAATAAACGGTTGTTGGCTACAGCGAATGCATCGGCGGCTCCCTGTGCATCAGCGGTAGGGGTGGTTTCTAATGTACTAAAGCTTTTTTGAGCGATCAACCGATGTGTATTATTGACAAGGCTCGCACGAAAGCGAATCATGACATGGCTGTCATGTTCACTACCGAAAATTTGTGAAAATTCTTCAAGTTCTATATAGAGTCTGTTTTCTGCGATGGCTATACTGCTATCATTAATGACTAAATGTGATGTTGTGTCGGTAATTCTTTGTTTTATTTGTTGTGTTAGTAAAAAAGCCGGTGGAGAAGCCCAGCGGCTATGGGCATAAGTATAAGCTTGTATGGGGTTATGGTACGCGAGACGGTAGCTAATATCTCGGGTATCAAGCCACGAGGGCGCAGTAATGGGTGCTATAAGTATTTTTTTGCCTTTTTGTTCGCCAGTTTGGATGGGCTGGCCAGTATATTCGGGAGGATAAACTGCAAAATTATAAGTGGCTATTGGAATCTTGGCTTGAGGGGTTACCGAGCAACCGGAAATAAGCAATACGCTCAGCATTAGTTTAAACTTTTTCATTGAGAAATCTCACCGGGAGCAACGAAACCATTTTCACCCGGCCCCGGCTGTGGTGGCGGTCGTCCAAAAACAAACATTTGCGGGTTTTCCTCCAACTGTTGTAAAACTCGATCCAGATTTTGCGAATTACGAATAAGGCCGCTGCTGACCTTGCGTAATTCCGGGATAGTAGTGGCCATCTCTTGTGCACTGGCGGACAAACTGTCAATTATCCCATCTTGCCGGTTCATACTGCGAATTGATTGATTGATTTCAGCTAACAGTTCGTCAAGATGTTTTACCAATACACCGGATTCTACAGTTAAGTCTGTCATCGATTCGAGTATGGGTTGTAAACTTCCAGCAAGATTATCAAAATTACGCGTCGTTTTTTCTATATTTTTTAAAATCTTTGTGATCTGATCCTGATTATCATCATTGAGTAGTTGGTGCATCTTAACAATTAACTCATTGACATTATTTAATATATTCTGTCCACGACCGGTAACTTCATCGAGTAGTGAAGGACGCATGGAAATTTGTGCATCTTCTGACAATGTTTCGGAAGTAACATCAGTGCTATTACTCAGTTGGATATAGGCTAAACCGGTAATGCCCTGATAGCCAAGTTGCGCATAAACATTTGCGGGTAACCGGATGTTACCGTCTATCGCAATATCTATTTTAATCTGCTGTACGTTTTCGGGATCAAAATAAATTCGATTGACTTTACCTATATTTACACCGCGGTAATAGACTGATGCCTGTACACTTAAACCTGTTACCGATTCCTGCGATACGATCTGGTAATGATCGTGCTCAATTGAATCGCCCTTGAACCATTCAGCCACAACGAGAACGACAACACTTAGACAAATGACAAAAAGACCAGCTATAAGTGCGTGGGATCGGTTTTCCATGATGGTTTCCTGGGGTCAGTGTGTTGGTGTTTGTCCTGTATATTCTTGAAAAAGTTTTTTATAAAGGGATGTGTGTGATTGCATATCCGAGCTAATGAGCCCGTTGCGATTACTTTTTTTTCGGCTAAAACAGCGATACGGTCTGACAAACCGACCAATGTATCGAGGTCATGAGTGACCATAACAATGGTTAAATCCAGCTTATTACGCATATCCTGAATGATCTCCACAAAGCTTTGGCTAAGCTCGGGATCAAGACCTGCTGTAGGCTCGTCCAGAAATAACAATTCGGGATCAAGCGCCAGTGCACGTGCCAGAGAAACACGCTTAATCATGCCGCCTGATAGATTTGCAGGCATTTTGTGAGTATGTTCAGGGCCTATGGCAACCATATTCAATTTAATCATGACAAGATCATGGATCGTTTGCTCATCGAACACACGAAGTTCGCGTAACGGCAAAGCAATATTGTCATAAACTGTCAAAGCGCTAAACAAAGCCCCTTGCTGAAACAACACGCCGGTTCGGTTACGAATACTTTTGCGCAAAGTTAAGCTGTCATTATAACGCGATCTTCCAAAAATTCGGACATGTCCTTTTGCGGGATATTCCAGCCCCAACATTTGACGCAACAGTGTTGTCTTGCCACTACCTGAACCGCCGACGAGCGTCAAAACTTCACCTTTTTTAACTTCCAGATTTAAGTTCTCGTGCACGATATGCTGACCGAAACGCGTTTGCAAACCTTCTATTTCAATGATGTCGGAAGCATGGTTCATATATTAGCGTTCATATAATGCCGATATCGGAGAAAATAATTGCGAAAATGGCATCGATAATGATGACAACAGTTATTGACGTAACCACTGAAGCCGTTGTGCCTTCCCCAAGGCTTTCGGTATTAGGCTTAACCCTAAGGCCGAAGTGACAGGCGATAACAGCGATAACTACTCCGCATACCGTACCTTTTCCAAGGCCGAGCCACAGATTAGCAATCGGGACGGCATCCGGTAATGCGTAAATGAAATAATAATAGTTCAACCCCAGTTGAATTTCGGCTGCGATAATTCCACCCAATAGTGCGATAGCGCTGGTCCATAGAACGAGAAGTGGCATCGCAAGCCCGAGACCAATGATTTTAGGAAAAATTAAACGCTGGCTGTGTGAAATACCCATCACGGTTAGCGCGTCCAGTTCCTGAGTAACACGCATGACACCCAATTGTGCGGTCATTGATGAGCCTGAACGGCCGGCAACCAGGATAGCTGCGAGCAGTGGTCCAAGTTCACGGATAATGCTGATACCTAGAATATTGACGATAAAAATATCGGCACCAAACATTTGTAATTGTTCGGAAGATAAATAACTCAGTACGATACCGATTAAAAAGCCAACCAGAGCTGTTATGCCCAGAGCCTGAGCGCCAGTACGATATAGATTGGCAGAAATTTCACGCCATGGAATAAATGCAGGATGACGTAAGAAGAACGTGCAATCCAGCAATAATTGTCCCATCATTGCAATCACATTGGTCAAATTTTCCCATAAAAGCAATGCCTTTTTTCCAACAAAATGGATTGGCCATAACCAGTCACGCTGTTTAGGCTTGATCACATCTTTCGGCAGATTCTCGATGCGCTCAAATAACCGTTCTTGCTCTTTTCGCAACACAAGTTGATCGGGCCGCCGCGCATTCCATACTTGCCACAGCATAACGACACCGGCATTATCCATATGACGAATACCCGTTAAATCCCAGCATAGATAAGGATTCTTCGCATATTCAGCCAATTCCGCCGACAGTTTTTTGAATCGATTTTGGAAAGCAGCTAGGGTAAAGTCACCGGTCAGAGCGAGTCGGTTTGAACTATCGTCATGAATTAGCTGATATCGTTCATGGCTTGTTTTCTGAGTTTGTGTCGACATCAAAAAGCCTAGTTCAGCTGTTTCGGGAGAATCAGGATAAGGAAAAAAGAATGGATTGTCTACCGGCTACGGCCAAAATCGGAGCAATTAAAAAAGAGGGAAGTAGTGGCGCAGTTACCTTGCCTGAGCGACATTCGCACGTGCAAGTGCGGGATTGGTGTCAAAATATTTTTTAATACCACTGAAAATTGCGTGTGCGACTTCTTTTTGATATGTGTTGTTTTTAAGTTTTTTCTCTTCGCCAGGATTGGTGATAAATGCTGTTTCAACGAGAATGGATGGAATATCAGGTGATTTAAGTACGACAAAACCGGCTTGTTCAACGCTCTTTTTATGCAGTTGATTAATTTGCCCAAGAGAGCTAAGTACCAGCTCTGCAACTTTGACGCTGTCATTAATTGTAGCGTTCATGGATAAATCCAGAATGATTTCGCGCATGTCGCTGGTTTTCTCAGTAATATCGACACCGCCAACCAGATCATGATCGACACTGTTCTCTTTTCGTGCCAACCAGCTAGCCGTAGTCGAGGTAGCCCCATTCTCAGATAATGTATAAACCGACGAACCATGTGCATGTCGACGTGGACTGCCATCGGCATGAATAGAAACAAACAGATCAGCATTATGCTTACGCGCAATCGCTTGTCTTTGTTTGAGGTGCAAATCGTAGTCGGCATCCCGCGTTAAAATGGCTCGCATATAAGTTTGCCGATCGATTATCTGTTTAAGCTTGCGGGAAATTGCCAGGGTAACATCTTTTTCACGTGTACCATGTTTGCCGAGAGCCCCCGGGTCTTTGCCGCCATGTCCGGGATCAATCGCGACAACAATGATTCTCGATGGCATCGGCTTACGGTGTTGTGCGGCGTAATAGCTTTTGGGTAAACTCGTATTGTCGTGTTCTGAATGTACCGGCTTTCTTTTCGGTAAAGACGCAACAAATTCTTCCAGTCGATCCGCTTCGCCACTTTCCATGATCATTCCGGTAGCGTATTTTTGAGCGTTTGATTTATTTTCTGAAATGGCTGCTTTATCCGGATAATAAATATCCAACACCAGTCGGTGACCGTATTGTTCAATAGGTTCTAGGACAAAAGCACGTGGAACCACATGCATTTTAAGATCAAAAACCAGGCGAATAATATGTGGTTTGAAACGTCCAAAACGAATATGCTCGATAAGCGGATTTGCAGGATCCAGTTTATTCGGCAGTCCCTTAATCACGTGATTCATCGTAACATTTTCAAGATCGACAACTACGCGGCCGGGGTTGTCGAGCATACTCAATTCATAGTGAATGGGGCGGTCAGATTCCAGTGTGACGCGCGTGTAAGATTCAGCCAAACCCATTCTGACTGCAGTGATATGGGTTTCAGATGCCAGCGCAGGAGATGTCAGCAGATAGCAAAATAAAATCGGTAGAGCCAATAGAAACGCCCGATACAGTACGGTAGTATTCAGTGCACGATAAAAAGCAAAACGCTTTAAAGTCATTTTGTATCTGGCCAATGTGCTAAACATTGTTCTCCCACATTTGTATCAGCGTAAACTGCGATATTGCGGCCTGATTCCAGTATCTCAAAATCGATTCGAAGATCGGCTGCCGGTAATAATCCGGTCGCTTTTTCCGGCCATTCGATAAAGCATATTGAATGACAGTTAAAATAATCTCTGAATCCAGCCTCTTCCCATTCATAAGGATCGTTGAAACGATATAAATCAAAGTGATACAAGTATAACTTAGAGATTTTATAGATTTCAACTAAATTATATGTAGGACTTTTGACTACATCCAGATAGCCGAGCCCATGTAAAATGCCACGAACCAACGTTGTTTTGCCGGCGCCTAGATTACCATTCAGGAAGATAACCAGACCGGGTTTTAAAATCGTTGCGATATTTTTCCCCAAAATGCGCATATCTGACTCACAGGCCAAATAATATAACAAACCCGATTTTGAATCGGTATGATGAATAAGATGCAAAAAACTACCTCATTTAATGACAATTTCCAGACCGGGCTTGATCTTGATCAACTTGCAAGAGCAATCAAAACCTGGAGCAAGGAACTGGGTTTCCAGGATTTACGCATTTCCGACGCAACGGCTGACATGTCCGAAGCTGAATCCGGTATGTTTGCGTGGATAGAACAAGCATATCACGGCGAAATGGATTATATGGCAAAACATGGCACAAAGCGTTCTCGTCCATTCGAACTGGTGCCCGGAACACAGCGGATTATCTCGGTACGTATGAATTATTACCCGCCCAAAGCGGCTGATAGTTGGTCAGTAATTCATAACGGTGAAAATGCATTTATTTCCCGTTATGCACTCGGGCGAGATTATCACAAAGTGTTGCGGTCACGCATGCAAAAACTGGCTGAGAAAATTCAGGATGCTGTTGAGTCCTTTAATTACCGTGTTTTTTCCGATAGTGCGCCAGTAATGGAAGTTGAATGGGCTCAAAAATCCGGTTTGGGCTGGCGCGGCAAACATACCTTACTGCTATCACGAGAAGCAGGTTCATATTTTTTTCTTGGGGAAATATATACGGATTTGCCACTACCGATCGACAGTCCTATCGGTGATAAAGGCAGTTTTTGCGGCAGCTGTACGAAATGCCTCGATATCTGTCCGACACAGGCGATTGTTGCACCGTTTAAAGTCGATGCGCGCCGCTGTATTTCATACTTGACCATCGAGTTAAAAAGTAGTATTCCGGCAGCATTGCGTCCGTTAATCGGCAATCGCATCTACGGTTGTGACGATTGCCAGCTTGTTTGTCCCTGGAATAAGTTTTCACATTCGACCGAAGAGACAGATTTTCATGTGCGTCACGGCCTTGATGATGTCACATTGGTCGAATTATTCGCCTGGCGTCAGGATGAATTTGAAACCAAACTGGCTGGCAATCCGATTCGCCGCATCGGTTATTCACAATGGTTGCGTAACATTGCAGTGGGACTTGGCAATGCGCCCTATTCGGAAACTATTGTAGCCGCGCTACGGGCAAGGGCCGACGATCCGTCCGAAATTGTCCGTGAGCATGTGCAATGGGCTCTTGAGCAACAGACTAACAAACAAAAAATCAATACAACGACTGGGGGGTAAATCATCAATGTATCAAGAACGAATACTCGGCACACCGTTGAGTCCTGGTGCAACCAAAGTTATGTTGCTTGGTAGCGGCGAACTTGGTAAAGAGGTCATTATTGCACTGCAGCGGTTAGGTGTTGAAACCATCGCCGTAGACCGCTACGCGGATGCGCCTGGGCATCAGGTCGCGCATCGTGCGCATGTGATCAATATGGCAGACGGTTATGCCTTGCGCACACTAATTCTCAAAGAAAAACCGCACATTATCGTGCCGGAGATTGAAGCCATAGCCACTGATACACTTGCCGAGATTGAAAATGAAGGTTTGGCCGCTGTTATTCCAACAGCACGGGCTGCTCAATTGACGATGAATCGTGAAGGTATCCGCCGACTCGCATCTGAAACGCTTCAACTACCGACTTCACCTTATGTCTTTGCCGATAGCCTTGACGACCTTCAGACTGCGATTGATAAGACGATCGGCTACCCCTGTATTGTTAAGCCGGTGATGTCTTCATCCGGGAAAGGGCAGTCTACAGTAGGCTCTGCGGCTGAGGTTGAGGCAGCGTGGCACTATGCCGCCAGCGGGGGACGGGTCGATCACGGTCGCGTCATCGTTGAGGGTATGATTGATTTTGATTATGAAATCACACAACTTACGGTACGCGCCATTAATCCTGATGGAGAGATTATTACCTATTTTTGCGAGCCTATCGGGCATGTCCAGGTAGATGGCGATTATGTGGAAAGCTGGCAACCGCAGGCCATGTCACCAAAAGCGTTACAGCGTGCACAGGAATTTGCTAAAAAAATTACCGACGATTTAGGCGGTCTCGGCATTTTTGGTGTAGAGCTGTTTATCAAAGGAGATGATGTCTGGTTCAGCGAAGTGAGTCCACGCCCGCACGATACCGGTATGGTGACACTGTGTAGCCAGTTACAAAGTGAATTTGAATTACACGCCCGCGCTATTTTGGGCTTGCCCATTAATACCGGATTGCGGACGTCGGGTGCCAGCGCGGTAATTTACGGCGGTATGGAAGCGAAAGGTATTGCTTTTAAAGGAATTCGAGAGGCCCTGGAAGTGCCGCAAAGTGATCTAAGATTATTTGGTAAACCTGAAGCATTTCCACATCGGCGTATGGGTGTAGCGCTCGCGAATGGCAATAGCACCGATGATGCGCGCACACGTGCTAAACTCACTGCAAGTAAAATTACACCCGCTGTAAGTCCCTAAAACAAATAGAACAGGAATAATAATAAATCATGAATACAGTTGTACAATTGAATGCCGAATACGGCATCGAGAACCGGGTCGAATTTGTCGAAGGTAGCGGTGGACTGACTATGATCCAAGTCAACACGCCTAAGGCCAAAGCGTTGATTTCCATACATGCCGGACAGGTGTTGTCATATCAACCAGATGGCAGCGACGACATGCTGTTTTTAAGTAATAAGGCGTATTACCAGAACGGTAAGGCAATTAAGGGCGGCGCACCTATCTGCTGGCCTTGGTTTGGCCCTGACCCAGAAGGCAAAGGCCCCGGTCATGGCTTTGTACGCAATCGCCCATGGAATGTTATCGATACGGAAATAATAGATGACAACACGGTTAAAATCACGCTTGGTTTGACGAACTCAACGGATACACATGAGATCTGGCCGCATCAATTTGAGTTAAGCCAGGAGATTATTATCGGCGATTCGCTGAATTTGACATTATCAACGCATAATATAGGTGCGGAGTCGTTCACCATTACCCAAGGGTTTCATACTTACTTCAGAGTCGGTGATATTACACAAACCAGCGTACTCGGATTGCAGGATTGCAATTACATTGACAAAGTCGCAGGCGGCGCAGAAAAAAACCAGATTGGACCTGTTACCGCAACTGCCGAAGTCGACCGTATTTACCGGACGATCAGCAATACCTTGATCATTGATGACATAGCGCTTGACCGGGGTATTCAAATAATCTCGCAGGGCAGTCATTCAGCGGTGATTTGGAATCCATGGGAAAAAATTTCAAAAGAAATGGCCGACCTGGAAGATACCGACTACTTGCGGTTTATCTGCGTTGAAACCACTAATGCAGACAAGGACGCTGTTACAGTGATACCGGGGCAGACGCATCGCTTAGTGGCGAATTACCAAATTATGTAACTGAATCCCTTTGGCTGCAAGCAGATTATCCAAACTATCACAAGCATACTACGCTATTCAAATTATGATGATTTACGCTTCCCCATCGATTTTTAGACTAATTGTTATTTTTATTTTTTGTGTTGTTGGGTTGCAAAATGCCAAAGCCGCAGATGCGGTATTTGACTCAGCATCCAATATTCTGGTTATCCCGGCGTTGCAGGTTGATGCGAATTTATTTAATGTCACGCTTCAGCTTACTCATAACGGTTGTTTTAGATTGTTATCGAGCCCGTCCGCTACTGCTTCGTTTTCCGGAGCGGTTTACAATCCTGTTACATCTACGGCGACATTGCAGTCCGTCGCAGTTGGTTCCCAGTTATTCAGGGTATCGATACAGTTTAATCGTGGATGTTTTCGCGTCGCCAGTGTGGCTGCGGCTAGCAGTATGACAACCCTGAGATACGATGACGCGGAGATTACCGGACAGGTTGCAACGGGTGACTTTAATGGCGATGCATTACCGGATTTGGCATTTACCATTCGAACGTTACCCGGGCATGTCTCAGGCGGAAACAATGATATGTTTCGGGTCGTTTACGGTGACGGCAATGGCGGATTCAATAATTTTATTGATATTTCCCGTATCGGCAGTTCGGATTCCAATAAACGGGGCCATCAGTTGATTGCCGGGAATTTCGATGGAGACGCCATTGATGATTTTGCCATCAGCAACGCTCAGATTCTACAAGTTTTTGCCGGTAATAACGCCATACCAGAAGCGCTATTTAATAGTACGGAAACACCGGGGGCGCCGCTTTACAGCTTTGATGCTGACGGTAATGGATTTAACGATTTTGTATCTATCGTTTTTGGCGGTTCAACCCGCAATTTTTTCAACCTTAATCGTAATTTCGGCAATAATACTTTTGGCGCGGTTGAGTTTATCGGCAGTATTGATGATCCTGGGTTAATGGCATTAAATATGGGATCGCCGTTAAATTTTACGGTTGGTGATTTTAACGGAGACGCCAGAAATGATATTTTGGCTGTTGTATTGACAGGGACGGGGAATGATACACACTTGGGGCTGGCCGTGTTTGCCGGAAACGGTGACGGTACTTTTAACAATCCGACCACAATCAGCCCGGTTTCAGATGACTTGTTCCTAGGCGATTTTGCGTTTGAAACGTCTTCAAAAGAAATCGCTTTTGGTGATTTTGATGGCGACGGTGATAATGATCTGGCGGTTACTTCGACTACTTCGTTTGTGCAGATCTTTCTCAATGATGGTGCCGGTCGGTTTACAGCGGCACAGCGTGTACAGGTTGGCAATAGACCCATACACGTTCGTATTGCAGATTTTGATAATGACGGCATTGAAGATTTGGTTGCAGTTAATGCCGACTCCAGAACTGTAACGCTTGCTCCAGGAAACGGTAATGGCACTTTTTCCGACAGCAGCGGCAGTAGCAACCGTTCGATCAGCATTCAGCTTGACAGTGACGTTGATTTGTTTGACATGGATGTTGCCGATCTTGATGCAGATGGGTTTCTTGACGTCATCATCGCTGAAGATGGCACAAATCCACCGGATACCGGGCGCGGTTCGATACAGCTATTTTTTGCACCGGGCCGATTGTAGGGATTAAATTCCATAAAGGTAAGGATTTACTAACAAAACCATAACCAAAATACTTCAATCATGATGTGAGAAATATCATGATTGAAGCCAGCTTACAAAGTGGAAGAAATCTCGTATGCCTAAGTGGTTGAGGAGCGCTGTAAAATAGTTCCCAGACGCTATTTTAGCGCTATAGGATTAATATTAAATCCACGGATCATTTTCGGTAGCCCGGAGCGCTTGTCCGGGTTTCTTGCATCCCAGGCATTGACTTTCACTTTTACCGATTGTCCTTGACGGAAAAAATCAACGGTCATGAAATGTTCGGTGGTACGCTCTTTAGGGAAGCGCAAGTCCCACCATTTTTTCTCTGTGGTTACTTTGCCGAGATAATTAATCGCATTTTTCGATACACCGGGGATATCGACCACTGGAAATACTTTTTCAGATACGTCGGGTTTGCTTGCGGCTAAGCCGTTCAGCTCCGAAAGATTGGACATGGGTGAAGTGACAATTTCAACGAGTTTGTTATTGCTGTTACCGATTTTTACCTGAGAGACGCGCCCATAGTGAACATCTCCAGCCAATACGACAATATCATGACCGCCATTTTGAAAAGCGGTAATCAGCTGGTCATATTGTTTCCAGTCCGGCAGATTCTTGTCGTTTTTATCCCCGTAATCGGAGATCAACGGTTGTGAAGTGACTAGAACGCCAGGACATGTCAGATTCTCGGCCCATTGCAACAATTTCTGAAAGGATTGATTTGACAGAAAACCCTTTTTATTTCTTTCCGATCTGACATCCGCTACACAAAAGGAAATTTCGCTGCCTATACTGAAAATCCTTATGGGTTCAACCTGTTGAACGATTTGAGTGCCTCTTATTGCCGCGGCTTTCCATTTCTTTTTAAAGTTCTTGCTCAGGCTCAATGTGACCAGATAGGGATTAAAACCTTTCAGAAAGGGGTAATTGTTCCAGTATTCATGATCGTCCGCCAACATCCATGTGCCGCCGCGGCGCAGCATACTACGCAGCAACTCCCAGCTTTCCGCGTAATCGTCGGCAACACGGTCATAACAATCTTCTTCATTTAATGGATATGGCCCTAATCCGATATCAATGTAGACTTGATCGCCGGTCAGAAATTTGATGTTCGGCTTTTTTGTCTGATCCCGATAAAGTGCCTCAAAAGCCTGACCCGTTCGGCCGCCATCGTGTTTCGTGTAAAAACACGAACCGATTCCTACAGTAAATGGGTTGTCCTGTCTCGACGGTAGCGCTTTGGGTAGAGTGGTCAAAAAGCATTTTTCCAATACCTTCCATTTTTTTTCTACACGAACCACAAATTCAACAATGTAATCTCGACCCGGTTCCAGCTCGTTAACGATCTCTATCTTATAAAAACGCTTATTCAAGCGATCGAAAGGCCTTTCCCAAACGTCTCCTTGTGCTTTGAGGTGTTCGATAACCTTGACGGTTTCACCTGTTTCATTGTCTCTGTCATCTTCCGAATTAACCTTTTTAACGATTAGGCGCCAATTATGCGGCTTTGCCAGCGAGGGTAATAATGCGCCAACCCAAATCTTGGCCGTCGTAGTGGTAACTTCATGGACAACTAAAACATATCGGCTAGTCAGTCTCTTCCCCATTTCAAATCCCCTTGGTTAACAGTCAGCTATTTTTACAGCAGCTAAAATGGCAATAATACGCCAAATCAAACTAAAAATACCGCGAGAAAACATTAAGCCATAAGCAGTGCAAAATAGGGGCTAGCTCACCAGCTGCCGGTAGATCATTGGTAAAATATGAGAAAGGCGGTCGGGTTTGGCAACGATTGCATAACGGCCTCTTCCAAACAAATAGGGGAAGTAATCCTTTGCCTTACGGTCAATGGTGATACCGAATACCGAAAGGCCCGCTCTACGCGCTTCAAGGATAGCGTGGCGGGTGTCTTCAATCCCGTAACGGCCTTCATAATAATCCAGATCGTTAGGCTTGCCGTCGGTTAAAAGCAATATCAAGCGGTGACGCTCCGGACGCTTGTTCAGAAGAAACTGCGTATGACGTAAAGCCGCACCCATTCGGGTGTAGTATCCGGGGCGCAGAGCGGTTATCCGCCGCAATATATTGCTGTTAAATGCTTCAGAGAAATGCTTTACGGCTGTAACACGGACATAATCCCTTTTTCGGGATGTGAATGTATAAATGGCAAATGCATCACGGCATGCCGTAAGACCTGTTGCCAGCGTAATTAGCGTTTCTTTTTCGATATCCAGAATACGCCGATCGTTCACCCAGCTATCGGTGGACAATGAAACATCGACTAAAATCGCTACTGCAAGATCCCGTGCCTGCCGGTGAATTTTGAGAAAAACCTGCTCTGAATTGCTGCCGTTTGCGAGAAAATCGCATTGCGAGCGAACCAGTGCATCCATATCGAGCTCGGCACCATCAACCTGATGACGCAGCCGTTCCCGCCTTGGTCTGAGCGCCTCAAACTGGCGCCGAACCTTACGAAAGCGCCGTCTGGTCTGAAGGCTTGGTTCCCATGATTCGCTGTTTTCCTCGGCATTCTGAAAAACTATTCGACATTGATTGGCGTGATAAGCGTGTTGTTTGAAATCCCATTCAGGATAGGTTTGCTCGGTAATCAGCGCGGCCGGGCTGACGTCAGTGGGAGCGAGATCAAGATCAAATTTGAGTCTGGTAGCTGCATGACGCTGATGCGGACTAAGATTGATTTCCTCGATCGCTTTCGCGGCGTCTTTAGCAGAATCCAGATCATCGTCTTGGACTGCGCGATTGATATTAACCATTTCTGACCAGCTCATGAGTTTTTCAAACCGGTTGAGTAACAGCGGATCGTCGCGCTCACTCTGCTCAAATAACTCCCTACGTCCTTTTTTTCTGCTTGAATCTTTTATCTCATGACTATCGCCATCTTCTTGTTCGTAGGTGTTAGTTTTTTGATCTGAACGCACTGTGCTTAAACGTACCATTCCCCATAACGGTACAGGCAGAAACGGGCGGTATCCTGCAACGGCCTGCCAGTGTTTGAAATCCAGACCAGATTGAACAAATGTTTTGTATATGCCACCAGGTTGGACCAAAACCTTGTATATCCCGTTACCGAGCGGATCGGGGCAGCTTCCACCCAGTAGCACTTGAATCGCGCCTTCGACAGCTCGTTCTTGTCTGGGGAGTTTTCGCGCAGGCCGCTGTTCGCGCAATGCAGAGCACAGTGCTTGATAATCCTTGGCAAGACCGGGAAATTGTCGACACACCCGTAGACTGGTTTGGTATGCATACCGCAGAAAGCTAAGATCGGCCTGTAATGGATCATCTGGAGGGCCGGGACAAGGCAGTTTTGATGTTGCAAAGAATGCAGCAAGCCAGAAATATAGTCGACGATTAAGTGCGGAGGAGGGGAAGTAATCAATTGTTTCAGGGAGGAGTATGCGTTCGTCGTCTCCTTCCACAATTGGCGTCGATTCCCGTTCCATACCCAGCCGTTGCAATAGTTTCAACCGATGGCTGGACGGACATTGTCCGCCGGATGTCAATTCGATAGCAGGAGTGCCTCCCAGCCCACGGAAATAAACACCCAGGGCATGACGAACCGAATCCAATGACACAGCGGCTTCCACGTAATGTGGGTAGCTGTCTTGCTTTCCGACAAGGCTGTGCCAGCGACGCCCAATCTGTTCTTCAAATTCTAGAAAAGACCATATGCTCATTCTGGGCTAGCCGTATGTGGCACGTATCAGTTCCAGTAATCCTTCCTTAACATCATGGTCATCACACAGCGGCTCCACCAGCGCGGTTTCAGCCGCTTGGTATGGATTCAAACCACTATTCATCAAAACAGCGCAGTAGACCAGCAGGCGCGTTGACGCAACTTCTTCCAGGTCCATGTCTTTCAGTTCGCGCAATCGCTGCGCCAGATTGACCAAAGTAATGCATTGATCCTTCTGCAGACCGCTTTCTCGAGCAATAACATCGGTTTCTATTTCTGGTGGTGGGAAATCAAAGCTGAGCGAAATAAAACGCTGACGGGTACTGGGTTTGAGAGATTTAAGTATATTCTGGTATCCGGGGTTGTAAGATACCACCAGCATGAATTCATCGGGAGCGTTTAATGTTTCTCCGGTACGTTCTAATGGCAGTGTGCGGCGGTCGTCGGTCAATGGGTGTAAAACAACAGTTACGTCCTTGCGTGCTTCGACAACTTCATCCAGATAGCAAATACTGCCGCCGCGCACCGCGCGTGTTAGCGGGCCGTCCATCCATACCGTTTCACCGCCTTTAAGTAAATAGCGTCCCGTCAGGTCCGCTGCGGTCAGGTCGTCGTGACATGAGACGGTCTGCAGTTCACGGCCTAATCGTGCCGCCATATGGGCTAGAAACCGGGTTTTTCCACAACCTGTCGGACCTTTAATCAATAAGGGTAAACACTGACGGTATGCTGTTTCAAAAATATCGCATTCGTTACCAACAGGTTGATAAAATGGTACCGTTTCCGGTGATATTTGTATTTGCTGTTGCATTAGATTAATCGTCGGTAACGTTTATTATTGTGAGTACGATGCACCGGACACCTGTTTTTGAACCGGACCCAGCGCTGAATAAATGAACAGTAATGCACCGATCAGGAAGAAAACACCCCAGCCAAGCCTGAGCCAATAAAACAAATCGATCTGAGACTGGATCTCCATAAAACCCATTGCCAGAACGCGTTGCAGGTGTGTTTGCAGAATACCCGCAAATGAAAGGGTGATTGTCATGAAGATCATCGCACCGGTCATCAGCCAGAAGCTCCACATATTCAGGATCTGGTTGTAAGGCTGAGATTTTCGTAGCGCCGGCAGGGCATAGGTAAAAAATGCCAGATTAAGCATGACATATGCGCCGAAGAATGCCAAATGGCCGTGAGCCGCCGTCAGTTGAGTGCCATGCGTATAGTAGTTTACCGATGGAAAACTGTGCATGAGTCCCAGTGCACCGGCTCCAAAAAAAGCCATTACCGGGCAACCCAGGCTCCAAAGCATAGCCGCTTTATTCGGATGACTACGGCCGCTGTGATAGACCAGATAAAACGCCCATAACACCATGCCGAAAAACGGCAATACTTCCAGAACCGAAAACAGTGCACCGATCCAGTGCCAGTATTCAGGTGTGCCGATCCAGTAATAATGGTGGCCAGTTCCCAGCAGACCGCTGAATAATGAAAAACCGACAATCACATAAAGCCATTTTTCAATGATTTCCCGGTCGACCCCGGTCAGCTTGATCAGCAGGAACGCGAGCATCGCCGCCATAATCAATTCCCACACGCCCTCGACCCAGACATGCACCACCCACCACCAGTACAATTTGTCGAGTGCGAGATTGTCCGGGTTATAAAAAGCGAACAGAAAAAACAGCAGGGCGCCCCACAAGCCCATTAATAATACGACGGAAACGACTGTTTTGCGTCCTTTGAGTACAGTCATCGTGATGTTATAAATAAAGACGATAAACGCAATGGCCATGATAATTTTAACCCACAGGGGTTGCTCCAGAAATTCACGCCCTTCATGAATTCCAAACAGATAGGATGTGACCGCCGCCAAAGCTGCAAAAACGAACAACCCGAGCTGCAGCCAGGCGAGCTTGGAATTGTGTATTTCAGTTTCACATTCTTCCGGAATTAGAAAGTAACTGGCACCAAAATACCCTAACAATAACCACACCAGCAGGGCATTGGTATGAATCATCCTGATAATATGAAACGGCACAGATTCGGATAGAAAATTAGGGAAAACGTAGACTAAACCGGCCAGAACGCCGGCCATAACTTGAATCAGAAATAAAGCAAGCGCTGCAAAGAAGTATGGATAAGCAAGCGCCTGGGTTTGATATTTCATATAGATGCTTCTCCTCGGAAAAACTGATGGGGTTTGAGTACGTGGATATTAACCTGCCACATTGGGGGGCCAGCCGATTGTGTCGATTCGGCTTGTCCATTCAAGAAAATCGATTAAGTCGTCCAGTTCCTGTTCTGTCAGATTGAATTGAGGCATTTGCCGGCGTCCAGGCACACCGGTTGGCTGTGCGCGCATCCATGCTTTCAGCCCCATTCGCGCGCCTGCAGCGTTCTCAAGACCACCGTAACGTACCCAGACATTACCTAATTCGGGTGCAAAATAAGCGCCTTCTCCTAGCAGCGTATGACAATTAATGCAGGAGTTGCGCTCCCACACATGTTTCCCACGGGCAACCGATTTCGTCAACGTCGATTCATCCGTCGAAACGTTTTGAATGTAGTAATGGCTGTGAACAGTAAGAATTATAAAAATAATCAGAAAAAAGATTGTGCCGCCGTAGAAAATATTCCGTGCCGCCGACTTCGTAAAATACGCTGCCATACCTTCCTCTTTTTTTAATCAATACGTACGTGCAAACAGGGCACAAGGCAAGTAAATAGCATTAACTATATGCATGATTTTGTGAATGTGCTTTGGTTCACAGAGATTTAAACAGAAAAGAACCGGGAGACCAGATTGATCTCCATTTACCCAGATTTCAATTTTTCAATTAATCATTCTCACTGAGAAACACTGGCAACTGAATAGAATACATGATTCATATCCATCAAAGTTTGATCTAGATCAATAAAAATGAAAAAGCCCGCATAGAAAATTATAAGTATTATTAAACAATAATTTATCTTGAATAATTAAAGCTATAACTAACTTTAATTATTTGTATATAATTCTTTATATACAAATAGTTGAAATTAATACTTGATGTTTTATATTGCATATCCAGATTGGGTATATTTGTAAGCGAAGTTGTTGCAGTAAAACATTACGTCACAGCAGTTGGAAGGCTGGCTAGCCAGGCCAAAAACCCAAATTCCATTTCAATTCAAATTTTTTCTCCTGATGTTTTTACAAACGTCTATCTGGACAAGCTGCGGCAATATGTCACATTCACATTTTTACAAGGCCTGTGGATAATAAAAATAGTTGTTCTGACTGTTTTCATTCGAGGAGGCCTTATATGCCGGTGAAGAAATTGATGGCTACGCTGTTTATCTTGCTGGGTTTTGCCATATCTGTGCAAGCGGAAACGATCACACTAAAACACTTCACAACCGGCAGTTACCAACAGCTCTTAAAGCAACATCAGAACAAGCCGCTAATGCTCACGATCTGGTCAACCACATGCACATCATGCATGGAAAAGATGCCGGTGTTACAAGCACTTAAAAATAGCTGGCAGGATATCAATATTGTGATGTTGGCCGTTGACGATTTGTCGAACAAAATACAAGTACAAGCCGTTTTGTCTGAGCATGGGTTGGCAGACGGCGACAACTGGATCTTAGCGGACCAAAACGCGCAACGCGTACGTTATGAAATCGATCCGAATTGGTTTGGTGAATTGCCGCGCACATATTTCCTGAACAGCGAACATGAGCGGGAAGGTATCAGTGGTGCATTGTCTTACGATGAATACCAATCCATTTTTGCGATCCTGCTGAATTGAATTTTAGGTTTCTAACAATGAAAACGAATAGAATGCAGTCAGGGTACTTAGGCAGTAACATTGCACGCATAACAATATTACAGGCCTGTTTGTTCAAACTGGCAATTTTCTTCCCGCTGCAGGTTGCCGGATTACCCGGTCAGACAACCTTATACAATACATCAACGTTTGGATTGTACGATATTGCTACATTTGATGTGTATACCGATCGAAAAACCATTCATGTCATTGTCGGTGGACGAAAAAGCCAGAGCGATCATCATATTACCATTCGATACATCAGGTCTGAAAACGGCGGCCGTCATTGGAGCCGTCCGGTAACGGTTAATCAACAACCCATGGCAACTCATGCTAAACGCGGAAATGATATTCAGCTGGCCGCCTGGGGTCGCCACCTGGTTATACTGATGCAGGGCAAAAACGAGTTACCCGGTATGGGCCCGATGATTAGCCTGTATTCAAGTGATGATGGAAAGTCCTGGCAACGTGGAACCAACCCAGCCAAGAACGATCTCGGCAGCCAGGCACATATCGATCTGGTCGCCGATCACAAGGGGCGTTTTCATGTTGCCTGGTTGGAAGATCCTGAGGAAAAAGGGCATCAGAGTTTACGCTACACCTTTTCAGTTAATAGCGGGAAACACTGGAAACAGCCTCAAACCATTGATGATACGACGTGCTCGTGTTGCTGGAATACATTTGCTCAAAATGAGCGAAACCGGCTCAATGTCCTTTACCGGGGCAGCACTCCCAGGGATATGAAATTGACTCAATCCATTGACGATGGAATAAACTGGCGGCGCATCGGCTCAGTCGGCGATTTCAATTGGCAATTAACAGGCTGTCCGCATACCGGCGGTGGTATTTCCTATGTCCGGCTCAATGAAATTGATGTACTGCATAGTATTGTCTGGACCGGTGCTGCAGATACAGCCGGATTATATCATTTGGCTTCAATCAATCACGGACGTACATGGTCAGCGCCAGAACGCTTGGGAAACAGGGCAATCAATGGCGACATAGCTGGATATGAGCATCGTCTGGTCGCAATCTGGAATGAAATGGAAGCCAACGGCATGAGCGTTGTTTATGCCGAAACTGCAGACCACGGCAGTACTTGGTCAGGTCCGATAAGCCTGGCCAAACCCGAGAATGCTACCACCCAGCCGCGAGTTACCGTGGCATCAGGCGAAATAGTCACGTTTTGGACAGAAAATCCACCCGGCCTAACCGGTAGATTAGCCTGGAAAATTATTGAACCTCGAAACCGTCATTAATCACTGAAACAAAACCGACATACCATGAGAATAACCAAATATCAGCTTTGCCGATTACCCAATTCGTTTATATTTTCACTTATTGCCCTGGTTGTTTTATATATGCCATTTATGGCCTACGGGCACGCCATTCTGGTGGATTCCGAACCGAAGGCCAATAGCATTGTTCATACACCTCCACAACAAATCGGTATTTGGTTTAACGAAAATATCGCCAGTGATTTTAAAGCATTAGCCGTCATCAATGGCGCGGGTAAGCGTGTCGATAATCAAAATGTTAAACACGCGATGACTGATCGTACCCATATTTACGCCACTGTTCCAAAATTACCGCCGGATACTTACACCGTGCGCTACAGGGTGATGTCAGCGGATACGCACATTGTCACCGGCAGATTCACATTTACCGTAGCACCGGAAAACGCCGCTCAAGAAACCCACTAAAACCAGGGAGAGCAAATCATGAAATCTAATTGCGGAGCAAGAAAATTGCGTCATTTAATTATTATATTTACAGCGCTGGTATTAGTGGCGTGCAATCGTACCGGACCCGTACAACATCGTTATAATCCTAATCTTGGTTGTATTGCCGCTAATGATTTTTACGCAGTATATTTCAGTGCCTATGTCGAGCCTGAGAGTAAAACGATGACAAACAATGAAGCGATGCTCAAATCACATTGCCAGAATATTCCGAAAACCGGAACCGTTTATTTCACTGCAGACCTCATCGATGAAGATCTCAGGGAAACTCCGATAGGCTTGCAGTTGGTAGAACGGGAACTAATCGAAGATGGAGACGCCGAGGTGGCTGGTTATCGGGATATTCGTACTATCTCAGAAACCCGTCCCCGCATTTATGCGCAAGGTACAATTGAAACGCAGGCGTACATTGAAAATGACGGTCACTATGTGTTGTATTTATTGATTGGAGAGGAAGCACCGTTATTTGAAGACGATATTCTAAAAATACCTTTTTATGTTGGCGCAGTTACTGAAGCGGCCTCAGTCTGGCATTATCTTTTAACAGCAACTAAATTTATTATGACCTTTGTATTCCCGATATTTGTTCTGCTGCTGATCGTGTTACCGATGCTGCCAAAATCAGGTTTATCGATTGCAGAAAAATTTTCGTCCGGCGATCAAAGTAAAACGCGATAATAATTCTTGTTAACAGAAACTACTGCCATTCTAAAATAGTGATGACCAAGTCGCTTGAAGGTTTTAAAGACAAAAGTCGCGTCACTGATCAAACCTTTACCGCTAAACATTCACATCAGGTGTAGCATGTACGCGATGAAATTAAACGAATTTTATTGGACAACACAAAAAAACACCTCAGGGAGCTGAGGTGTTATCAAACAACATTAGAGAGTACAACAGTTAAGTAATCAGTATGAAGTATGAATAAATATGATTACTTCTTACAACTTTAACTGAATTTATAATTTTTCTCAAGCTTTTTGTTGTTTAGCTGATAATAGCAAATCCATAAAGTGATGTTTTTAACACTCCAGAATTTATACTGCGCTAATCCCACCGCTAAATCCAACAAAGACCAAGCTGTAACAGTACCCTTTAATGTCATAACAGAAGCATTTGAGTTGTACATTCAGGCCAGCACCACGAGCGGATTCAGGAATTTTTTTGTTCCTTTTTTCCATTGTTTGATGGTTCTCAGATTCTCCCAGGTAATATAAAAGAATCTAAAATTAAGTTGAAGGGTGTAACTTTTGCCTAGGAAAAAATTATAAATAACATTCTTTAAACATTCTAAATAAAATTAAAGATATACTTAATTTTACATAATATAAATTATACGCAATACAAATGACGAAAAAAATCTAGGGAGGAGTGATTTTGTCTGATTGATTCGTTCTGTATGAATATAGTTACTTAGTACTCTCTCTAGGTAAAGCCATAACACAATGAGCTGTTGGTATATGGAATCCAGTATTTTTATCTATTGTTTTTTCATCACATGCAGCAAGTAACTCCTGCTCTGCTCTATGTATCCAATAATTTGACGAAGAATTAAGTTTCCTATCAAATATCGAAGCACGTTTAAACATGTGAATTGAGTCCTTGAATTTTTTGAGGGAGAATAATGATTGACCCCAATAAAAATATATATATGGATTATTATTTTTAAGCATTGACGCTTTTTTAAATTTCTTAATAGCTGCTTCGTACTTAGAAATTTTGTTTAAATTAATGCCCCAAGTTAAATAAACCTGATAATCATTAGGCGCTATTTCTGCTGCGCTTTCATTCATAGAAAGGGCTTTATCAAAGTCCTGAAGCTCCATATAATTAAGACTCATCATTAAATGAACAATCCCAGAATTTGCTAAACCTAGCTCAGAAATTTTATCAAAAATATTCTCAACATCTTCGACACGTTTCAACTTAGAATAAGCATCCATTAGTCCTATCAGCCACGTTTGTTGAACTATGCATTAAACAATAACTGATAACGTCTTCCAGCTCTGTTAATGCTGACTGATATTCCTTGACGTTATCTAAACGAAGATTAGAATAATCCAAAAAAGACTTCATCACTAATAAGGTAGGGTTCGTCATTTGAATTAAAGCTTTACCGCCTCGATCCTGTATCAACTTCTCTATATCTCCAGAATCAGTTGATACAGATATGCTTGGAATACTTGCATTAGAAATATTGCGCAATATAAGTGTTACTCTATTTTCCTCTAATATTACATCGCCACGTAAATAGGTAGTTCCCTTAGTTCTAAGAATATTTCGCAAATATCGCACTAGAGAAAGGTGAGTAAAATTTGTACCAGGAATTTCAATATCAACAAACCGTATGTTAGTAATCAAATTTTTAGCATTATTAAAATAGGATTTATCCTCAAAATGAATAGTGTTGGCAAGATCTCTGGTAGTTAACTCAATCCTACGTACTTGATCTAACAGTTTTTCCGCTATAATTTCACCTGTATACCCTTTCTTAATAAGCTCATCCGGAACATTCAGTGGCTCAAGAATAATTTCGTCTCGGGAAACTTCTATAGCTATAAATGATAAAAAAATTGCAGATAATAAGAATACAAAAAGTTTTGTAATGAAAGTGATGAATTGTTCTATTTTTGACATTTAAAATTAACCAACAAATGAAATTAATCTCGACTTGACCAGAGCACATGTATTACGGCTCGTCGCTAAACCGAAATGCAATCAAAAACCTATAACTTGATTATGAATCTATGATAACCGTGTTTTAAAGCCAATTAAAAAGTCATAGCTGCGTCCAAACCGTGTTTTGTTGAAAGTTGACAGGTGTCTTTTGGAAATCGTTGATCGTTCTGATGATTTACCGTAGCAGACGCATCCAAAATGTTTAGAATCGAGACACGCGGCTATTCTGTCCCAGTCATCACAGATCTTGATGAGTATACCCGTTAGGTATATGATAAATCTCAATTAAAGACAGTCGGTCAATGTGGAAAAACCTTAAAATATCAACTTTATAATGCTATAACATAATAATATGACGCTAATCGAAGGTTCGAATATTCAGGAACATAATTGTCAGGCGGATTTCCAGGATTTTGCCCGGCGCTACGCCAGTGGGCGGATTTATATTCATCCTACCCTGCTGCCCGGAGAACAAAGAAGAATATACATACGCGACACGCTTCGGGAGGACCACGAAGCGCGTATCCAGAATAAACCTGAAGAAGCGTCGCATAAATTCGACAAGCTGGCGACTTCCTTGTTTAAGTTTTTCAGGGGTACCGCTTTATTGTATTACCGGGATCAAGCAGGATGTGATGCTGGGATGCCGGTTGTGTTTACTATCGGTGATGTACATCCAGAGAATTTTGGCGTTATGCCCAATGAAAACAACGCGCCTTTCTTTGGAGTTAATGATTTTGATGAGGCCTATTTTGCGCCTTTTACCTATGATGTAAAACGAGGCGCTACCGGCTTTTATATTGCAACTGTTGAAAATAAATTTTCAAAAAAGCATGCCAAAAAAGTAGTCAGATGTTTTGTCAACGGGTATCTCGAGGGATTACAGTCTTTTGCCAAGGATGACAGAGAGCGTTGGCATCAGTTTCGTCTGGACAACAGCCCCGGTATGATTAAGGAGCTCATTAAAGAAGCCAAGACGGCACGCGGCACATTTCTGAAAGAGAAAATCGATATCGAAAAAGAACGGTTTAGAAATTCTGACGAGGTCGTGCCCTATTCCAAGTATCTTAAAGACTTTCAAAAAGTAATTAACACGTATGTTAAAGATAACGCGTTAGAAGTGAATCGGGCTAAAAAAGACTTTTTTGAAATAAAAGATGTCGCTATAAAGAAAAACAGCGGCACGGCCAGTCTGGGTCTCGATCGTTATTGGATACTGATCAACGGGCCGACCGACCAAAAAGACGACAGTATTATTTTGGAAATGAAGCAGGCCAGAACTTCTGCGCTTATCGGACTGGTTGGAAAAACTAAACAGGACGAAGGAGACACTGACAAAGCGGATCGCATTGTAAATGCCCATAACGTACACCTGGTTGGTGGCGACCGTTTCTATGGATATGCAAAATACGCAAACAAGAGCTACTTGATTAGAGAACGCAGTCCTTTCAAACATGAAATGGATCTGGAAGACCTTGATAAAAAAGGCATGACAAAGTATGCAGAAATTTGCGGCCAAACCTTAGCGCAAACGCATGCACGATCTGACGAGGATGCCGGCGTTCCCAACCATAAAGCTGAAAACCAAATCCTGGAATCTATTAATCCTAAACTGTTTGTTGACGATATCGTACGCTTTGCACGAGCTTCTTTTAAGCGTATTAAACAGGATTATCATTTTTTCAAGAAGGATCATAAGCTTGGTGCATTTGATTTTAGGAAATAGAAACTGCGGAGCAAAGCTGTTTTGGCCAGACAGACGTTGTCAGTAAAAATTTTGTAATCCTCATATGGTTTTTCCCATTACGCCTCTGCTGATGATAGTCGATAGTCAGAAAACTTGACTTGCTGGGTGCAGAAAAGGTAATGGGTATAACCACCGTAAGTAAAATAATTATATCTACAGCAATTTTTTCATCTACAATTTAATTTAACCACATTAAGTATACGTTTTATATTATTGATAATAAATAATTAATATTTTTATTTAAAGTTAAATTTTAAATATTTAGTATAATATGCTGATAAATAATATTATTTCATATATAAAAACAACAATATATTAATATATAACATTAAATAATATTTATAATATATTGTTTATAAAAATAATTAATCTACATATAATTTTCATGTGAACCTTATACTCTTCTCGTTGTACTTTGCAGTAATCCATAATTAAAACAACTGTAAAAACTTCTTTAATTCAATACTTATTTATTGAAAGAAGTGGTTATATTGTGTGTGCACACAGTGATTTGACCATTGTTTTCAAGCCTGGATGGAGAAGCGTATGCAGCAATACCAACAGAACGGCAAAAATGACTTTGATCATATCAATGGAATTTATCAATTTACGGCAGGCATTATTGAAGCGCGGTATCCGGATCTGGCCGAACATTTATTTCGTACTAAAGAACGCGCCATCCTATTTGGGCAGTATGCCGCGTTAACGGAAGAAGAAACATCAATTTTGTCGATTGGCGCCGGTATCCACGATATCGGAAAACTCTCTATCAGTGATTATATTCTGAATAAACCTGCGAGACTGACTGCAGTTGAATATTCCCAGGTACAAAAACATGTTGATTTTGGCGTGCAATTTCTAAAACCGTTAAATCTGGACCCGAGGATTGATGAAATAGTTTTATTTCATCATGAAAATCAGGATGGCAGCGGATATCCGAATGGACTAAAAAGTAATGAAATACCGTTTCTTGCGCGTATGGTTAGAATTATGGATACATTCGATGCGTTAACTGAAGACAGACCTTATCATAAAGGCGTCAGCCATTCCGAAGCTGTCGGCGTATTACGCCGTGAATCCCGATTTTACGATCCAGAGTTGCTTGAATGTTTTTTCGATATGATAAATGACGTTAATATATAAAACGATCAAAATATGCAGCACAGTTACTTTAAATCGATTAAATTCTGCAAGGTTTTTCTTTAAATATCAGAGGACTCTCCCCTCTCAATCGCATTAAAATCATGTCAGCTTCCCGCGTAACTTTCTGGCTGCTGTTAAAGCATCTCGCTTAACCGCAGACCGCATGGTTATTTAATATTTTCACCTGCCACGACATTCCCCTAGGAAATACGGGCTAAATGCGTGCTTTCTTGCTTCTTTATATAACCGTGAAAAATGTTAATTTTTGCAGAAGTTCTGATCTTCTGGCCAATCTACTTACGTCCAAGGATTCTCTGCATGTTAGTTATTGTCGGTTACATCATTATTTTAATATCCGTTTTTGGTGGCTTTGCACTTGCCGGTGGGCATATGGGTTCACTGTGGCAACCTGTGGAAGTGCTGATGATTGGCGGCGGCGCAATCGGTGCATTTGTCGTTAGTAATTCCGGCAAAGCATTAAAGGCAACGCTTAAAAGCCTACCTACCGTTTTTAAAGGCAGCAAATACACCAAGGCCGTTTACATGGAGCTGATGACGCTGCTCTATGAAATCCTAGGAAAAATACGCAAGGAAGGACTGATGTCGATTGAAGCGGATGTTGACGATCCGCAAAACAGTCCGATCTTTACAAAGTATCCGGCTATATTAGGCGATCACCACGTTGTCGAATTTATCACTGATTATCTGCGTCTGATGGTGGGCGGCAACTTGAATGCACTGGAGATTGAGAATCTGATGGACAGTGAGCTCGAAACCCACCACCAGGAAGGTGAAGTGCCGATTCATTGTATCGCAAAACTGGGGGACGGCTTACCCGCGTTCGGGATTATCGCTGCCGTGATGGGTGTGGTTCATACCATGGAATCTGTACACCTGCCTCCAAGTGAGTTGGGAATATTGATTGCAGCCGCGCTGGTTGGTACGTTTCTGGGTATCTTGTTGGCTTACGGTTTTGTGACCCCGCTTTCTGCAAAGCTTGAACACCAGCTCCATGAATCCAGCAAACTGCTCGAATGCATCAAAATTACCTTACTCGCGAATCTAAACGGCTACTCACCTGTTCTGGCCGTAGAATTCGGTAGAAAAGTATTATTCACCACTGAAAGACCTTCATTCATGGAATTGGAGGAACATGTGAAGAAAAGCAAAGAATAATCCGCACATTGACGGCAAATGTAGTTGTTATTTACGAGGTAATGTATGGTTGATGATCTATCCCAGCGTCCTATTGTCATCAAACGCATCAAAAAAGTTGCAGGCGGGCATCATGGTGGTGCATGGAAAATTGCTTACGCCGATTTTGTGACGGCTATGATGGCTTTCTTTTTGTTAATGTGGCTGCTGGGATCTGCTTCACAGGGCACTTTAGAAGGTATTGCTGAATATTTTCAAACACCATTGAAAATTGCGCTAATGGGTGGAGATGGCGCCGGTGATGCCACCAGTATCATCAAAGGCGGCGGAACGGATTTAACCCGTAACGCTGGTCAGGTTAATAAAGGTATGCCGGACGCTAACCAAAAAGCACTTGATCTTGAGGCTGCGGAAGCCGAACGTGAACGCCTGGAGCTGCAACGTCTTAGCCAGCTTAAACTCAAAATTGAGAAAGCGATTGATTCAAATCCGACACTGAAGAAATTCAAAAATCAGTTGTTACTCGATATTACTTCGGAAGGCTTGCGGATACAGATTGTAGACGAACAGAACCGGCCGATGTTTGCCAGCGGCAGCGCCGAACTTCAGCCATACACCAAAATCATTCTTCATGAAATCGGAAAAATGCTAAATGACGTACCTAATAAAGTCAGTCTTTCCGGTCATACCGACGCCACCCCTTTTCCCTCGGGCGATAAAGGCTATAGCAACTGGGAGTTATCGACAGACCGAGCCAATGCTTCCAGAAGAGAATTAATTACCGGCGGCATGGACCCTGACAAAATGTTGCGTGTTGTGGGGTTATCTTCAGCGGTGTTGTTTGATAAAGATGATGCGTTTAATCCGGTAAACCGCCGCATCAGCATTATTGTCATGAATGAAAAAACTGAAAACTCAATTACGGAAGAAAAGGAAACCTTTCAGGTTGATATCATAGAGCCCATTAATATTAGACCGGAAATTCAGAAACCCACAAATTAATTTAATGCGTATTATTTAATTCATCGTGTTAGCTTGCCAAACCACAAAATTGAACAATCCTGTACGCACCGTAACTGCGTTGCTTGCTCAGGTTATTGCGTTTGTGGTTGTCGCCGCGTTTATAGCTGTTGTTTCTCTTTCACTGACGCTACTGGAATGGGCGTTATTACAGGGTATTTTGGCAGCAATAGCCAGTTACATTATGAGAATGCCGACGTGGTGGATTCCGATACAGCTTTGTTTCATGCCTGCAATTGCTGCGACCCTTGCTATCGGATTGTCCCCGGTATGGTTTGGTTGCAGCTTTTGCTTACTTGCCCTGATTTATGGCAAAACATACCAAACACAGGTGCCTTTATACCTTTCGAGTACTGCCGTTACGCAGGCATTAAATGCACATTTGCCGCAACAAAGTAATTTTAATTTCATCGATCTGGGTTGCGGGTGCGGCGGGCTGCTCCACTCACTTGCGAAAAATAATCCTCAGGGTAGTTTTTACGGCATTGAGGCCGCGCCATTACCGTTTTTCATCAGTAAGATCAGGCACAGGCTGCTGAGATCGAATTGCAACATACGCTGGGGTGATTTATGGAAACAGGATCTTGGACAGTATGACATCGTTTATGCTTATTTATCTCCCGTGCCGATGCAGGCATTATGGGAAAAAGCGCAGCGCGAAATGCGTCCGGGCAGCTTATTTATCAGCAATACGTTTATTGTCCCAGACGTTAAGCCGGACGAAACCGTTACAGTGAACGACTTTTCCCACTCCGCGTTATATGTCTGGCGTATCCAGCACCAACATAAGAAAGCAACTTGCACGCTTCCTACGCCGCAAGATTCGGATCGAACGAGTCAATCAGTTGTGTGTTTAACCAAAAACGAACAAAATTTAACGCAGTGTTAAGTCACCCGTAGCATATCAGTGGGACATAACGTGGGACTGATCTTTTACTAATAAAAAATTTCATTTATAGCAGTGTTCAGCCCCATCTTTATTTACTTTTCTTGTTCGACATGTGCCAAATATTTACCATTCATCGTCATGAGAACGCGATCTTCACCCTTGCTTCCTTTAACTTTGTCGATGGTAAATGTAAAGTCAATTGCCGACATAATGCCATCTCCAAATTTTTCTTGTATAACCGCCACGATAGCGTCTCCGTAGTGTCCAACAACTTCATACACCCGATAAACTGTGGGATCTTGAAGTATGTTTGGATCAAAAGATCTCAATGGCGGTTTTTTCATTTCTGCCAGCAGTTCGTCAGTTAAACCCGGCACAAGTGATTTAATATTAATAGCTGCTTGGTCGTGTAACTGGGCCTGGCGACGAAATAACTGAGCGACATACATGTTGCAAAGACCGAGTTTGCTTGCCAGTTCATCGTAAGACATGCCTGAACTATCTTTAGCAGCAAGTAATTTTGTTACAATTTCTTTTTTTTCCATTGCTTTGTCTCCTTTTAAGTTGGACTTTTCACACGAGAAGTTGATTCTGAAACTATCTTTGGGTAGACACTTCTTCTTAGATAAAGAATTGATATAAATATATTCATATCAACCTAAGGTCTTTATTTCTTAATAACGCGGTGCGTGGTATACCAGAGTGCGCCATTGAAAATGGCAGCGCCTAAAATATTTCCAACTGTGACCGGAATCTGGTTCCACAGCCACCATTCAGAGATGGTTACGTTTGCACCTGAGAGTATGCCTAGAGGAAAAACAAACATATTTACAACAGCATGTTCATATCCCAAGGCAAAGAATGTGGCGATAGGCAACCATAACAGCATGATCTTTCCAGGAACACTTCTTGAAGCTTTTGCAAAGATTGGGCCTAAACTGACCAGCCAATTGCAGAGAATCCCCATACCTACTGCTGCAAGCAACCCCATGCCACCGTACTCGGCATAAGACACTTTTTTTTCGGCTATTTGTGCTATTTTAGCCAGCAGCGCTGGTGGTTCGGCTATTCCTCCTTTTGTTAGTGAGAACCAGACTAAAAAAGCAAAGAAAATACCACCGAGAAGATTTCCCAAAAAAGTCCAGCCCCAGTTTCTAAATAAACCAGCTAGTTGAACACGTCCCGCTAGCACACCTATGGACATGATTGAAAATCCCCCGGTAACCATTTCAAGTCCCAGGAACAGCATCATCACAAAACCGACAGGAAAAATCAGCCCTGCTGCTGCAAGGGGCCACCCGACAGTTACTAAAGAAACTGAAAGAAGTACTGCATAAGCTAAAAAAGGTGTGCAGAGAAAACCGCGAGTTAGTATTTGCGGAACTGAAAATGTGTCTTTCTTCGCGGCATCCTCTACACATAAATTTCCCATTACCGCTGGCAGCACCTGGTCGTCAATTGTCAGCGCTGGCGGAGGGGCGGGAGAAGAAGCAGAATGTGTCTGCGTCGGAGGGGTGTTGGGTGTAGGGTTATCTTGCTGACTTGGCTCACTATCGATAGATTGGTTCATACATAACCTCCTTATTTTGAGTATTAGAGGGTTAATAAATCGTTTTATGATATAAATATATGTTGCTAAAGCATGTTCAAATTGGGTTTAATTGACCCAGCAGATTGAAGTTTTTATGTCTCATTCCGATTATTTCTCTGCTCAGATTAATTCCATTTCTTGAATATCTCACTATTACTGTTAGATATATATCAAGATTTATGCCAATTACTAACATACTGATTATTTAATAATTACCAGTGTGCTTCAGTACCAAAAATTTATTATTCGCAATTTTTTGCGTGAATTATTCTCAATAAACTGTGAACAAATGATAAATGCATTGCTGTTTAGTCCAGGAAAAAGAATTGATGACGATATAGAACCACCAGCCATCAGTGAAAAGTCGTAAAAGTTGTTTGCAGAACGTTATTGTTACTGATAGAGCGTTCATGCTCGACCGATTTGAATGCCGGCTGTGTAGAAGGAAGTGGTCAATAAATCCGTTTTATTCGTGGATATATCCCCTCTTTCTGCTTATGCCTGCTAGTTTGATTAGCACCTAAATTATTAGCTCTAAATTAGGTTTTTGTCACGTGTGGTTATTAATCACAACTGAAATAAATCAGATTATTTCATGTAAATTATTAATCTGTGTCATTTTAGTTATTATTATGATGATGTATTGCCATATTTCTCACAGGGTTGTTATAATCAAAATCATAATTCCGGTTTTTTCAAAGATTGGCTTTTGAGGTCAATTCAAATTGCCCCTGTATATACAGGGCCCATTTCTTGCTTTGAAGCATCAAGAATGTTCATGATATCTTGAATTAGCAAGTACAAATCCTATGCTAATAAGTTAACATATTGATTAAATGATTTATTCTAGTATTAATAATTTAAGATTCACAATTTATTGCAATAATCATTTGCAATAAATTGTGATTTTATGGCGATGATGACCACTTTTAAAGATTTGACTCAAGATTCGCCTTGGTTTATTGCGTTAGTGGATGACGCATTGGTTTGTCGTGATCTCAATAAAGTCGGACGCGAATATTTAGGGCTAACTGTTTCTGAAACAGTAGAAATACCTATATCAGAGTTGTTTGCCCATGATACCGAATCCGTTCTTATGGAACATATCCAAAGGGTTATCCGTAAAGGTGATACGATTAGAGGGTTATCAGTATCGCGCGTAGTTGATAAAACTACACCGGCACACCAGGGATTATTGTCGGCATGGCGAATGCAACAGGCTCATGATAAGGGAGTTTGGGCATTATTGCTGGTGACAGATACTACTGAATATAACCAGCTTTGTATCGAACTATATCGATTGCAAACAACGCATCAATTGATCCTTAATTCAGCCGGAGAGGGAATTTATGGTGTCGATGATCAAGGCAATACCACTTTTATTAATGAAGCAGCCACCAAAATTCTCGGATGGCGCGTTGAGGATGTGCTTGGAAAATCGTTACACGATATCCTGCATCATTCTCACCCGAATGGGTCACCTTATCCAAGTGACGAATGCCCAATTTATGCTGCATTTAAAGATGGGAAGGTTCATCAAATAGATGATGAAGTTTTTTGGCGTCCCGATGGAACAGCGGTACCGGTAGAGTATACAAGTACACCAATTCGGGAGGACGGCATACTCAAAGGCGCGGTCGTGGTTTTTCGGGATATTACCGAGCGTAATAAAAACAAAAAACAACGTGAAGAAGCTTATGAACAAATTAAAAAGCTAAAAGAACTGCTCGAACATGAACGTGATTACCTGCGAGATGAGATTAATGTTACCGTCAATTTCGGTGAAATCATTGGGGAAAGTCAAGCCTTAAAACGGACACTGGCCCAGATAGAAGCTGTTGCTAGCACACCGGCCAGCGTGTTAATTTTAGGTGAATCCGGTGTTGGTAAAGAGATGGTCGCGCGTGCCATTCATGCGAACAGTTCCAGAGCAAGCAAATCGCTCGTCAAGGTAAACTGTGCGTCGATTCCTAAGGACCTGTTCGAGAGCGAGTTTTTTGGACATGTACGGGGATCTTTTACAGGCGCTCATCGTGACCGGGTAGGTCGTATACAGCTCGCAGCTGGCGGCACACTTTTTCTTGATGAAGTTGGTGAAATTCCGTTGGATTTACAAGGAAAGCTGTTGCGTGCATTACAAGAGCACGAATTTGAACGTGTTGGGGATGATCAAACCGTCAAAGTTGATGTACGCATAATCGCTGCGACCAACCGCAATTTAAAAGCTGAAGTTGAGGCCGGACGTTTTCGTGAAGATTTATTTTATCGTCTGAGTGTTTTTCCTATTGAAGTTCCTCCCCTGCGCGAACGTGTAGAAGACATTGGCCCATTGGCTATCCAGTTCTTAAGCAGTATTTGTAAAGAGCTGGGGCGTGATCCCTTATCACTGACTCAACACCAACTTGATTGTTTAACTCAATATTCTTGGCCGGGAAATATTAGAGAACTCAAAAACGTTATTGAGCGAGCAATCATACTTACAAAAGGAAACCATCTAAAACTTGATCTTGCCATTCCTTGTGAAAAATACGCCGAACAAGTTGTATTATCGAAACCACTTAATAGTGAGGAATTCGTTACAGATGCAGTTCTCAGAGAGCAAGAGAAAAGAAACATGATCGCTGTTTTAAGACATACAAACTGGCGAATTTCAGGTACTGACGGTGCGGCTGAATTGCTAGGCATAAAACCATCAACGCTTACCTATAGAATAAAAGTGTATGGTATCGACAAACCAGGATTACGGTATTCGAAGACAAACACCATTAAGAATTAGTAGTAGTTCAAATTTAATCTGGCATCCTACTCTTTATAAATTGCATCAGCCTCTTCGCCAAGTGGTGCCTTGCGGCCCGTCTTCAAGAATAATGCCTGAATCGGCAAGGCTCTGGCGTATGGCGTCGGCTTCCGCAAACTGTTTTGATTGCCGCGCTTGCAAACGTTTTTGAATCATATACTCCACCCGGTCGGAAGGTATTATTTCAGTTGCTGCTTGTGGCGATGATGCCTGTTGCAAGTAGGATTGCGGTGTTTGCTGCAGCAATCCCAGTACACCGCCAAGGGATTTCAGTAAAGCGGCATTATCTGCGGATTGTGTTTTATTAACCGTATTGGCAAGTTCAAACAAGACCGCGATCGCCTCAGGCGTGTTGAAATCATCATCCATTGCCGCTTTAAAAGCTTGCGCGGATTCACCACTCCAATCTATTTCGTAGCTTTCGTCAACCACAATATCTTTTAAAGCAATATATAAGCGGTCCAGGGCCAGCTTAGCATCTTTCAGATGTTGATCGGAATAATTTAACGGACTACGGTAATGCGCACGCAATATAAAGAAGCGTACAATTTCAGGTTGATAGGTTTTCAATACCTCTCTGACGGTAAAAAAATTACCAAGAGATTTAGACATTTTTTCGCTATCAACTCGCACAAAGCCGTTATGCATCCAGTAATTAACAAACGGGTGTTCATGAGCTCCTTCACTTTGGGCAATTTCATTTTCATGATGTGGAAATTGTAAATCTTGGCCGCCGCCATGAATATCAAACTGCTCGCCGAGGAAGCGTTCACTCATCGCTGAGCATTCAATATGCCAACCCGGCCGCCCTCCTCCCCAAGGCGATTCCCAAAAAGGCTCCCCGGGTTTGGCGGACTTCCATAATACAAAATCTAATGGGTCTTTCTTGTTAGTATCGACTTCAACACGTTCACCCGCACGCAAATCCTCCAACGATTTACCGGATAATTTGCCATAGTTCGGAAAGTGGCGAACGGCAAAATATACATCGCCGTTGTCAGCCGCATACGCTAAAGATTTTTTTACCAGCGTATTAATCATGGCCACCATATTTTCAACGTACTGGGTTGCACGTGGTTCGTGAGTCGGCTGATCAACACCCAAAGCAGCAGCATCTTCCTGCATCGCCTGTATAAAGCGGTTTGTCAAAACATCAATAGTTTCATTATTTTCAGCGGCACGTTGAATAATTTTATCGTCGATATCGGTAACGTTACGGACATAAACCACTTCGAATCCACATGCTTTCAGCCACCGTGTAACCATATCAAAAACTACCAGCACGCGCGCATGTCCCAGATGACAGTAGTCATATACGGTCATGCCGCACACATAAATTTTCACCTTTCCAGGCGTTAAAGGTACAAAGTCCTGTTTTTCACGTGCTTGCGTATTGTAGATTTTCAACATGCGAGAAGTCGATATAATTGTAGTAAGCCTGCCTTATTGGTAAAATTCAGATCGCGCTGAATTGCGTCAGAAAATTTCCGGGGAGTATAACATAACGAACAACCGTTAATTCTCTGTCTTTTTAACAACCCATATAGGATATCGAATGCGTTTTACACAGCTTTTTGTAGCCGTTATTTTCATCTTCTGGAGCATGGTGTGTGTCGCTGATACTGCTCCCCAGGTGTTGATGAAAACCAACCTTGGAAACATAACGCTGGAACTCTATCCTGATAAAGCACCCGAAACGGTGAAGAATTTTTTACGCTATGTTAATGACGATTTTTACAGCAATACGATTTTTCATCGCGTAATTGGTAATTTTATGATTCAAGGTGGCGGCTTTGATACGGCATTCAATCAGAAATCCACACACCCTCCGGTTAAGAATGAGGCTGATAATGGTCTTAAAAACGAAATTGGCACCATCGCCATGGCGCGTACCTCTGATCCGCATTCAGCAACGGCTCAGTTTTTCATTAATGTTGCCAACAATGCTTTCCTGAATTTTTCAGCGCCCACCGCTAGGGGGTACGGTTATACCGTTTTCGGTAAAGTCATTGACGGCATGGACATCGTATCTCAAATTGCAAAGGCTTCAACTGGCTCGGGCGGTCCTTTTCCGGGCGACGTGCCTAAGGATATGATTATTATCGAGGCTGTTTCGGTACTCACCCCTGTCGCTGAACCCAATAAATAATAACAATAATAGGTAATACCATGATCAAACTGACAACAAACCACGGTGAAATTATTCTTGAACTTGACGAGGAGAAAGCGCCGGAAACAGTACAAAACTTTTTAAACTATGTATCAAATGGATTTTATGACAATACCATTTTTCATCGTGTTATCGATGATTTCATGATACAAGGCGGTGGCTTTGAAACAGGAATGAAACAGAAAAAAACCAATCCACCTATCCAAAATGAAGCGGCCAATGGTTTGAAAAATGATGTTTATACAATTGCCATGGCCAGAACAGCAGATGTGCACTCAGCAACGTCGCAATTCTTTATTAATGTGGCCAGCAACGGTTTTCTTAACTACAAGGAACCGACAACGCAAGGTTTCGGTTATTGCGTTTTCGGCAAAGTAATTGAAGGTCAGGAAGTTGTTGATAAAATCAAGAAAGTTAATACAGGCGACCGTAGCGGTCATCAAAATGTGCCGCTGGAAGATGTAGTAATAGAAAAAGCTGAAGTGATTTAAGGCTACAATATATAAGTTAATTGGCCTAACCAAGTCCCCTTACCAGATCGGCCTTGATATCTTCGATGGCTTCAAGGCCAACGGCTAATCGTAATAAACCGTCGCTGATACCGGCAGCATCACGCGCTTCCTGGCTGATTCTGCCATGCGTTGTTGTTGCCGGATGGGTCAGTGTTGTTTTAACATCTCCCAGGTTAGCTGTAATTGATACCAGCTGTGTGCTGTCGATGACTCGCCAGGCAGCTTCTTTATCCCCTTTAACTTCAAAGGAAACAATCCCTCCGCCTGAGCGTTGCTGTCGCATAGCCAGCTGATGTTGTTGATGGGACGCTAAGCCCGGATAAAAAACCCGCTCAACATTGGGGTGTGATTCCAACCATTGCGCTATTTGCAAAGCATTTTTTGAATGGGCGTCCATACGGATGTTGAGCGTTTCCAGCCCTTTTAAAATGATCCAAGCGTTAAAGGCACTTAAAGTGGGACCTGCCGTGCGCAGAAATCCATAAACGCCTCCATCCATCATGAGTTCACGGTTTCCTAACACTGCACCACCCAGCACCCTGCCCTGACCATCCAGATATTTCGTTGCAGAATGGATGACAATATCTGCACCCAGTTCGAGTGGTTTTTGCAAAATAGGCGTACAAAAACAGTTATCAATAACCAGCCATGCTTTCGACTGCTTCGCTAATGCTGACAATTCCGCGATATCTGAAATTTCTGTAAGCGGATTAGATGGGGTTTCAAGGAAAAACAACTTGGTATTTTGTCTGACCGCATTACGCCAGGCATCAACCTCTGTTGCTGATACAAATGTTGTATGAACATCAAATTTTTTTAGGATGTTATTAAATAAATTAACGGTAGCGCCAAATATACTTTGCGAGGCAACTATATGGTCGCCAGCAGACAGCAATCCCATAACGCAGGCCATAATTGCGGACATACCGCTGGATGTAGCTACACAGGTTTCTGCACCTTCCATGGCTGCTAGCCGCTCTTCAAATGCCGTTACTGTCGGATTAGTAAAGCGTGAATAAATATTGCCAGATTCTTCTCCAGAGAATCGTGCCGCGGCCTGTTGCGCATTGTCAAAAACAAAACTGGATGTTAAATAAATTGCTTCAGAGTGCTCATTAAACTGGCTGCGATGTATTCCAGTTCGTAATGCGCATGTTTCGGATTTGTATTGATCATCAGGCATACACTGCTCCTGAAAAAACTTGATGAAAATGATATTTTAACAACACGATATAGGAAGCGACCTTTAATCCGATACGGTCAGGCTTAAGTCAAGCTGAGTTTTTATTGATGACTGCCTGGTGCTGCTTTTGCGTTCTAATGTATCTAAATATTCGGGCGTCACATTGCCTACAATGTAGTCCCCATTAAAACAGGAGGTTTCAAAATGAGATAGAGTTGGGTTAATTTTAGAGACAGCCTCGATCAGTGCATCCAAATCCTGAAAAATCAGATAATCTGCGCCGATTTCCCGGCATATTGCTTCGGTATCGCATCCGGTTGCAATCAATTCTTTGCGTGTCGGCATGTCGATACCGTATACATTGGGAAATCTTACCGGTGGTGCCGCTGAAGCAAAATAAATCTTATTGGCACCAGCATCCCGGGCCATCTGAACGATTTCGCGGCTTGTTGTCCCTCGCACGATTGAATCGTCAACCAGCAACACGTTCTTGCCCTTAAACTCGATACTCATTGCATTTAATTTTTGACGCACGGATTTCCTGCGTTGCTGCTGCCCCGGCATAATGAATGTACGTCCGACATAGCGATTTTTGATTAAGCCTTCACGAAAATCGACACCAAGTTGATTGGCTAGCTGTAGAGCGCTCGGCCGACTCGAGTCGGGTATCGGAATAACGACGTCAATATCAAGGTGGCGCATGGACTGAGTAATTTTTTCCGCCAATGCATCACCCATATTCAGCCGTGTCTCGTAAACGGAAACGCCATCGATCACCGAATCCGGTCTGGCCAAATACACATACTCGAAAATACATGGATTCAGACTGGCATGCTCTGCACATTGTTTACTGAAAAAATTACCCGATTCATCAATGAAAATCGCTTCTCCGGGTGCAACATCACGAATCAAACGGAATCCAAGCGTATCCAACGCTACACTTTCCGACGCTACCAGATATTCGGTACCGTTATCCGTTTCTATCGTACCGAATACTAACGGACGAATACCATGTGGATCGCGAAACGCCAAAAGACCGTATCCCGCAATCATGGCAACGACTGCATAAGCACCTTCACAACGCTTATGAACACCACTGACCGCAGTAAAAATTATTTCAGGATCGAGGTGACAATTACCCGAACTCTCTTGTAGTTCATGCGCCAGTACATTTAATAATACTTCTGAATCCGAGTGTGTATTGACGTGGCGCAGATCTGTCCGAAACAATTCTTCCGTCAATTTATCTGAATTAGTCAGGTTTCCGTTATGGCCCAGCACGATGCCAAAGGGTGAGTTCACATAAAATGGTTGCGCTTCCGCCGGCGATTTAGATGAACCTGAAGTCGGGTAGCGCACATGTCCAACCCCCATATTTCCCTGCAGTGCAAACATATTTCGTGTACGAAAAACATCGCGTACTAACCCCATCCCTTTGTGCATATGAAACGTGCTGCCTTGGGCTGTAACAATGCCGCCTGCATCCTGCCCTCGATGCTGTAACATCAACAAACCGTCATACAGTAGCTGATTAGCTGGCGATTTTGCGACAATCCCTAGAACGCCACACATAGTGACTCCGTCAATTCAATTTTAGATAACACAAAGCAACAACAGTATGCCTTTCCCAGATATTCAATCCTATTTCTCATAACTAATCCGACTTGATAGCTCATCAGGCAACCAAGGTAAAATTTCCATTGCCATCACTTCCAGTGGAGGACTCAATAATGCCTGCCGCCACATCGATTGTTTCGGCAAAGCTGTCAGGCCTGCAATCAAAACCAGAACCATTACTATAATCAACGCCCGCGCACTGCCAAAGAAAGCACCCAGTATTCTATCAATAAAACCCAGGCCGACATTCTTAATCAGTGTATTAAGTAACGAAGTAATTAATACTGTAACAATTAAGGTTGCAATAAAAACCAATACAAAAGAAGCAATAAGCCGCATAGATTCACCACTGATCTCTGAGGGAATATAGGGCTCAAAATAATGTGCATACGTACTTGCCGCGATAAAAGCAATGATCCAACCCGCAATCGATAAAACCTCGCGTACCAGTCCGCGTACAATACTTAAAATAATCGATATAAGAAAGATAGCCAGAACGATGTAATCAAAAACAGTCATTGAAATGAAAGCCGAATTTAATTGATTTACTATTCAATCCAATGTTTCAAAAAGCGATTACCTGAAAACATGACTCAATCCACCCAATTACTTGGACGTTACAACGCCGTTTAATCCCAGTTTTCTGAGCTTATCCAATTCATTTTCCGCTGTTTCACGATCTAAGAATGTGCCGAAACGAACACGTGTGACAACATTATTATTAACTTTATGCGATTCCATATATGCATTCAGTCCATTGGATCGCAAAATATCCAACTGTTGTTGCGCTTTCAATTGATCCGAGAATGCACCCAACTGAATAACATACTCAGAAGCAGTATGAATGGGTTTGGGAGTATCAGTTTGTACAACTGCTAGCCGCGGTTTAATGCCTGGAATAGGAATGTGGTTATCAAGAACCTCAACATGTTGATCTGCATCCTCATCTTGATCTATATCCTCAAGCTGGCTTGGTTGTTGGAGCGATAGAGGCAGGTCTGGTGATGTTTCTGGTTCAAGATTGGATTGACCAGAAACCTGTTCCGGCACATCAGCTGGCCGTATTTTCGAGGATAACATAGGGGATATACTACTGGTATCATCTTCAGGGAACAAATGGATATCAATCTCATGCGTATCCGTATCGTCCGGTTTAGGCTCATCAAAAATCAAGGGCAGCACAATAATTGCCACAATTGTCAGAACAACAGCCCCGACTAGTCGACGCCTCGCGCGTTTTCTGAGCAATAACTCTTCTTCAGTAATGTTTTTGTTCATTCCGAATATTCAATCATGACGGTTTGCTTCCCTATGAAAACGTAATACAGCGCCTACTGTATTAAATGATCCAAATACGCAAATTCTATCATTTTTGTCAGCGTGTTCACAGGCATATGTATAAGCCGAGATCACATCTTCGAATTTAACAATAACCGGATTTTCGTGATTTATGTGTTGTGAGTATATACTTTTCAGTATTTCATCGACGCTGGCTCCTCTTGGCGCTAAAACCGGCGCAATTAACCAAACATCAACATGGTGCATCAATTGTTGCACAACTCCGGCTATATCCTTATCTTGCAATATTGAAAATACCGCATAAGTTTTCCCAGTCGACTGGGTTTCTTTGAGGTTCTTTGCGAATGTAGAAGCTGCAGCGGGATTATGCGCGACATCCAGAATTGTCATTGGTTGAGTAGATAACACCTGAAATCTTCCCGGTAAATACGCGTTTAATAATCCTTCCCGTATTGCGTGCATACTTACCGGCAGCTGATTGCGCAATTGTTCCAAGGCCGTCAAGCAGGTACTGGCATTATTCAATTGCTGTTCGCCACGTAGGACGGGTAACGGTAACGTATACCGTCTGCTTTGATGACTCCAGAAATGCCATCCGCTTTTTTCCAAAC
>JAUIIB010000061.1 GCA_030431985.1 Gammaproteobacteria bacterium
AGAAGTAGAGATGACGGACCTGGATGCGAGTTTGGCATCGGGAGAGATGGTCATGAAGTCTGACGACTGGGATAACTGGGAAGGTGAAGACGACGATGATGAAGACGAAGACGAAGATGATGTCGACGACGAGGACGATGAGGATGATTACTAAGTCACGTCTTGTTGAAAAATTGTCATAATTGCTTAGCCTAAATTAAATAATTTGCACAATGATTTGGGTTGAGTTGTACAAGTCTATTATTATGGATGTTAGTTAATGTGAATTCAGGTGGGATTAAAGAGGTTGCTAGACATTTAATCCTGCCTGTCTTTACAAGAGAGTGTTGTTAAAAATAGCAGCCTCGAGTATGGGATAAAACTGAGGCGTCTAATTGTTTTCAAATTGACAACCCGCCAGTGGCGGGTTTTTATTTTATGATTGAGGCCAGTTAATATGTTGCAGCATTTGCCACAACCTGGGGTGGCTTATCCACATCGAGGTCGGGATTATTTTGTTGCCGGCTTTACTTTTTTTTGTGTCGGGGTCAGTTTAGTCATTGATGGCAGTGCAAGTCTGGAAATGCAAAATCTGCTGGGTATTGTTGCTTGGATTTTTTTATTTGCATTGCTGGTTGGAGAAAATAAAGAAGTCAGAATGCAAGTGCTTATTGCGGTGGCATTTGCAACAGCTGGAGAACATTTTGCTTCCATCTATATGGAAGGCTACACCTATCGATTTGAGAATGTTCCACGCTATGTGCCTCCCGGCCATGGTATGGTGTATCTGACTGCTGTTGCCTTAGCACGATCTGGTTTTTTTCAGATGTATGCACGCAAGGTAGCCATTTTTGTCTTTGTTACAGGCGGATTATGGTCATTATGGGGGATTAGCGGCATTCCAGAACAAGGTGATCAGGTGGGTGCATTTTTGTTTGTTATTTTTATAATATGCGTGCTTAAAGGGAGGTCGCCGCTAGTTTATCTGGGCGCTTTTTTTATATGCACATGGCTCGAGCTTGTCGGTACAGCAGCAGGGACATGGCGTTGGGCACCAATCGAGCCCGTTTTTGATTGGTCACAGGGTAATCCGCCGAGTGGCGTAGCGGCATGGTACTGCTTAGTCGACGCGGTAGCTATCGGTTTTGCGCCAAGGTGTTTAAATCAATTGCAGAAATTTAATCTGTGGTATAAAACTACGATCATAAATCGCGTATAAATGCTATCTAATATCGTTGAAATTTTATTAGATTTTCGATTATCTTATAACACTGTATTTAATACATAGAGGAAAATCCGTGACAGTAATTCGATTGCCGGATGGTTCGGAACGAAAGTTTGATTACCCGATAACCGTATTTGATGTTGCTGCCTCAATAGGAGAGGGGCTTGCACGGGCCGCAATAGCGGGAAAAATCAATGGAAAGCTGGTTGACCTTCATTGTCCAGTTGAGCAGGATAGTGAATTAGCGATTGTTACGGAAAAGGATCAGGATGGATTGGAAATTATTCGTCATTCCAGTGCGCATCTGCTAGCACACGCTGTAAAGGAATTATTCCCTGATGCACAAGTGACGATTGGTCCTGTAATCGATGATGGTTTTTATTATGATTTTTCCTATAAACGGCCTTTTACTCCGGAAGATCTTACCGCAATTGAGAAGCGAATGAAGGAAATCAGCAAGCGAAATCTTAAGGTGGAGCGTAAGGTGTGGGATCGTTCGGATGCAATTAGTTTTTTCAAACAGCAGGGGGAGCACTACAAGGCGCAGATAATCGAGTCTATCCCTGGTGATGAAGATTTGTCACTGTACTCACAGGGCGATTTTATTGATTTATGCCGTGGTCCGCATGTACCGACAACCTCCAAATTGAAAGTGTTTAAATTGATGAAGGTTGCAGGCGCTTATTGGCGTGGTGATTCCAATAATGAGATGCTGCAAAGAATATATGGTACGGCATGGTCGTCGAAAGAAGATCAAAAAAATTATCTGCATAGATTGGAGGAGGCGGAAAAAAGAGACCACCGGAAAATAGGTAAACATTTAAATTTATTTCATATTCAGGAAGAGGCGCCTGGGATGGTATTCTGGCATCCCAAAGGATGGGCGCTGTGGCAGCAAATCGAGCAGTATATGCGTGATATTCAGAATAATCATGGTTACCTTGAGATACGAACGCCGCAGGTCCTTGACAAGAAATTATGGGTGCAATCCGGACACTGGGAAAATTTCCGCGAAAATATGTTTGTCACTGACACAGATGAACGCGATTTTGCAATTAAACCAATGAATTGCCCCGGTCATATCCAAATTTTTAAACAGGGACTTAGAAGTTATCGCGATTTACCGATTCGTTTGGCTGAGTTTGGATCATGTCACCGCAATGAAGCCTCGGGAGCATTACATGGCATGATGCGTGTGCGGGCATTTACGCAAGACGATGCACACATTTTTTGTAGCGAGGATCAGATTCGGGAAGAAGTCGTGAGGTTTGTTCATTTGCTCAAGCACGTATATAAGGATTTCGGGTTTAATGACTTATTGGTCAAGTTGTCGACTAGACCGCTGAAAAGAGTAGGGTCAGATGCGCAATGGGATAAATCAGAAGGTGCACTAGAAGCAGCTTTGGAAGAGGTTGGCCTTGAGTGGGAGCTACAACCCGGAGAAGGTGCATTTTATGGACCTAAAATTGAGTTTTCATTAACAGATTGTATTGGAAGAATCTGGCAGTGCGGCACTTTGCAACTGGATTTTTCTATGCCGGAACGACTTGGGGCAGAATATGTGGCAGAAGATAATTCCAGGCAGGTGCCTGTGATGTTGCATCGCGCCATCCTTGGATCACTCGAACGTTTTATTGGTATTTTAATAGAGAATTATGCGGGTGCATTTCCGTTGTGGCTTGCTCCGGTACAGGCTGTTGTACTCAACATTTCCAAGGGACAGGTTGATTATGTGCAAAAAGTTGCCGATGAATTGAAAAATCATGGGTTAAGAGTAGACCAGGACTTGAGAAATGAGAAGATAACCTATAAAATCCGTGAGCACAGTTTACAAAAATTGCCTTACCAGATCATTGTAGGTGATGCGGAAATGAGTTCGAGTATGGTTTCGGTCCGTAATCGTGCGGGACAGGATTTAGGGCAAATGGCTGTGCCAAAGTTGATTGAGTACTTAAAAAGAGAAATCGCCTTAAAAACTTAATATTTTAATTTTTTGGAGAATTGCCATAGCACAAGAAAAAGCAGCGCGCATAAATGATGAAATAGATGTGCCAGAAGTACGTTTGGTCGGTGTTGATGGAAAACAAATTGGCATCGTGGGGCTTGCCGAGGCAAATGATTTAGCTGAAGAAGCTGGAGTCGATTTAGTTGAGATTGCACCAACGGCTCAGCCGCCTGTATGTCGATTGATGGATTATGGAAAGTATCGCTATCAGGAGAGTAAGCGAAAGCATGAAGCAAAGCTGAAACAAAAGCAAATTCAGATTAAAGAGATTAAGTTCAGGCCAAATACCGATGAAGGCGATTATCGTATTAAATTACGCAATCTGATTAGTTTCTTGAATGATGGTGATAAAGTTAAAGTAACATTGCGATTCCGTGGTCGTGAAATGGCGCATCAAGAATTCGGCGTTCGATTACTTGAGCGTGTGCGGGATGATTTAGAAGAACATGCTGTAGTTGAGCAATTTCCAAAGATGGAAGGCCGCCAAATGGTGATGGTTTTATCCCCTAAGAAAAAAGATGCAAAAGCAGAAAAAGCAAAAACAGCTGCAGATAGCACAACAACTGCAACATAGTTTTTTTATAAAAAACTTAGCGGTTTGAACAGTATCAGTTGGCTCATGCTGAGAAGAAGTATGCAGCCAACATATAAGTGAGTCTGGGTTTAGAAGATTTCCAATAGGGAAACACCTAGCGTCATATGAAAAAAGGAGGGCTCGATGCCTAAAATGAAATCCAAAAGCGGCGCTGCAAAGCGGTTTAAAATACGTGCAAGTGGAAGTATTAAACGTGCGCAGGCGTTTAAGCGTCACATTCTGACAAAGAAAACAACCAAGAATAAGCGTCAACTGAGAGGAATCACTACGATTCATCCCAGTGATGCAGCATCTGTTCGTTCAATGTTGCCTTATGCATAAAGGAGAGAACAATGCCTAGAGTAAAGCGCGGTGTAACGGCACATGCACGACATAAAAAAATTCTTAATATGGCCAAGGGTTA
>JAUIIB010000039.1 GCA_030431985.1 Gammaproteobacteria bacterium
CATAATCCACCGCTTGTGCGGGTCCCCGTCAATTCCTTTGAGTTTTAATCTTGCGACCGTACTCCCCAGGCGGTCAACTTCACGCGTTAGCTACGTTACCAAGCCTAGTAAGGCCCAACAACTAGTTGACATCGTTTAGGGCGTGGACTACCAGGGTATCTAATCCTGTTTGCTCCCCACGCTTTCGTGCATGAGCGTCAGTGTTAACCCAGGGAGCTGCCTTCGCCATCGATGTTCTTCCATATCTCTACGCATTTCACTGCTACACATGGAATTCCACTCCCCTCTGCTACACTCTAGCTCTGTAGTTTCAAACGCAATTCCCAGGTTAAGCCCGGGGATTTCACATCTGACTTACAAAGCCGCCTGCGCACCCTTTACGCCCAGTAATTCCGATTAACGCTTGCACCCTACGTATTACCGCGGCTGCTGGCACGTAGTTAGCCGGTGCTTCTTCTGTCGATACCGTCATAAATTGTGATTATTCGTCACAATCTTTTCTTCTCGACTGAAAGAGCTTTACAACCCGAAGGCCTTCTTCACTCACGCGGCATTGCTGGATCAGGCTTGCGCCCATTGTCCAAAATTCCCCACTGCTGCCTCCCGTAGGAGTCTGGGCCGTGTCTCAGTCCCAGTGTGGCTGGTCGTCCTCTCAGACCAACTACTGATCGTTGCCTTGGTAGGCCATTACCCCACCAACAAGCTAATCAGGCATCGGCCGCTCCAAAAGCGCAAGGTCTTACGATCCCCTGCTTTTCTCCTCAGAGAATATGCGGTATTAGCACATCTTTCGATGCGTTATCCCCCACTCCTGGACACGTTCCGATGCATTACTCACCCGTCCGCCACTCGCCACCAGGTGCAAGCACCCGTGCTGCCGTTCGACTTGCATGTGTAAAGCATGCCGCCAGCGTTCAATCTGAGCCAGGATCAAACTCTTCAGTTTAATTCTGCTAAAACTTCGCTTGACGTTTGTTATGTGCATACGACGATAAAGTCGTATAAACTTACTGTGTCTTGCGAGTAAAATAATACTTGCTTGATCTATTCTGAGAATCAATAGAATCTCAGAAAAAGATCTATAATTTTATCTCAAGTACCAAATACTCACACCTATCGATTGTTATCTTTTTAAAGATCAATAAAGCGAGATCGAAGTACAAATTTCATACTATCTTCATCCCGCTTCGCTGCTTGTTTTGCGTCAGCAGCAAAGAAACGAGATTATACATGAGTTATCGTATCGGTCAACACATTTGCTGAAACAATTTTCTAAAATTTTGCCTTTCAAGCGTTAAGAACACGTCACTTTATTAGTTGCTTTTTTGAGAAGACATTAATATACAGTGCCATACCATAACACCACGCTACAATTTACAACCTTTTACAGTCCGTCCACACAAAAGAGAAAATATATCTATTTCAAAAAATATTTGGACACGACCACGACCCGTTGGGAAATTAAAGAATATGACCAGAATCCTTTACAGAGATCTTACTAGCCATAGTCTGTAATGCCAGTGGAAATTCATGCTGCAAACGTTGTATGACTTCATTCAGCTTTTACGATACAGAACCACATCATGTACAACTGGCTGATTAAGCGAATCACGCTCTTTGCGTTTAAAATTTTGCCAGGCAATATCAATCCAGCATCTACGCTCACCATTGATAAAAACAATTTATTCTGCATCAATAATCACCATATACTGCATACTGCGTATAGATACAAAAAATGCATTCTTTCATGATGAGCAAATAACTTTACCACCAAATTATAAGTCATCGCAGGCAACTGCCACTCTTTACGACTTATTTCATTATCGCGATAACAAGTAGTTTCCATGGCTCGATTCAAAGCACAGCTCTACAACATTACTTTAATCAAAATACTCACAAGTAAATCATACACACATCACATTAACATTAGATCACCATGCCTTCATAGGCCATATGCATTATCAACAGCGGAAAAATCCCGGTAATATTTGATTTTAAAAACGTTGAGATTAATCTTCAAAAATATCGCTATATATAAATTATGACAATCAATAAAAATCTACTTAATAACCTTCTAGGGAAATTAGGTCCAGGGCTACTGTATGCCGGCGCGGCCGTCGGTGTTTCACATCTGGTGCAATCAACTCGGGCCGGGGGTATGTTCGGATTTGATCTATTGATTGCCATCATTATCATTCATCTAATTAAATATCCATTCTTTGAGTTTGGGCCCCGTTACACAGCCGCCACAGGCAAAAACATTCTTCATGGCTACCAAAAACTTGGATCTTGGGCAGTATGGATTTACTTATTGATGACATTCTCTACAATGCTAATCGTCCAAGCAGCGGTAACAGTTGTCACTGCGGGGCTGTTTACTTCTATAGCTGGATTAGAGGCGCTCGGCGGACATGAACCGCAAGTCGTTGCAGCAATCATTAGCAGCCTCATACTGATTATTTGTTTTACCTTATTAACCAGTGGCCATTATCTTTTACTCGACAAGTTGATCAAAATTATCATTCTGATCTTGTCCATCACCACCATTGCCGCTGTCATTGCTTTGTTGTTTGACAATCCAGGATATTACACAAATCGAACAAAAAGCTTTGATATAACTGATGCCACACATCTGCTTTTTCTGGCAACTTTTCTTGGCTGGATGCCTGCTCCTGTTGAGATTTCGGTTTGGCACTCAGCCTGGTCGGAAAGCAAGAATGCCAATGAAGGAAAAGTAACCAGTATCGAAGATGCACTATTAGATTTCCGTATTGGTTTTATCGGAACCGCATTTTTAGCGATGTGTTTTCTGACGCTCGGCGCACTGGTCATGTATGGTAGCGGTGTCGAATTTGCCGCCGGTGGCGCAGCATTTGCGAAACAATTACTCGACATGTACAGACAAGCGCTAGGCGATTGGGCTTATCCGATTGTCGCAGTGGCCGCACTGACAACTATGTTTAGCACCACATTGACACTGCTTGATGCATTTCCACGAACCATCGGTATGTCGCTCGAACTGATTGGCCCAAAAAAATTTAATCACAATTCAAATGGCTCTACTTATCTAGTCTGGCTACTAATCACAATTGCCGGAACACTTTCATTACTATTCTTTTTCATGCCATCAATGAGCGATATGGTGAAACTTGCGACTATTGTTGCATTTGTAGCAGCACCTGTATTAGCTACACTTAATACATGTGCGATGTTCAGCAAATCGGTGCCGACCCCATACCGCCCTGGGCGACCCATGCTAATCTGGTGTATTTTAGGGTTAACAGCGCTGATCAGTTGCTCTGTTGGCTACCTATGGCTGATATAAACCTCCAATAACCACTCTGCAGATTTCGAACAGTATGTTTACATATATAGCCTGCATGCATTTTTGATACCTTTGTTTATCCACTTATTCATTGTCTGGAATAGCTGATGCCCACTTTCCACTCCGGAAAAACATACGCCTACCGAAGCAATATGCGAACCATCATTACTCTGCTGCCTTATTTATGGGAATTTAAAACGAGAGTTGGCTTGGCTTTAAGTTTTTTGATACTGGCTAAGCTGGCTAATGTCTCTGTGCCTCTTGTGCTCAAAGAAATTATTGACTCACTGAACCAATCGCAAACCATGCTGATCTTGCCAGTATTTTTGCTCATCAGTTATGGCCTATTGCGCCTTGGTAGCACATTGTTCGGTGAATTAAGGGATGCTGTATTCGCCAAAGTGACGCAGCGTGCAATACGACGTATCGCCAACGAAATCTTTGCACATTTACACGCTTTGTCACTACGTTTTCATCTAGAACGTCAAACCGGTGGCGTATCCCGTGATATCGAACGCGGCACACGCGGCATTTCATTTCTGATGAATTTTATGCTGTTTAACATCTTACCCACTATCCTCGAAATCGGACTGGTCATGGCAATTCTGATTAATCAGTACAATATAATGTTCGCCACGATCATTCTGATTACACTGCTAGCTTATATCATCCTGACACTGGTCGTTACCGAATGGCGCATGATCTTCCGGCGCACCATGAACACCATGGACTCAAAAGCCAATACCCATGCTATAGACAGCTTGTTGAATTATGAAACCGTCAAATATTTTGGCAATGAAGCATGGGAAAGCAGATGTTACGACGAACACCTGCAGACATGGGAAAAAGCTGCTGTTCGAAACCAGACGTCACTTGCCGCATTGAATTCCTGCCAAAGTACAATAATTGCCATCGGCATGACAATTTTGATGTTTCTCGCATCTGATCATGTTATCGATGGAACCATGACCATTGGTGATCTGGTATTGGTCAATACCTATTTGTTGCAACTCTATATGCCGTTGCATTTTTTAGGATTCGTCTATCGGGAGATTAAACACTCGCTTGCCGATATGGAACGCATGTTTTCATTGCTCGATGAAAATATAGAAGTACAAGACAAACCGAATGCTAACATCTTAAACTCCCGAAATCCCGCTATCCGATTTAGTCATGTACATTTCAGTTATGATGCTGATCGACAGATCTTATTTGATGTCAACTTTGAAATACCGGCGGGCCAAACTATTGCAGTTGTCGGGCAAAGCGGTTCAGGAAAATCTACGCTGGCCCGCTTATTATTCCGTTTCTATGACGTGCAGGCAGGATCGATACGTGTTAACGATCAAGACATCAAGAGTGTCACGCAGCAAAGCCTGCGTGCTGCCATCGGTATTGTTCCACAAGATACGGTGCTATTTAACGACAGTATTTACTATAACATCGCTTATGGTCGCCCAAATGCATCTGCTGAAGCGGTTTACGCCGCTGCAAAATCAGCACATATTCATGACTTCATCGAAAGCCTACCAAATACATATGAAACCATTGTCGGTGAACGCGGCCTAAAGCTTTCCGGCGGAGAAAAGCAACGTATCGCTATTGCGCGCACTATTTTGAAAAACCCGGCCATTCTGATTTTTGATGAGGCCACTGCATCACTCGATTCCAGCTCCGAAAAACAAATACAGAACGAACTCAAGCGTATTGCCCAAAACCGCACGACGTTAATCATTGCCCATCGCCTTTCCACCATTGCCGACGCCGACCAAATATTAGTTATGGAAAATGGACGTATTATCGAGCAAGGCAAGCACGCGCAATTACTTGATGCTAACCAAACGTACGCCCGTATGTGGGCATTACAACAACAGACGCACACCAAGGATGAATCTATTTAGCACAAGTCATTATTGTCCATTTCTTGATTCGACCCATTGTTGCAACGCCACGTAATCCACCTTTCCTGTCGCCAATACCGGGATGGCTTCGATTGTTAAAATTGTTTTAGGAATATTGAGTTCACCAATATTGCGTTGTTGCGCATAGCCTACAAGTATTTCGCGCCGCGCCTCAATATATGTCGTCACCAATACGATTTGTTCTCCCTTTTTTGGATCGGGCAAATATACTACTGCGTGGTTATAATCCGGCCAAAGTTGACCCACATAATCCTCCACCGCAGCCAACGACACCATCTCACCACCAATCTTGGCAAAGCGCTTGACGCGCCCCATAATCGTCAAATAGCCCATCGCATCAATCGACACAATATCACCGGTGTCATACCAGCCATTTTCTGGCGGACACAAAACGCCCGGTTTATTTGACAGATAATACCCTCTCATAACGTTGGGCCCGGAGACCCACAGTTTCCCGCCTTCTTGAATCCCGGAGACCGGCTCCAACCGAAACATTATCCCCGGCATTAAACGGCCAACCGTACCGGGCCGGTTATGCATCGGTGTATTGAGACTCAGAATCGGCGCCGTCTCGGTCGCACCGTAACCTTCAAAAATACGCACACCGAATTTTTCCGCCCAGATCTGGCGGTTATCCTCTCGCAATTTTTCCGCACCGGCAAACACATAACGCACACTCTGAAAATCGTAAGCATGTGCAAACCGGGCATAGCCAGAAAGAAATGTATCGGTTCCAAACATCAAAGTTGAATTAGTATCGTATACCAATTCCGGAATAATCCGATAATGCAATGGCGAAGGATAAAAAAATGTTCGAATACCTGACAATATAGGCAGAAACGTAGCCGCCGTCAGGCCGAATGAATGAAAAACAGGCAATGCATTAAAAGCAATATCTGTCGGGCCAAAATCAATACGCGAGGAAACCTGAAAACAATTGGCCTGGATGTTTGTATGGCTAAGCACAACCCCTTTAGGTACTGCTTCCGAACCCGATGTAAACAAAATAACTGCCGCCGCTTCGGGATCCTGATAACGGTACATACATCGATTAGCCAGTTGCGGCACCCAGTTAATTAGCCACCCCCATAGTTTGTTCAAAACTGTCGCCTGACTTGCCAGATCCTCAAGATAAATCACTTTGAATTGACGAGACTCCAGACCATTGATCAAATGTGTTAATTTTCCCATTGCAATGAAACGCTGAGACGTAATGACAGTTCGCAAGCAAGCTGTTTCACAAGCCGACAGCAGATTGTTTACGCTTGTCGAATAATTCAGCATTGCTGGAATACGTCCGCAGGCCTGCAAACCAAAAAAACAAATTACCGTACCTACCGTGTTGGGTAGCATAACTCCCACCGCTTCATTTTTATCCGTATATTTTTTCAATACGAAACTCAGAATAAAACTACGTAATGTAAGTTGCGCGTAAGTTACCGGCTTCCGCGCAACATCTTCTGCAATCGTATGGCGGCCACCGTGGGTCAACCGCGCATCGAGCAGCGCCTGAAACAATGTTCGCCGCAAATCGTTACTCTGAAACATCATATTTGACATGACGTCATAGAGCTTGACACCCGCCATCTGTCTTCTTTTTCTGCCACGCAAATCTCGCGGCAAATCAAATTTTACTGGCGGCATTATCGTCAAAGTGATTTTAGGAAACAGGCGAATACGCACTTTACCGCGCAATTTTGAAAACGGTGTGTACTGAGCACCGGAAATAATAATGGGTAACATTGGCGCGGCAGTTTTATCCGCAATCAATGCTGGTCCTTCATATATTTTCATTAACGCACCGGTTACGGTCAAACGACCTTCCGGAAAAATAACGACTCTTTGTCCACGTTTTATCCGGTCAATCAGCAATCGCGTCGACATGGGGTTCGTCGGATCGAGCGCAATGGTATCAGCTAAAAACAAAAAAGGACGCAGCCACCAGCGTTTGGCAATATGTGTGTTAACTGCAAAACTGACATGTTTCGGAACACACGCCCCGATCAATGCTGCATCAAGAAACGACAAATGATTTGCGATAATAATCATTTTGTCACTCATGTGATGCAAATGTTCAGTGCCATTGATTTCCAGTCGGTAACACAAATGAAAAATCCAGCGCAACACTGATTTAACTAAATCTTCCGGCAACAGACTGGAAATATATACCGCAACCGCACCGTTAATGACAGCAATGATCAAGAAAACATCAATCACTGAATAATCGTTCACCAGCAAAATACTGATACCGACCGCGGAAATCACCATAAACAAAGCGTTCATGATGCTGTTTGCAGCAAATATTCGCGACATATGCGATTTTTCCGCACGATCCTGAATAATTGCATAAAGCGGTACAATATATATACCGCCACACGTTGCAATTCCCAGCAAATCAAACAACAAGCGCCAATGTATGAATGTTTCCAAAAAAACACCGGCGCCGATTAATGTCGCTGAATCAGATACTGTCAATTGATAACTGGCCCAGTACAAATCCAAAGTAAAAAATGTCATTCCCAGAATTCCAACTGGGACAAACGTTGCCGCAATTTCTCCTTTGAGCAATCGATTACACAGTAATGAACCAACTGCGATCCCAATAGTAAAGGTAGCCAGAAACAGCGTCACAACCTGCTCATCGCCCCCTACAACTGTTTTGGCAAATGTTGGGAACTGGGACAAAAAACTCGCTCCAAATAACCAGAACCACGAGATTCCCAAAATACATCGAAAAATGACTGTCTGCTGGCGCGCCCGTTCGATAACGGCACCCGTTTCGCGCAAAATGTTATACCGAATTTCAAGCGTATTGTCTGCCGGGCGAGTTGACGGTATCAATAAACTGCTGACCAGACCTAAAACTGCAACCGCGATGACGATTACTGAAATAATCAACGCGCCGTTTTCGACCATAATCAACAAACTGCCACAAACCGTACCAAGCAATATTGCAACAAATGTACTGCTATCCACGAGCGCATTACCACCGATCAATTCATCCTCCTGCAATTGGTCTGGTAAGATGCCGTATTTAAGCGGACCGAAAAAAGCGGATTGTGTACCCATCAAAAACAGAATTAGTATCAACAAGCCGGTCTGCTGCATAAATAAACCCAATCCTGCACCCAGCATTAAGACAATCTCGACAGATTTGACGATACGTATCAAGTACGCCTTATCGTATTTATCTGCAATCTGGCCTGCAATTGCTGAAAATAGAAAAAATGGCAGGATAAAAATACCTGCAGCTAGCGTAATCATAATCGCCGGACTCCACACCGACTGCTCAACCACCGTGTAAGTTATTAAAATAACCAACGCATTCTTAAACACATTGTCATTAAACGCGCCCAGAAACTGGGTGACAAACAGTGGCAAAAAGCGCCGGGTTTTCAGCAAACTCCATTGACTGGATTGCATTCAAATCCTCCGCTAACGTTAATCGATCAATTCAGTAAACCAGTCTTTGCGATTGTACAGACAGACAATTCCAAAATGTCATCAAATTGCCTGCCATCAAATCGATTTTTATACCCATAATAAAAAAATTTTTCGACCAAAAAGCGCATGAATTGGACTATTAAGGACAATTCATTAGGCTGCAAAAAAATAAAAGTTTTACAAAATAATTTCGGATTGTATATACTATAGATCATGTATTCTAGCTTACTAGATACTATATATTGTGGTTCATGCGGTTATCGGGATTTTTCAGATTTTGCTTGATAATGTTCCGATAACATATTGGAATCATGGCGGTTTATCTCATATTAATTCACAGGGAGAATCGAAAACGATGCAGCTTGTCACTGAAACTTCAAACCAACAGCCCATTGTCGAAACCAGTTCTTTTAAAGCGGCTCATACCGATCAGTCGCGCTTCTCACAGTACAAAATAATTCGCCGTAATGGCGCTGTCGTCGCTTTTGAGCCGGTAAAGATCTCTGTCGCCATGACCAAAGCGTTTATCGCTATTCACGGCGGCCAAGGTGCTGCATCAGTTCGAGTACGCGAACAAGTCACACTTTTGACTGAAGACGTTGTCAATGCGCTAATGCGGCGCAAACCTGAGAGCGGCACATTCCACATTGAGGACGTGCAAGACCAGGTCGAGCTTGCATTGATGCGCTCTGGCGAACACGATGTCGCACGTGCTTATGTTCTCTACCGTGAAGAACGCACCCGGGAGCGTGCACGCCTGAAAGAAAAGGATGGCGTTAAGCAGGATATGCTTCACGTCACCGATCGCGGGCAACGCACTCCTCTCGACTTGGCACATTTGACCGCACTGATTGAAGCCTCATGCGCAGGCCTTGGTGATTCAGTCGATCCGGCGCTGATTTTAAAAGCAACTCAGCGCGAATTATACGATGGCGTCACCGTTGAGGAAGTCAGAAAATCAGCGATCATGTCCGCGCGCGTGCTGATTGAAAAAGAACCTGCTTATGGTTATGTAACGGCACGTTTGCTGCTCAATAACATTCGCGCCGAAGTCCTTGGTGAAGAAGTGTCGCATGAGGCCATGCACACACAATACGCAGAATACTTTCCCGGTTTTATTAAAACAGGTATTGAAGCCGGTCTCCTTGATGAACGTCTGGCTCAATTTGATTTCGCAAAACTATCAGAAGCTCTGGACGCTGACCGCGATTTAAAATTTGATTATCTCGGCTTGCAAACATTGTACGATCGTTATTTTCTGCACATTCGCGAAAAACGTATCGAGCTGCCGCAAGCATTTTTCATGCGTGTTGCGATGGGTTTGGCACTAGATGAAATTGATCGCGAAACACGAGCCATTGAGTTTTATCAAGTGTTGTCCAGCTTCGATTTTATGAGTTCGACGCCGACACTATTCAATTCAGGTACTTGTCGTTCGCAACTGTCATCATGCTATCTCACTACTGTATCCGACGATCTCGACGGCATTTACGAAGCGATTAAAGAAAACGCTTTGTTAGCCAAATATGCCGGTGGCCTTGGCAACGACTGGACCGCAGTGCGCGCCATGGGTGCACGTATTAAGGGCACTAACGGTAAATCGCAGGGTGTTGTACCGTTCCTCAAAGTTGTCTCGGACACAGCGGTCGCTGTCAATCAGGGCGGCAAACGCAAGGGTGCTGTATGTGCATACCTGGAATGCTGGCATCTGGATATTGAAGAATTCCTCGAATTACGCAAAAACACCGGTGACGACCGCCGCCGCACACACGACATGAATACCGCAACATGGATTCCCGATTTGTTCATGAAACGTGTCATGGAAGGTGGCGATTGGACGCTATTTTCACCTTCCGACGTTCCGGACCTGCACGAGAAGTTCGGCCGTGCATTTGAAAAGGCTTATCTTGCGTATGAAGAAAAAGCCATTCGCGGCGATATCGAACTCTATAAAACAATTCCAGCGGTACAGCTATGGCGCAAAATGCTCAGTATGCTGTTTGAAACAGGCCACCCATGGCTCACTTTCAAAGATCCTTGCAATATCCGTTCACCGCAAAACCATACCGGTGTCGTGCATAGCTCAAACTTGTGTACAGAAATTACGCTCAATACCAGCGACAAGGAAATCGCCGTGTGTAATCTGGGATCCGTCAATCTCGTCGCACACCTGAAAGACGGAAAACTCGACACGGACAAACTGAAACGCACCATTCGCACCGCAATGCGCATGCTCGATAACGTCGTCGACATCAACTTCTACGCCGTACCCAAAGCAAGAAATGCCAACCTGCGTCATCGGCCTGTCGGGTTGGGTATCATGGGTTTCCAGGATTGTCTGCACCAACTGGGTATTCCATACGCTTCAACTGAAGCGGTTGAGTTCGCCGACCGTTCAACGGAGTGTGTTGCCTATGAAGCTTACTGGGCTTCAAGCGAACTGGCCAAGGAACGTGGTTGCTACAGTTCGTATAAAGGGAGTCTCTGGGATCGCAGCATTCTACCGCACGAATCACTCAATCTCTTACTGGAAGAACGCGGCGGCTATGTCGAAGCGGATTTATCCACCACACTCGACTGGGAAGCACTGCGCAAACAAATTAAAAAGCATGGCATGCGCAACTCCAACTGCCTGGCAATTGCGCCGACCGCTACCATTTCAAACATTGTCGGCGTTTCCGCAAGTATTGAGCCTACTTATCAGAATCTTTACGTTAAATCAAATCTGTCCGGCGAATTCACCATTGCCAACAAATCGCTGGTTTATGACCTGAAACAACGCGGATTGTGGGACGAAGTTATGATTGCCGACCTCAAATACTTCGACGGTGCCATCAGCAATATTGATCGTATTCCGGATGAAATTCGCGCTCAATATGCTACAGCATTTGAAATGGATCCAGTATGGCTGATTGAAGCAGCTGCACGCCGCCAAAAATGGATTGATCAATCACAATCGCTAAATATTTATATCGCCGGTGTGTCGGGTAAAAAACTGGACGAGACCTACAAATTAGCTTGGTTGCGCGGCTTGAAAACCACTTATTACCTGCGTTCGATGGGTGCAACCGGTGCTGAGAAATCAACTGTAAAAGCCGGTGCGCTTAATGCCGTGCCCACCAATGGCGGTGTTTCCGGCAACGATCTTGAAGCAGCTGCTGAAATCAAATATTGCGCAATCGACGATGAAAACTGCGAATCCTGCCAATAGCGCAAAACACATTCAAATTAACGATACAGTGACGAAACCCAAACAAGGAGCCCAACTATGCTGACTTTTGAAGACGAACCGACCCAACCGCACAAACCGACTGGGATCATGAACACTGCCCCACTCGCAGAACCTTCGCAAGATAACCAGTTACATACCGGCGTTGATGCTAATGTTGATTCGGATGCTTCATTTGATACTGCAACGATTAACAGCGCCGACGCTACAGTAGACGAGACTGTCGCTGGCAGTGCGCTTCGCCGGGTCAAAGTAGAAGACAAACGTATTATTAATTGTAACGCTGATGTCAATCAACTGGTGCCGTTCAAATACAAATGGGCGTGGGACAAATATCTATCCGCCTGTGCCAATCATTGGATGCCGCAGGAAATCAACATGAGCCGCGATATCGCTTTATGGCGCGATCCCAATGGTCTTACCGAGGACGAACGCCGGATTGTAAAACGCAACTTAGGCTTTTTCGTCACCGCCGATTCGCTCGCTGCAAATAATATCGTTCTCGGTACCTACCGCCATATCACCAACCCGGAATGCCGCCAGTACCTGTTGCGCCAGGCATTTGAGGAAGCGATTCATACCCACGCTTATCAGTATATTGTCGAATCTCTGGGGCTTGATGAAGGTGAGATTTTCAATGCTTATCACGAAATTGGATCAATACGCGACAAGGATGAATTTCTGATCCCATTCATCGATACGCTCACTGACCCGAATTTTGAAACCGGCACGCTGGAAACCGATCAACAACTGCTCAAAAGTCTGATCGTATTCGCATGTATTATGGAGGGCATGTTCTTTTACGTCGGCTTTACACAGATTCTGGCATTGGGACGACAAAATAAAATGACCGGCTCCGCAGAGCAGTACCAGTATATTCTGCGCGACGAATCGATGCATTGCAATTTCGGCATCGATGTCATCAACCAGATCAAAATGGAAAACCCACAGCTCTGGACAAAAGCGTTCCGTGAAGAAATCCAGGAACTTATTGCCAAGGCCGTAACACTCGAATACCGTTACGCAGAAGATACCATGCCACGCGGCGTACTCGGGATGAATGCGCCAATGTTCAAGGCTTATCTGCGCTATATCGCCAACCGCCGTTGCCAGCAAATCGGTCTGGACGTCATGTATCCCGACGCGAACAATCCGTTTCCGTGGATGTCCGAGATGATCGACTTGAAAAAAGAAAAGAATTTCTTTGAAACCCGGGTGATTGAGTATCAGACGGGTGGAGCACTCTCCTGGGATTGATGAATGCTATTGCGCAGGCAGTTTCAGCGTTAAAAATCGGCTCAAAACGCTCATTTACGCTCTGGTAAACTCCGTTTCTTCGCCAGTTTTGCCTTGAAATTGCCTGCGCTCATCACACATTCAATATTAAAGTAACGCGAATAAACATCAGTGACGCCAAGGAGGCATGTCATGAAGTACCGTGAAGAACGCGATGCGATGGGAATTGTCCAGGTACCTCAATCGGCACTATGGGGAGCGCAAACGCAACGCTCACTGGAGAATTTCAAAATCTCCGGTGAACAGATGCCGGCAGCATTCATTCATGCACTGGCACTGGTCAAGCGCGCCGCCGCCGGGGTCAATCACGATCTCGGCTTACTGAGCGCGGCTACCACAGCAGCGATTATCGAAGCAGCGGACGAAGTCATTGACGGTCAGCATGACAACGAATTTCCACTGGTAATCTGGCAGACCGGTTCGGGCACGCAAACCAATATGAACATGAACGAAGTGCTCGCCAACCGTGCATCAGAAATACTCGGCGGCGGACGCGGCGGTGAACGAATAATTCATCCCAATGATGACGTCAATAAAGGTCAGTCTTCCAATGATGTTTTCCCAACCGCAATGCATGTTGCTGCGGTACAAAGTATTCATAATCGGCTTATCCCAGCCGTTCGTCTGCTGCGCAATACATTAACCAAAAAATCTAAGGCCTTCTCAGACATCGTCAAAATCGGCCGGACACATCTGCAGGATGCCACGCCACTTACGCTCGGGCAGGAATTTTCCGGCTACACGGCACAACTTGATCATGGTCTGAAGCATATCGAGGCCACTTTGCCCCATCTCTATGAGCTCGCTCTCGGCGGTACCGCCGTAGGAACCGGACTGAACGCACACCCCGAGTTTGCCGTTCGCGTGGCTAATGAAATCAACAATCAGACCCGGCTGCCGTTTATCACCGCACCGAATAAATTTGAAGCATTGGCCAGCAACGATGCACTCGTTCATGCGCACGGTGCATTAAAAACGCTCGCTGCATCGATGATGAAAATTGCCAACGATATCCGCTGGCTGGCATCCGGACCACGCTGCGGCATCGGTGAATTGAGAATTCCCGAGAACGAACCAGGCAGCTCGATTATGCCCGGCAAAGTCAACCCGACACAATCGGAAGCAATGACCATGTTGTGCTGCCAAGTGATGGGTAACGACGTCGCAATCAACATGGGCGGTGCAGCGGGAAACTTCGAATTGAATGTAATGAAGCCGCTGATCATCCATAATTTCCTGCACAGCGTACGCCTGCTTACCGACGGCATCACCGGCTTCAACGACCGATGCGCTATCGGCATCGAAGCCAACCGCGAACGCATTGAAACCCTCCTGCACTATTCGCTGATGCTTGTCACTGCGCTCAACCCGCATATCGGTTACGACAAAGCAGCTGAGATTGCCAAAAAGGCGCACAATGAAGCAATAACACTCAAAGCTGCAGCAATCGCATCCGGCTATGTCACCGCCGAGCAGTTCGACAACTGGGTCGATCCGAAAAAAATGGTCGGATGAATACTGTCAATGACCAATCAATTTTTATATTGGAATCATGGCTGTAATCAAACCGTAATACGCGACAGCTACACTTGTATTGTGAACAAAATGTGATAACTAAAAAGGAGAAGACTATGTTTTGTTACATCAAGGAATGGCCAAACAAAATGGCGACATTGATGACTTCAGACGGTGCCGTACTGTGCACCTGCGAGAATACTGAAGCAGCCCGTCAGGTTTGGCGTGACTGGAAACGGCAGCAAAATCCACAAATCTCAGAAGCAACCGAAGCCGAGCTGCTTATTGTGCCGTATTCACCGTCGCCATCGGTTTTTGAATGGCTAAAAACATTTATTGCAGATTGCTTTGTACGCAGGAACAGAAAAATTGTAACTGGATAATTCTTGCTGTAACTGTAAAAGACTCACTGTAGAATTCCAGTTAGGTATACAAACAAACATGACGCTCTCAATTGAAAAACGAATCAACTCAGTTGTTGTAACCGTAGAGGATTTACTGGCAACTATTAAAGAGATACACGGATTGCCACCAGAGGATTGCGATTGGGAAAGCCGTACTTTTCTTATGGCAAGCTTGTTTAGTGAAGAGCCAGACAAAGCAATGGCGATTGATTCACGGCTTATCGCAATGAGTGAAATGATCGATGCTGGTCATTTGCCAGGTTGGACATTGCCCAAAGAATCGGACGGTTCAGTAATCATTGCGGAATCAGTCTGGAAAGCAACAGCAGAACAACCGCTAAAATGTGACGCGCAAAAAATATATTTTGATAAAGACTCATTTTTGGAACGCGTGCTGGAACTCGCTGAAGTCGAAGGACATGCATGACAAGCCTATATCTAAATAAGCACTGGATTGCATTGATACAGCACAACAATTCACCACAACTACGATCCAAGTAGAATGTAACCGTCATTGCGAAATTCCAATCGCATCAATTTTAAACGCTCCACCGCAGTTTGACTTGAAAGTACGGTCATTGTTGATCAATGCTTCAAGGTCAGCATCGCCGTCCGGTAAATCGATCAAATGAATGTAGACATCGACAAGATTTCCATCGCGGCATTTTAATTCGATACTATTTTGTGTATCGGCGCCCAGCGCACAATCCACGCGTGCAAGAAATGCGGCTTCCGTGACTGTTGCACCAATATAGCGGGACATAAAATAACCGATGCCCGAAGCATTAAATTGCCGGGTCATATTAACCGCAGCTTCAAAATATTCATCGATGGTAAGACGGGTCTGGCAAGTGCCATGCTTAAACCACTCGTGGCGCTGCAGGCAGGAACCGGCCATAGCACTCGGCATAAGCTGTTGCAAATTCTGGCGCACACTGGATGACAGTTTTAACTGGGGATAATCGCAGAAATCGTCAGGTTTGTTTTTAATTGCGCCACAAAACCCATAATCTTTACCACATGATTGCTTGTTGGGCCAAAGTCCATGTAGGGTAAAATTTCCAGCCTGATAAGTCTCGTTATCGTCGATCTGACATTCCGGCTTGCCACCCCCGTTATCGGTTTCACAAAAAGCAGGCTGCCAGCTTAAAGCGAGCACATAGCTGTCTTCCAGACCGGCAGTATTGCAGGTATTTTTTCCCGATACTCCATCACTGTCTTTGTCGCCACCAATCTGAACATCGATCCGCCCACAGCCTTTTGCCACCCAACGCTCGCTCGGTCGCGCATCGGGAACCGTCAACCGGTACCAGGATGGATTGCCTGCTTTGTTAGTTTCAATAATGGCATAACCCTGCCCTGGATCAAGCCTCGTGTTATCCGGATTAGTCTGTTTGTTTTTTGAAATAAACGCTTCACATGATTGCGTCGCAGTCAGCATACCGTGGGCTGGCACACTGGCCGATACGCTATTTGACAACACTAAGCCCAAAATAACAGTGGCAAGCTGTATTCTCTGTACCATATTGTCCCGTTGATTGTCATTATCACAGCAGAATACAGGACTATAGCGTAACTAGAAGGATAACGTTCAAATAGTTATTGTGGACTTTCTTGTTGAGCAAGCTCTGTGGCCATTGTGCGGAGCTTTGCCTGCAATTGAGTGTCGGATTGAATCGATTGCCCCATGGCATTGTAACTTTCCGGTGTCAGCCCAACCTGCTGAAGCACCTGCAGCATTTGTTGATTGCCGGTTTCCATGATTTCTTGTCTTTGTTCATCGGAAAGCTCACCCTTCATCTGCGCCATGACCTGCTGCTGAACCTGATAAAGACCGGCATTCGCATAAATAAACGACTTAAGATCTGCGTCACTGTATGCAACTGCAGCATTCGTCTGATCTTCAGCCATTGACGGCATCAGACAAAATAAGCTGAAAAAACACGCCACAGCCATACGGGTTATCCATTTGTTATACATGCATTATTCCTTTAAACATATTAAAAATTATTGCTTTTCAATTAACGCGCAAGTCTGTTAATCTAAAACCACCCTAACAGATAATCTGTCAGCATTCAAACTAACCTGTTATTTTAAATATTTGACACAATGGAATTAAAAGGAATCGAATATGGCAAACCAACAACCTAACACTGGAAATTTTTGCTGGGTCGATTTTGCGACACCCGACCCTGAAGGTGCAAAGACCTTTTATCACAAAGTTTTCAATTGGCAGTATACTGAAAATCCAATGCCGTGCGGCGGCACGTATACCATGATTAGCGCTGCCGATGGCGGTGGCGTTGGCGGCCTATTCCTGATGCCTGATGAAATGAAAACTGCAAACGTACCACCGCATATCAGCAATTATATCGAAGTGGACAATGTTGATGCATTCACCGATACCGCTAAGAATCTGGGTGCAGATATTAAAATGGAACCGTTTGACGTCTTTGACTACGGCCGTATGGCGGTTTTACTCGACCCGACAGGTGCAGCATTCTCGCTTTGGCAAAACCGCTCAACCGACTGTGAAGGCACGATGGCTAATCGGGAAACACACGGTATGTTCTGCTGGCAGGAACTCATGACAGATCATGTGGATCAAGCAGCCGACTTCTATAAAAAACTGCTGGGATGGACTTATAGTGTTATGGATATGGGAGACGTCGATTACACGTTAATTAAAAACAAGGACGATGAAATCGGCGGTATGATGACACTTCCCCTCGAGATGCAACATATTCCGCCACACTGGAACACGTATTTTACCGTTACCGATATTGATCATACGATTTCAGTGATTAAGGATAACGGTGGTGGCGTTATGATGGGTCCTCAGGATATTCCGGAAACCGGACAATTCGCCGTTTGCAGTGCACCAGACGGCACCGCTTTCTGTCTGTTTCAATATCTGGGAAAATAATCCCGATTTTAAGCCTTTCTTCATTTCCAAAGCCTTATAAGAAAATGAAGTATGATGAAGTCTTAACGTTCTGGTTTGAGAATATTGATCCGAAAGTATGGTGGGCGGCAGAACCCAAATTCGACGCATTGGTCAGAAAACGTTTTCTATCGTTGCTTCAAAGCGCCATACAAGGTGAGTTGTATCAATGGAGACAGTATCCCCATGGCCGGCTTGCTGAAATCATTGTTCTCGATCAGTTCTCCCGCAACATTTACCGAAATACGCCACAGGCTTTTTCCCAAGATTCTATGGCGCTTGTGCTGGCGCAAGAGGCGGTTGCTAACAAAATCCACGAAGCGTTATCAGATGACGAACGTGGCTTTCTGTTAATACCTTACATGCACAGCGAATCCCGGCAAATCCATATTCAGGCCGAAACGCTTTATCGTCAATATACGCCTCAAAGGAAGCTCATGTTTGAACTGAAACACAAAGCAATCATTGACCGTTTCGGCCGATATCCACACCGCAATTCAATTCTGGGCCGCATGTCTACCGCAGAAGAAATCGAATTTCTCAAACAACCCGGATCCGGTTTTTAAAGTTACCGACAACGCCATAACACATGGCGTTTTCCCATTTAATACGGAATCCAGCGCAATCCACGAGGCCTCTCGATCCGCAATAGATCCGGAAAATATTAACCGGCTCGGCCCATTTTCTCTGGAGGCACCGCTGTTGCTTCCCAGTATGGATTATTACTCATTCTATCGTATAAACCCTGCACATTTGGATAATCGGAAAGATTAAATGGCAGTAACTCACTGCGGATAAATGGTTCCATAAAAGCTATGGAATAGTCGGCAAGCGTCCATTGCGTACCCACCATATATTCCCTGCCATTTAAATGGTTCTCGAGAACATGGATAAAGGGTTTGAAAAATTCCATGGCGTAAGTAACCACATCATCGTTACATTCACCAAGATTATAAACAGGTTTAACGATACGCTCCCAGACGATATCGCCCAACCACCGGTTATAGTGAGAAACGCTCCAGAATTGCCAGCGCATTATATCGGGCCTTTGATCAGAATCAAACACTGTGTTATTCCGTGCTTTTTCAGATGCCAGATAAATATTAATCGCTTCACTTTCCCATAGTTTCAAAGCACCATCAACCAGAGCTGGTGTTTTGGCGTTAGGATTAATGGCCAGATAATCTTCTTTTTTCATATCGCCTGTAAAAAAATCTTTTTGAATTATTTCTGGATTCAATCCTAGATGCTTAACCACGGCTTGTACTTTTCTGGCATTAGGTGCACCCGGCACAATATAGAGTTTCATTCGTTTGCTCCTTTACGTTACTCTTAAGATTAAATGTGGCCATAGCGCCACAAAAAGCATACGGTTTTTAACCGAAACAGCAAAATCCTGCATTTTCACTTCCGAAGCCGCATTCTTCCTGCTCAATACGTTTACAGGTTATACTGACACCTAAATATGTTCAAGAACATATTTAGGTGTCAGTTTTCCATATTAATTTACGAAATTTCCGTTATGCCTTATACCCCTGAACACAAAGCTGCTGTCCGCCTCCGAATCATTGAACAAGCAAGAATTCTGTTTAATCGCCATGGTTTCACCGAGGTATCTATTGATCAAATCATGACTGCTGCGGGGCTCACACGGGGCGGTTTTTACAACCATTTTAGAAACAAAGACGAACTTTATGCTGAAGCCGTTGCCAGCTTTCTGCATGGCAGAGGAAAAGTCTGGCGGGACGAAGCCGGTATCAAACCTGATATTGGCGGGCCGGAAACAGTAAGGGCCATGATTAACAGCTATCTATCATCCGATCACCTGGATGATCTGGACGGTCAATGCCCGCTGATTGCCCTGCCCTCCGACGTCGCCCGCGCAACACCCCGGGCAAGAGAATCATTTAAACAATTGTTGCTTGCCATGACTGCACTATTTGAAAACAATCTACCTGAAAATTACGCCGAAAAACACCAAACAGCACTGGCACTCTCTGCTGTTTGCGTTGGAGGCATGGTCCTTTCCCGAACAGTCGACGATCCTACTCTCGCAATCGAACTACGTAATGCCGCAAAGCAATTCGCATTCAAACATTCCAGCGTGTAATAAACAACAGTCAAAACCAGCCCTATAGACATACTGTATGAAACCCTCGCATTACAGTTCACCACACGGCATACGCATTGCCTATCATTACACGCCGGGAAAAACGGAACGTGTCGGCCTACCTGGCGTCGTGTTTCTGGGCGGTTTCCGCTCTAATATGAATGGTATAAAAGCACGATATCTGGAACAAATCTGTAAACGTCACGGACAGGCTTATCTACGTTTCGATTATAGCGGTCACGGCTGTTCAAGCGGTACATTTGAAGATGGCACGATAGGTTCCTGGGCCCAGGACGCCACTGATATCATCGATCATATATTTGGACAACACGCTGTTATCTTGGTTGGCTCGTCGATGGGCGGATGGATTGCACTACGCTTGCTGCTGAACCGGACAGTACCAATTAGAGGTATTATCGGCATTGCTGCAGCACCGGATTTTACCCGAGACATCTGGCACCGAATGTCCCGGCAGGATCGCAAAATACTAGCGCGTAACGGGTATTTGGAAATTCCGAGTGATTATACACAGGAACCCTACAGGATTTCCCGAACTCTACTGGAAGACGGTGAGCAACAGTCCGTTCTAAGCAAAACCTGCACCATACAAGTTCCACTCGTCCTGATTCACGGCAAACAAGATACGGATATATCATGGAAAAAAGCCGATGATACGGCATCTGTTTTTAACGGACCGGGCACACGTGTCATTCTCGTCGAATCAGGAGATCACAGACTGTCAGAACCCGAAAACCTACGTCTTATAGAAAATGAACTGACCACGCTATCCAACCTGGATATCAGTAAAGATCAGTGTCGTACGGAATAACCGTTTCGGATAAAGTCGGCTACACAATTAAAAGCATGTACCTCGTAACCTATCTTGTGCTATCACAGAAGAATATGGTTGAAACAACCGGAATGAGTAATAAGAGCGGCAGATCGTCAAAAATAGGATGGAATAACCCGATCTGCCTCAATGTAGTTGACGATGTTATTCCGAAGGATCGGCGTCTTGTATCGTCAGCGCGCCCGTCGGACAATCAGCGACAATCCGGCGAATCTCTGTTTCACTGGCACCTGTTGGATCAATGACGAATTGTCCGTCAACGACCTTGAACACCTCAGGCAGGCTGTAAAGGCAATTACCTGCATGCACACAGGTTTCGGCATCATATGTCACTTTCATAAGGCTAAATTCCTCCTGAAATTGTGAGTTGTAAATTGGACTACCTAAGTGGACTACCAATTCGTACAGACTGTTCTGTTATTGTGGTTCCGGTAGTTTACATGAACACTGGAACAGTGTGAATGCTAAATCGTTGATTGACCGAATACTTGGCTAACCCTCCGATTTCTAATATGATCCGAACCTATTTCCAATTATTTGTATCCAAAAGATTAGGCCATTTCAGTCAGTATAATTTGCTTACAGCAGTATTTTGAAAATTCATTTTACAGCATCCACAAATACAAACGCTCATTTCTGGATAATGCCACTGCGTATTGAATTTTATGCCTAACCACAAGCCAAGTAACACATCATATCTCGCGAACATCATGAAATTTTTACGAACCGTTATTTTTATAACATTATGGGTGTTTTTACCGGTAGCATCAGTATACGCAACTGACCCATGCGTTAAGGATATTGCCTGCCATAAAGTTGACAATACACGTTTTGACAATCCGTATCATTATGTTTTTGTAGGCGTGTATCCGGGTGATGAACGCATTATTTACCCTTTAATGAAAGATCACTGCTCACATGCAAATAGTTATTGCGCAATGGTCATCCCTACTCGCGGCAAATCAGGATGCGAATTCAGTTCAGGAGATTCATGCGGTGATATTCGTACAGCGGAATTACATGCGTCTGCCGAATATTTAAATGCAGATCTATGGCATTATGATTTACCTGATAACGGCGAAATTATACCCCACACCATAACGCATGTTAGAAACACATATAACAGCATTGCGCAAACCGGGGGTTTTTTAGACGTATCAGACTATTTTGAATTTATTTTTCAAAGATTGCAGTCTTCCAATAACGAAGTCCTGTCAGTTATCAGCCTTAATCCTGATATTGGTCCAATCCACCAACCTGAGGATATTACTGTACACGTCCTTGATGAGTTTATCGTTAATGCAGTAGAACGCTTACAAAAAAATGGCATAAACATCGTTCATTTTTACGCCGATTCACAAATGCAAAGCAGCGAGCAATTTCCATATGTAAGCAATTATGATGACAAATCTCTTGAATGCAGGGATGGTCGAGCACAACTGAGAACCACCCATCGCTCTCTAACCAATTTTGAAGTTTTTGAGTACGGATTCTATGAAATCTATCCGTCACAATTGTTTCACACCGGGCAAATAAGCAGTAACCCCGGGTTTTATAAATTTTGTTATGACAATTCAGTCAATTATTATAATACAGCGCGCACTGAAAAACTGCTGGGTGTACTTTTGACCGAACCCGATCAACTGGATGAAATCAATGGCTTCTCAAATGCGTTTGCCTTGGGTACCCGACAAATATCGGATATCACTGATTATCTGAACAAAAACATACATGGATTATTGCCGGTTATTTCAATAGGACATTATTTCTTCGATGAAATACAGCATG
>JAUIIB010000040.1 GCA_030431985.1 Gammaproteobacteria bacterium
CGTTGGTACCGAACTTCCGAGGCGCCGACATTGACGACCCGACACAATGGACAAAATATGCTAACACATGGGCGCCCGAGATCAGATTGTCAAGGGATAATGAAGTATACGCCAGCAGTGTTGGTATGTGGAATAGCTTTGCAGGAGTTGTTGGAAAGATAAGCGATTCATTATTTTGGAATATCCGACAAACGGGACTTTATTCTCAACGGAATACTTCAGCGGTGTATGAGAATATAACGATTGTCAGCGATCAGAAAGTATCCAATCAAAATTATATTGGCTCTATTAACATCGGTGTCGACCTGTACCAACAAAGATATCAGGCCGGACATACGGTGTTTAGAAATATCCGAGTTGAAGGGTTTAATCTTGGGGTTGATTTACCGGCTTTTTTGCTGCCCCAAGGCTCTGAACTGGGTGTATCGGCGCCGAGGATTACCCTGTTCGACGACATTTACTTACGTAATTATGTGAATGTGAGAGACCGCTCTCCAGTAGTAGGAACTAAAAACACACTGTTAAAAGATGTAGAGTTTCTACGTAACAGCGGACCGTCCAACAAATTTTTATCTGACGTTCCGGCGGACATCGTGGCAAAACTAGAGCGCTCTTTTTGGAGGAGCGCTAGGACTAGTTTGTCACGCATGTATGTAAAAGGCTATAACAAGCAGCCCGGCGACGACTTTGAATTCTTCTTCTACGAGCAAGCACCAGATTATGTCATGGAAGATGTTACAGCTACTAGCAAGTACGCTAACCCGAACGATAATTGCCCGACTGTCGGTTTGACTAACCAACAATGTTGGGATCAACATAATGTTGCAACGATGGACAGCATCGCAACGTGTGACGACACATCTCGTTCGGAGATTCAAGGGTTTTCCTGCCCAATAGATGATACCAAGAAACTAGTTAATCTTTTAACAGAGGCTATGACGGCACGATAATGGAATTTTGAGATGATAACTCACCAATGGAGCTTGTGGAGGGATAATGAGTTGGAGTTTGTGGTTACTATCGAATTAAGTGGATTGTTTTTGACCAATGCGACTTTCTGTGCCGGCAATTAGGTTGACGATGTTTGCGCGATGCCGCCAGACTAGTATTAGGGATACCAATAAAACAGTAAATGTGTTCAGTGAAATTCCAAGAAACAAATATGCATAAACGGGCGTCAGGATTGCAGACATAATTGCTGATAGGGAAGAGTAACGGGTCGTCGCAGCAACTGCGATCCACGTTATTATTGATAGCAGACCCAGTGACGGGTTTAGGCCGAGCAGAATGCCTGCGGCGGTAGCAACGCCTTTCCCACCTTGGAAATTTAAGAAAATGGGAAACAAATGTCCCAGAAAAACTGCCATTACCGTTGAGGCTATAACTTCATCGCCCAGATTCCAAACCGGTGCTAAAAATTGAGCTAATTTGACTGCTGCCCAACCCTTGCCTGCATCGCCCAGTAAAGTTATTACGGCAGCTGCTTTTTTGCCGCTACGTAATACATTGGTTGCGCCAGGGTTTTTAGAGCCATAGGTTCTTGGATCAGGTAGTTTAAAAATCCGGCTGGAAATAAGCGCAAAGGGGATTGAGCCAATTAAGTAAGCAATGAAAATAAAGACCAGTAATGTCATCTGATACGCGTTGCTCCGTTCCGTTAAAAATTGATGTAATCTGAATGATATATTATATAGTTCAATTGAACGCGAACGTTGTGTGTTGTCGCTAATTTATTTACTCTGCGCCATGGATATCATTTTTCTGCAAAATTTCAGAGCAAAGACGAAAGTGGGCATTTATCTGTGGGAGCGTAAGGTAGCTCAAACAATTCAGCTTGATCTTGAAATTGCTTTGCCTAATAAACGCGCAGCAATTACGGATTGCATAGATGATGCGATTGATTATGCACATATTGTGCAGCATATACGGGATATTCTTACAAAGAAACATTTTTCTTTACTTGAGACATTGGCTGAACATATTGCGCAAACGATTATGAAAGAATTCGGTTCGCCTTGGGTTAAAGTCAGTGTTGCAAAACTGAGTATTCTAAGAGGTGTCAAGAAAGTAGGCGTATCAATTCAGCGTGGTACTAAAGAATAGTCAGTCTAGGGGAAAATGACTGCTGAGTGTCATATGCTACTCAATCAGTTGGCAGTATTTTGTCGTTTCAACATGGTCAAGTTGTTTGGGAGGGTCATGTAATTGTTTTATTATTTTCATATCGTCATTAGATTAAAAATAACCCCTCATTTTGTGAGGTGGTCAGGGACTAAATTTTCCGTTTTTTTCTCGTAAATTCATCTATATTTCGAGTTCAATTTCCAGTATGCGCAAAAAATAAATAAATTTTTTTGTGCAAAACACTGAATTATCGAGTTATTTCTCCGTTAGAAAGTATGTGGTTCTGTTTTTTTAAACAGAGAATTGTGGGATAAATCACTAACTATCTTCAGCTATGCCGTTAGGCTATGTGATGTCTAATGGAGTTTCTTACTGATAATGTTGATGGAGGATTATTAAAATGGAAATAGATCATACTTTTGATGAACTGGATGAAACAGATGACACGGATGATGTGATGGATGAAATGATTGCTGATAGTCGCGTCGTAAGAATCATCGATGAAATGGAATATGTAGAGGAGGATTTGGATTATTTCGATGAGACTGAAATGCATCATGGAATAACAGAAATGTTCTGATCAACCATTTTAGGAAAAAAATGTGATAAGAATCAAAAAAGGTCAGGTTGTACACTAAACGCACCATATTGGAGCAAATCATTCGTCAACCTGACCACGTTATCCCTTCTTAATGTGAAGTGGGCTCCAATTTTTGGACAGGTGTCTTCAGAGTTATTTCCCGATATATTAACCAGCCTTTGGCAACCCGATGGATTCATAGTAGACCTGATACGGTGTTGCTTCTAGGATAATCTCCCCATAAATTAACCGAAATTAAAAGTAGAGATTAATGCGCTAATTGTGCAAGCTTTTGTTTTGGCGTTATTCCTCCGATGGCAGTATTAGGCCGTTCATGATTATAAATCTACAGCCATTTAGTTGCATAGTCCTGAACTTGGGTGATTGACTCGAAGCTGTGATGGCTCAACCAATCGTAGCGTACGGTTCTGTTGTAACGTTCAATGTATGCATTTTGCTGCGGGTTGCCTGGCTGAATGAATTTTAGTTGTATGGAGTTTTTTTCCGCCCAGGTAGCTAGTGCGCCACTGATGTACTCTGGTCCGTTGTCACAACGAAGTTGGTTAGGCTCGCCACGCCATTCGACTAAACGGTTCAACGTGCGTATGACGCGTTCTGCTGGTAAAGAGAAATCTACCTCAATACCTAGCCCCTCGCGGTTACAATCATCCAATATATTCAGTAACCGAAAACTGCGACCATCTTCCAACTGATCATGCATAAAGTCCATTGACCAGGTTTCATTGATTGTTGACGGTACCGATAGCGCCTCTGGCTTGTCACGTTTGAGCCGTTTTTTGGCCTAATCCGCATATTCAGTTCTAGCTCTCTATAAATTCGGTAAACACGCTTATGATTCCAGGGAAACCTTTTACATTGCGTGGATACATAAACCAAAACCAAAACCCCAGTTCCGCTGGTTGTGTGTCAGCCGAAGTAGCCAATCAGCTATGAGACGATTATCAGCACCGAGCTTGGTCCGGTAACGGTAACAGGTTTCACTGATACCGTAGGTCTCACACGCTAAACGGACACCGCTCTTTCTTTGTTTAACAGCCTGTATCGCTAGTTCGCGCCGCTGCTAGGGCGCTACCACTTTTTTTCGAGCGCCTCCTTGCGTAACTCAGATTTTAACCGTTCTTCGGCGTACTGCAAAGGTCTCTAATCGTCGCTTGCAAAGATTGAATCTCGGTTTCCCGATCCGGCGCCAGTCCCTGATAGAAGTCGAAAAATTTTACATAATTTTCTTTGTCTGATACATTAAAATAGTATGTTGCATCATAACTATTTGTATCTATGTATTTATACAAATATGGTATAAAAATTGCGTGTTTATTTTTAAGTTGTTGCTTTCCATTGTTTAAACCGACGAATTTGTTCTATTGCTTTGGGCAACTGAGGAAAGGAAAGCTAGCATGGAATGTCATTTAGGCTAAGTTGTGAGATAGATGTGGATTTATTAATTAGTTGGTTGTATCAGAAATAATCAGAATTTTTACGGTCAGGTTAGTAACATCCCGTTCAATTGGGATATTAAGTTAAGCGTTGACGGAATTGCTCAAAAAATAATGTTTAGATCCAAGAAAAAATATTTGGAAAAATAATAACATGAGAAAAGAACAAATTTTGTTATTTGCTAGAATGAAAAGTTACGTTAGCCTGACTATTATTTGTTTTACTCTATTGACCTTACCAGTTGAAAGCAGGGGAGATTGGAAACTAAGTTTAGATACCGAGATTGCAAGTAAACTTGCTCTCGCACCTGAGAATAGTTGGATAAAACTAAATACAAACCGATATGATACGGTTTGGACACCTCTTGAGCAGCGACCCAATCCCCCAGAGGCGCCTGCCGTTGGTGCACCACATAGCATAATAGATGCATGGAGTTCCATGGCATGGGATTCTAATCGTGGAAATATAATTATCTATGGCGGTGGGCATGCAAATTATCCGGGGAACGATGTCTATATCTGGGAATCGTCAACTCTGAAATGGGCGCGTGCATCATTGCCATCAGAAGTTCGGTATATTGGTAACGGGCAGTTTGAAAGTATTGACGGTGTGTTTAATGCTCCAGTCGCTGCGCATACCTATGACAATTCCGAATTCTTACCGATTCTGGATAGATTCGTTACGTTTGGTGGTGCGGCTTTTAATACAGGTACACGTTACATTCATACAGATGGTTCTCCAACGGGACCTTATTTTTTCAATCCTGCGCTGGCAGATAAGAACGCTGTTGGCGGCACAACAGGTTCGCATGTAAATCCTGAATTATTCCCAAATGTTATCGGTAAGAATATGTGGAGTAACCGGGATAATTTGTTTCCAAGTACACCCGGAGTCTTTTTGCCCAATTATTTTATTAATACGGCAACTGCATATTCTGGAGAAAATAGCGTTGATACTCTATATCTTCAAGCAAATAATAGATTATTTCGTTATTCGGCTTTTTCAAGTATCGATTCATCCCAAGATACCTATGAAGTGGTTGGAACTGTCCAATCGGGGTCTACATTTTCTGGTCAAGGCGCTGGGGCATTTGATCCGCAGCGTAAAATTTTTGTACGAACTGCTGGCAGCATATTTACTTTTTGGAACCTTGATCAATCACCAGGAACTATTGCACAAAACGTAATTTTTTCTCCAGATGTAATTGGTGGAACCTTCGATTTCACCAGGTTAGACAAATACGGACTTGATTTTGATCACAAACGACAACTCTTTGTACTATGGGATGGCAACCTAGATGTTTGGCAATTGACTCCTCCGCAAGATCTTACTTCAGGAAATTGGGTGTTAAATCGAGTTACACCACAAGGGATTAACTTACCGCAGCAGCAGAGTAGTACCGGAACTCCAATTCTTGGAAAATGGAAATATTCGAAAGCGTTAGATGCTTTTGTAGGGTTATTCGATAAATTTTCCGGGGATATTTGGGTATATAAACCTTCAAATTGGCAGCCTGAAGTTGTCAATGAAGGCGTATCAATTGCAAACCTGAAAGAGGGTGACATTTTTTATGCAAATCAGTCTGTTGAAATAGTGGTTTATGCATTGGGAAAAATGATTTCGAGTGTGCAATATATTCTCGATGGTAATGTAATAGGCACGTCAAGTAGCGTCCCACATACCTTTGAATGGATTGATAGAACACCGGGGTCTTATGCCCTAACTGCAGTTGCTTTATTTACCGACGGTTCATCAGCAGAATCTAATCCGATAAACATTGTTGCATCATCCAGCACAATTGAAACCATAACACTTCAGCAAGGTTTAAATGAATACACTGGAACAGCGGATGTATATCTAGATCAATCTTTGAGCACGGTTAATACATCAAATAGTAGCAATTTATTGAGCCGTCGGAACAATTTTTCCCAAGTGGTGCCCATAGTAAACTTCAAAATTTTTGAGAGTGAAGGCGGCCTAATTCCGGATAATGCATTAATCCGCCAGGCAAAATTATCACTGTACAAATATTCTGTCTATAGTCATTCTTATGGAGCGCATCGTATATTATCTGACTGGAACGTAGACACTGTAACTTGGTTGGAAAAAGATTCTGGATCAAGTTGGGACACGCCGGGTGCCAATACATCTGGAGTCGATTTTGCTGCAGACTCGGATGGAGAAAGTAGCATAGAATGGAATCCGGGATGGCTTGAAATAGATGTATTATCAGGCGTTCAAAACATAAGGGCAAATGGCCAAAATTTTGGTTGGAAGATAGTCTCAAAGAGCCAAGATGGTAATCTTATAAGATTCTACAGCAGTGAGTACTCTAATGACACGTCATTACGGCCTTCTTTAGAAATAGAGTATGTCTCAAGTTCTGGCCCAGCTAATATTCCACCAGCTGTTAATTTAATCTCACCTTTCGAAGGTGCTACGTATGCTGTAGGAAATTCTGTCTTATTAACTGCCGACGCAAGTGATACTGACGGTATTATTTCTAAGGTAGAGTTTTATTCGGATGGTGTTTTACTGGGTGAAGATACCAGCAGCCCATACGAATTCTCTTGGAATAATGCAACAGCTGGTGCGCATACTCTGACGGCTGTTGCCACAGATGATAAAAACAAAAAAACAACATCAGCCGCCATTTCAATTACAGTGACTGGAACTGTCGTCAATCAGCCACCAACAATTGATCTGGTTTCGCCTATTACGGGTAGTAATTTTCATATAGGTAATACTGTTTCGTTACGTGCAACAGTGAATGATTCTGACGGCACTGTTACTAAAGTGGCATTCTATGCTAATGGCAATCTGCTTAACGAAGATTTCAGTGCACCATATGATTTTACCTGGACGAATCCAACAATTGGCACATATAGCCTAACTGCGGTTGCAACAGATGACAATGGTGCTATAACGACATCGCAAATCAGCCAGATAAATGTTACCCAGTCTGGCCCAGGGAACAATGTGATAATAACTTTGCAGGAAGGATTGAATGGATACGAAGGGACTGTAGACTCCTACATGTACGAATACTTTGATTCGGCCAATTATGGAGAAAACATATCGTTGTTGGACAAAGTAAGCGGAAGTCGTTTTGCTTCAGTTATCCGTTTTGCAATTTTTGATAGTGAAGGCGGTCCTGTTCCCGACGGTTCTTTCATTACGTCCGCAAAACTATCCGTATATAAAACATCTTATTACGACCATATTTATCGCGCCCACCGGATTCTGCTTAACTGGTCGGAAGACAGTGCGAGCTGGGGAGAAAGTGAGTCTGGGGTTGCATGGAATGTAGCTGGCGGACTCGGTTTTGGTCAAGATATCGAAAATATTCCTGATGGAGAAAGTGCTGCAGGCTGGACGCCATCGTGGTTAGATCTAGATGTAACAAGTGGCGTTCAAGTCATGAGTGCGACTGGGCAAAACTACGGCTGGAGATTGGTGCCGGTAGGTGGTAACAGTAATACCAAGAAATTTGCCAGTAGTGAATATGACATTGACCCTACACTTCGACCAACGCTTGAAATTGAGTATATACCAGATACCGGTATGGTAAATTTACCACCTGAAGTAGACCTGACTGCACCGTCGTCTGGTGACGAGTTTGTTGAAGAAACGTCAGTATTAATATCAGCGAATGCAAGTGATACTGACGGTATTATTTCTAAGGTAGAGTTTTATTCGGATGGTGTTTTACTGGGTGAAGATACCAGCAGCCCATACGAATTCTCTTGGAATAATGCAACAGCTGGTGCGCATACTCTGACGGCTGTTGCCACAGATGATGGTGGCAAGCAAACGATTTCCCTAAATGTATCGATTACTATCACGGATATGATTAATGACCCGCCTACAGTGACATTGACTGCACCAGACGTCGGGGCAATATTTGAAACGGGAGAACCCATACTAATTGCGGCAGATGCCAATGATGATGGAAACATTACAAAAGTGACGTTTTATGCTGACGGTGTTTTTCTTGCTGAAATAACTCAAGCACCTTATGAATACACTTGGTTGAACGCAACAGTAGGTATGCATACACTACATGCGGTTGCTACCGATAATGGAGCATTAACTGGAAATTCTGCTTCTGTGGGTGTCGACGTAACGAAGTCGCCAAATAATAGTATTCATGTAACGTTACAGAAAGGACTAAATGAGTTTACTGATGTATGGGATAGTTATATATACAATTTCCATGATTTTGGAAATTTTGGTGCGGCAAATAAATTATTAGATAGAAAAAAAGGTTCGCTTTTTACTTCGCTGATTCGATTTGCTATTTTTGAGTCAGAAGGTGGTTTTATCCCTGATCAGGCAGTAATTACTTCAGCAAAACTTAAGCTGTATAAGTCATCTTTTTATGATCAAGTTTACCGTGTACATCCTCTGCTTGTAACATGGCGGGAGGATCAAGTTACATGGCAAGAAAGTAAATTGGGAATTTTCTGGGATCAACAAGGGGCAGTTGGTTTAGGAACAGATATTGATAGTCAATATGATGGTGAAGGCGCGGCGTCATGGGAGCCTGGGTGGCTGATTATAGATGTGACCCAAGGTGTACAGGCAATTCAAAATGGTAGAGCAAATTTTGGATGGAAGTTGGTGCCTGTAAGTGGCAATAATAATATTAAAACGTTCGTTAGCAGCGATTATATAGAAGACTCGACTCTACGACCTGCTCTTGAAATTGAGTATTTTCTAGAAGAATAAAACTTGGTTTTAGGGAGTGAGAAGTGGCCCCCAATTTTTGGACAGTTATCTTAGGGGCTATTTTCCGATATATTACCCAGCCTTTGGTAGTCCGATGGATTCATTATAGTTTTACCGTGTTACGCGCCGAATATCCGGAACTGTTTTTCCGCACTATTTTTTTAATTATTCTTCTTTGTCACCATAACTTTTCCTCGGTAGTAACGATGAACTATAAATGTCTTTTAGACAATCAGCCTATTTTGTTCAACTTATGGTGGCGGGATACAACTGATGGGCTGTAAAATTATCCGAAGTTCTAGAAAAAGTATGTCAAAGTATTCAGCTTTTTTTTAAATCATAGCAACTGTTCTACTTGTATTATGCAAACACTATTTTAAGCCTAAAATACATGTGTGCTTACATAGAATCCAAATAGTTTTTCACGTATAATTACCCCTTCAAAAGCAGGGCAAAGAGCATTTTCTGCCCGGTTTCCTAATAGAATCAAACCCAAGGAGTTCTTCGTGTCACAATATCCTTGCGCCATTCTTGCGTTAGCAGATGGAACAATTTTTAATGGTGTTTCTGTAGGTATTGAGGGCGTTGCAACAGGTGAGGTGGCTTTTAATACCTCGATGACCGGGTATCAGGAAATATTAACAGATCCTTCCTATTGTCAGCAGATCATAACATTAACATATCCACATATTGGTAATACAGGTGCCAATCCACAAGATCTTGAATCAGGACAAATTGATACGGTATATGCAGCAGGGTTGGTGGTGCGTAGTATGTCGTTAATACCCAGTAGCTGGCGTATGTCGGAGCCTTTGGCGGATTTTCTTGTTAATCATCAAGTTGTTGCTATTGCAGAAATTGATACGCGAAAGTTAACGCGAATTCTGCGGGAGAAAGGTGCTCAAACGGGTTGTATTATGGCTGGCGAAATTGATGAGACTCGTGCAATTGATCTTGCTCGTTCACATCCGGGATTGGCGGGAATGGACTTGGCTAAAATTGTTTCGTGTCAGCAACCTTATACTTGGGATGAAGGTGAATGGTCATTGGGGGCGGGATATCAGCAGCAGACCGAGACGTCTTTTCATATTGTTGCCTTGGATTTCGGTATTAAACGTAATATTCTGCGAAAATTTGTGCAACGGGGTTGTAAGGTTACCGTTTTGCCTGCGCGGGCTTCTCCTGAAGAAATTCTGACATTACAGCCCAGCGGTGTGTTTTTGTCTAATGGCCCGGGAGATCCCGAGCCTTGCGATTATGCTATAAGAACAACGCGGGCACTGTTGGAAGAAAGCGTGCCGCTATTTGGTATTTGTCTCGGACACCAATTGCTTGCGCTCGCGTGTGGTGCCAAGACTGTTAAAATGAAGTTCGGTCATCATGGCGCAAATCATCCGGTACAAGATGTGCAAACTGAAAAAGTTTTCATAACCAGCCAGAATCATGGTTTTGCCGTAGACGCTGAAACATTGCCCGGAAACGTTCAAGTGACACATATTTCTTTGTTTGACGGCAGTTTGCAGGGATTCGAGTTACGGGATAAGCCGGCATTTTGCTTTCAGGGGCATCCAGAAGCTAGTCCCGGGCCACACGATTCTGATTATCTTTTTGATCGTTTTATTGACATGATGCGGCGCCGCAAACATTAATGCAGATGTATTTTTCATATAACTATAAAAATCAATTGCTTTTAAATTATGCCTAAACGTACTGATATTCAATCTATTCTTATTATCGGTGCGGGGCCAATTATTATCGGTCAGGCGTGTGAATTCGATTATTCGGGAGTTCAGGCGTGCAAAGCCTTACGAGAGGAAGGCTATCGTATCATCTTGGTTAATTCCAATCCGGCAACAATAATGACAGATCCGGAAATGGCTGATGCAACGTATATCGAGCCAATTACCTGGAAAATGGTGGAAAAAATTATTGGTGCGGAAAGACCGGATGCACTGTTACCGACTATGGGCGGGCAAACTGCACTCAATTGTGCGCTAGACCTTGTCAGGCATGGGGTGCTGGATCGTTATCAAGTTGAACTGATTGGCGCGTCGCGTGAAGCAATTGACAAGGCTGAAGACAGAGAAAAATTCAAGCAGGCAATGTCCCGTATTGGACTTGATTCAGCACGATCAGCTGTTGCCCACAGCATGGAAGAGGCACTTCAGGTGCAGGCTATGCTGGGTTATCCTGCCATTATTCGTCCTTCATTCACGATGGGTGGCAGCGGTGGGGGAATTGCTTATAATCGTGAAGAATTTGTCAGTATTTGCGAGCGTGGATTGGATGCCTCGCCAACGAAGGAATTACTGATCGAAGAATCTGTCATAGGCTGGAAAGAATTCGAAATGGAGGTGGTGCGGGATAAGCGTGACAACTGCATTATCGTCTGTTCAATCGAGAATTTGGATCCTATGGGTGTTCATACCGGCGATTCGATTACGGTAGCACCTGCGCAGACGCTGACGGATAAAGAGTATCAGTTAATGCGTAATGCCTCCATTGCCGTATTGCGTGAAATTGGCGTTGAGACGGGCGGTTCGAATGTGCAGTTTGCAATTAATCCGGATGATGGGCGAATGTTGGTCATTGAGATGAATCCTCGTGTGTCCCGCTCATCGGCGCTGGCTTCAAAAGCGACTGGTTTTCCAATTGCTAAAATTGCGGCCAAGCTTGCGGTTGGCTATACCTTGAATGAACTCGGGAATGATATTACGGGCGGTATTACTCCAGCGTCGTTCGAGCCTACTATTGATTATGTGGTAACCAAGATTCCTCGTTTTGCATTTGAAAAATTTCCTCAAGCGAATGATCGTTTAACAACACAGATGAAATCTGTGGGTGAGGTAATGGCCATAGGGAGAACTTTCCAGGAATCTTTGCAAAAGGCATTGCGCGGATTAGAGACCGGTGCAGATGGATTTGATGAGAAGACAGATAGCTTGGAAAAAATCCGGTCTGAGCTGGCTAATTCCGGGCCTGATCGAATTTGGTATATTGCCGATGCGTTTCGATGTGATATGGAATTAGAAGATGTTTTTCAATTAACTCATATTGATCCCTGGTTTCTGGTGCAGATTGAAGATTTAATCAGGCAGGAGCAATCGCTGGATAAGAAAAGCCTGGAAACCTTAGATGAAAAAACATTGCGTGGATTTAAACGTAAGGGCTTTTCCGATCGCAGGTTAGCAAAATTGTTAAATACTGATCAGACAGCAGTGCGTATTTATCGTCATCGGTTTAATCTACATCCTGTTTATAAGCGTGTGGATACTTGCGCTGCAGAATTTGCTACGCATACCGCATATATGTATTCCACATATGAAGAAGAGTGCGAGGCATTGCCGTCGAACAATAAAAAAATCATGGTGTTAGGTGGTGGCCCAAACCGTATCGGGCAAGGTATTGAATTCGACTATTGTTGCGTACATGCTGCTCTGGCATTGCGTGAGGATGGGTATGAAACGATCATGGTGAACTGTAACCCTGAGACGGTATCAACCGATTTCGATACTTCAGATCGGTTGTACTTTGAACCGTTGACACTGGAGGATGTGCTTGAAATTGTTACGGTAGAAAAGCCGGAGGGTGTGATCGTGCATTATGGCGGTCAAACTCCACTTAAGCTTGCGCGTGACTTAGAGACAAATGGCGTACCTATTATTGGTACCAGTCCCGAAATGATTGATTGTGCTGAGGATCGCGAGCGTTTCCAGAAAATGTTACAGGCATTGGGACTCAAACAGCCGCCAAATCGTACGGCGCGTAATCCTGAGGCCGCGCTGGTTGCTGCTGAGGAAATTGGCTATCCGCTGGTTGTGCGTCCCAGTTATGTGTTGGGTGGCCGTGCTATGGAAATTGTCCATGAACAAGGCGATCTAGAGCGTTACATGCGTGAGGCGGTAAAAGTATCTAACGATTCACCAGTGTTGTTAGATCGGTTTCTGACTAACGCGATAGAGGTTGACATTGATGCCGTTCGTGACGGTGAAACGGTTTTAATCGGTGGCATTATGGAGCATATTGAACAGGCGGGCGTGCATTCTGGAGATTCAGCTTGTTCTCTACCGCCGTTTAATTTGCAGCCTGAAATGCAGGAAGAATTACGCCGTCAAACGGTTGAAATGGCACGTGAATTAAATGTTGTGGGCTTGATGAATGTACAGTTTGCCATTCAAGATGAAAACGTGTTTGTTTTGGAGGTTAATCCGCGGGCATCCCGGACTGTACCTTTTGTTTCCAAGGCTACGGGGTTGCAGTTAGCTAAAATTTCGGCGCGCTGTATGATAGGGAAAACATTGTCTCAGCAAGGCATTACTCAGGAGGTTGTGCCGTCGTTTTATTCTGTGAAAGAAGCTGTGTTTCCATTTATCAAGCTACCCGGTGTCGATACGATTTTAGGTCCAGAAATGAAGTCAACGGGTGAAGCGATGGGGGTAGGGAATACGTTTGCGGAGGCGTTTGTAAAATCCCAGTTAGCATCAGGTGCGCGATTGCCTAAATCAGGCAACGCCTTTATCAGCGTACGTGAATCAGATAAGCTTGACGCTGTCGAAATTGCACGTGATCTTGCTAAGCTTGAATTTAAGCTTTATGCTACAAGAGGAACGGCTGCTGCATTGGCTGAAGCGGGTTTGCAAGTTACGAAAGTCAATAAAGTTGCAGAAGGCCGACCGCATATCGTAGATATGATCAAAAACAACGAGATCAATTTTATTGTTAATACAGTCAAAAATAAGCGTAGTGCGATACATGATTCATACTCTATTCGCTATGCTGCTCTACAGGCAAGAGTAACATACTATACAACTTTGGCTGGCGCACGGGCAGCCTGCGTAGGCATGTTGAATATAAAAGAATTAAAGGCATATAATCTGCAAAAATTGCATGTATAGCGATCAAGAATCGAGATGACTTCTCTGGTTAAACAACTTGAATCAATGATTTTGAAGGACAAATAGGATATAGCATTATAATGGGTACAATTCCTTTAACTGTAGCTGGTGCTGAAGCGCTGCGCAATGAATTACATGAGATGAAAACGGTGCAACGACCGGCTGTTATTGCGGCCATTGCTGAAGCGCGTTCTCACGGTGATCTCTCAGAAAATGCGGAGTATGATGCGGCCAAAGAAAAACAAGGTTTTATTGAGGGACGAATTGCAGAGCTCGAAAGTAAGTTGTCTAATGCGCAGATTATTAATCCGGCACTTATTAATGCAGATGGTGCATGTGTTTTTGGCGCGACCGTAGCGTTGGAAGATTTGCAGAATGGAGAGTCGGTAACATATCAAATCGTTGGTGATGATGAGGCTGACATTAAATCGGGTAAAATTTCTATTAGTTCTCCGATAGCACGTGCGTTGATTGGCAAATATGAAGGAGATGTTGCAGAGGTTCAGGCTCCTGGTGGTATACGAGAATACGAAGTTTTAAGTGTAAAGTATATTTAAAAAGTGTGTATTGTATGCGAATCGCTTGAGTATTTATTGGAAACTGCGTTTTGTGCGACGCAGATTTCGGTCTTTCTTTAGTTTTTCTGCGGTTTTCTTCTGAACAGTGTCTTCAGGCTTGGGCCGGTAAATTATAAAAATTTTTCCGATATGCTGAATAGGCGCCGCATTGAGTTTTTGACAGATTGTTTCAAGCGTTACTTGCCTGGTGTCACGATCATGTTGATGTATCTTTACCTTAATAAGTTCGTGACTTAACAAGCTGCGGTCTAGCTCTTCGATAACGTTATCTGTGAGGCCAGCTTTTCCAATGATTACGACAGGATTTAGCCCGTGCCCTTGCGCCGATAGCTTTCTACGTTGTGTAATATTTAGTGTAAACATAAATATTTATAAAATTACTATTGTACTTGATGGCACGCGCTAAAACCAGAAGTCATTGGATGAAAGAACATGTCAGTGATTATTATGTCAAGTTGGCAAGAAAAGAGGGTTTTCGTTCGCGCGCTGCATACAAATTACTTGAAATTAATGCACATGACCATATACTCAAAGCAGGAATGGTGGTTGTTGATTTGGGGGCGGCGCCGGGAAGTTGGACGCAAGTCGCATTGCGGCAGGTTGGCCACCAAGGTAAAGTGATTGCACTTGATCTGCTTCAGATGCAGCCGTTACCAGAAGTTGTGTTTATTCAGCATGATTTCCGTGAAGAATATGCTGTTAAGATGTTAGATCGGATATTAGAAAGCAGTTTTGTGGATGTCGTTCTCTCGGATATGGCGCCAAATATAAGTGGCGTAGATATAAGCGATCAAGCGCGCAGCATGTATTTAGCAGAGCTGGCGCTGTGCTTTGCGATGGAGAGACTGAACTCTGGTGGCAGCTTTTTAGTCAAAGTGTTTCAAGGCGGTGGTTTTGATCAATTTTTGCTAGAGATGCGAAGCAAATTTAAGAAAGTATTGATACGTAAACCCAAAGCTTCTCGTGATCGCAGTAATGAAGTTTATTTGCTTGGGCTTGAAAAGAAGTGTTAAAAAAAGCACAATGTATATAACAAAAGGCGGGAAATTGTCAGGTAAAACAGAAAATTGAAGCTAATACAGGCCTTTTTTGATTCGTTGTCCAGCTTTTCTGAGTATTGAGCGAGAACTTAAAATTGAATGACATTAGTAAAAAAATTTTAACGGTGCAAACCAAGGAGCTATTTTGAATAATTTATTTAAAAATATGGCCATTTGGCTTGTAATTGCACTCATTTTGATGACGGTATTTAACCAATTCAGTGTGCGACAACAAGCACAGGTCCCGATTGATTACTCACAGTTTATTTCTGAATTAAATCGCGGCCGTATTGCAAAAGTAGTAATCGATGGCCGTACGTTGAGAGGTACCAATACTGATGGCGCTCGGTTTACTACCTATGCTCCAACTGATCCGTGGCTAGTCAGCGACCTGCTTAAAGCAGGTGTGATTATTGAGGCTAAACCTGAGGAAGAGCCATCAATGCTGATGAGTATTTTCATTTCATGGTTCCCGATGTTATTGCTCATCGCCGTATGGATTTTCTTTATGCGCCAGATGCAAGGCGGCGGCCGAAACGGCGGTGCATTTTCATTTGGTAAGAGTAAAGCGCGTATGCTCGACAAATCTCAAAACCAGGTCACGTTTAATGATGTGGCGGGTTGCGAAGAAGCAAAGGAAGAGGTTGCAGAGCTGGTTGAATTTTTGCGCGATCCTACCAAATTCCAGAAACTGGGTGGGCGTATCCCGCGCGGTGTACTCATGGTCGGTAATCCAGGTACAGGTAAAACACTTCTGGCGCGTGCAATTGCCGGTGAGGCTCAAGTACCATTTTTTAGCATTTCAGGTTCGGATTTTGTTGAGATGTTTGTTGGTGTAGGTGCGTCTAGAGTACGTGACATGTTTGAGCAAGCTAAAAAGCATGCTCCCTGTATCATATTTATTGATGAGATAGATGCAGTTGGTCGTCAGCGTGGTGCTGGTCTAGGGGGGGGTAATGATGAACGTGAGCAAACTCTAAATCAGCTCTTGGTTGAAATGGATGGTTTCGAGGCTTCTTTGGGTGTTATCGTAATTGCAGCGACGAACCGTCCAGATGTGCTTGATCCTGCGTTATTGCGTCCTGGTCGTTTTGATCGCCAGGTAACGGTTCCGTTGCCAGATATTCGCGGGCGTGAGCAGATTCTCAATGTGCACATGCGAAAAGTTCCATTGGCACCGGATGTTAAAGCTGATGTGTTGGCGCGAGGAACGCCAGGCATGTCGGGTGCGGATCTTGCTAATTTAGTTAATGAGGCGGCACTATTTGCAGCGCGTCAAAATAAGCGTCTGGTAGATATGGAAGATTTTGAGAATGCTAAAGACAAGATATTTATGGGTGCCGAGCGAAGATCTGTTGTGATGCCCGAGCATGAGCGTAAAAACACGGCTTATCATGAGTCGGGTCACGCAGTTGTGGCATATTTATTACCCAAAACTGATCCGGTCCATAAAGTTACAATTATTCCTAGAGGACGTGCATTAGGCGTTACGATGCAACTTCCTACAGAAGATCGCTTTAGTATGGAAAAGGAAGAAATTTTGCAAAGACTTGCTGTTATGTTTGGTGGACGTATCGCCGAAGAAGTCTTTATGAATCAGATGACAACGGGCGCCTCAAACGATTTTGAGCGTGCTACCGACTTGGCGCGTCAGATGGTAACGCAATGGGGTATGACTGATTCCCTTGGTCCAATGGTTTATGGTGAAAATGAAGGCGAAGTTTTCTTGGGCCGTTCTGTAACGACGCAAAAAAACATGAGTGAGAAGACTATGCAAATGGTTGACTCAGAGATTCGTCGTATCGTTGATGAACAATACGCTCTTGCCCGAAAGTTAATTGAGGAAAATAAAGATAAAATTGAGGCAATGACAAAAGCTTTGCTCGAATGGGAGACTATCGATAGCAATCAAATCAAGGATATTATGGAAGGTCGTCCGCCGCGACCGCCTAAACCACCTCAAACAACGTCAGAGCAATCAGCTGAGGACGTATCCTCAGAAGAAAAAAATGAGGAAACTGATATTCCGCCTCAGGGTGTTGCTAAGGGATCAGATTAACAGAAGTTTTAAGATAGATAGTACACGGGATACGATGATAAAAATCGTATCCCTTTTTTTGTCCAAAAATATTGATTTTTTCGAATTATGACAGTGTCGACACCGTATTCGATTCATTCCACCGGGCAGCCCCTTGTTATGGGTGTCGTTAATGTGACGCCGGATTCGTTTTCAGATGGCGGTATGTTTTTATCTGTAGAAAAAGCGGTTGATCATGGCATGAAGCTCATTGAGGAAGGTGCGGATATTTTAGATGTAGGCGGCGAATCGACGCGACCAGGTAGTGAGTCGATAAGTGCTCGCGAAGAGCTAAAACGTGTTATGCCTATTATTGAGGCGCTTGTTGATAAGGGTGCGATGATTTCAGTAGACACTTCAAAACCTGAAGTTATGCAGCATGCAATCAGTGCCGGGGTTGATATTGTGAATGATGTGAATGCGTTGCGTGCTCCAAAAGCATTAGAAATTATGGGAGATCATCAACATGTTTTCGTTTGCTTGATGCACATGCAAGGTAGTCCGGCTGATATGCAGAATAATCCGCGCTATATCAACATTATTCAGGACGTGTATGATTATTTAGACCAAAGAATTCGAGTAGCAATGGACATGGGCATAAAGAAGGGTCGTTTAATTATTGACCCCGGATTTGGTTTTGGAAAAACATTGCAACATAACCTTACACTTCTGAAACAGTTAGAGTATTTAACACAGTTAAATGTTCCTTTATTGACCGGATTATCACGAAAATCAATGTTGGGTGCCGTTACGGGGAATTCCGTCCATCAGCGTATCCATGAAAGCGTTGCCGCAGCAGTTATTGCCGTTACCAATGGTGCAAAAATTGTACGTGTACACGATGTAAAGGCAACGAAAGATGCACTGGCTTTTTGGGCTGCAGTACAAGAAAGTAAGCGTATCGAATAACCCAAGAATGATATTATGTTGAAGGTAGGTTTATTTTTTTAATCAACATTTGGAATTTGAATCATTGACTAAAAAATTTTTTGGGACTGATGGTATACGGGGAAGAGTCGGTGAAGATCCGATTACCCCGGATCGAATTTTGAGTCTGGGCTATTCTGCTGGGAAAGTGTTAGCTGCCAAAGATTGGCACCTTATGGCGGGTGAGCGTCCTGCTGTGTTGATTGGCAAAGATACGCGGGTGTCCGGCTATATGCTTGAATCTGCGCTAGAGGCTGGGTTTTCTGCGGCAGGCGTCGATGTGCTGTTATCCGGTCCGTTACCCACACCAGCTATTGCGTACTTGATTCGAGCATTAAGATTACAAGCTGGAATTGTGATTTCAGCTTCGCATAATCTGTTTGAAGATAATGGCGTGAAATTTTTTTCTGCAGATGGAACCAAACTCCCGGATGAAATTGAGCACCAGATTGAAGCTGAAATAGACTCACCAATTAGAACAATGCCTTCCGCCCAGTTGGGTAAAGTGCAGCGGCTAAAAGATGCTAGCGGGCGGTATATTGAATTTTGTAAAAGTACTTTTCCTTATAATCTTGACTTGCGTGGTTTAAGAATTGTAGTGGATAGTGCGCATGGTGCGGCTTACCACATAGCAGGTCATGTGTTTCATGAATTGGGCGCTGATGTGATAACCATTGGCGACAACCCGAACGGACTGAACATTAATGAAGGATGTGGTGCAACAAACTGTGTCGCTCTGCAAGAAGCAGTCAAATCGCACCGTGCCGATCTGGGTATAGCACTTGATGGTGACGGCGACCGGGTATTAATGGTCGATGAGAGTGGAACTTTGTACGATGGCGATCAGCTTATTTATATTATTACTAAACATCGTATGCAAACGGGTTTTATGAAGGGCGGTGTAGTCGGTACACTGATGACTAACATGGCGATTGAAAACGGTTTTAAACAATTAAATGTTCCGTTTTTGAGGACAAATGTGGGGGATCGCTATGTAATGGAGCTGTTGCGCGAAAAGAACTGGTTTATCGGCGGAGAAAGTTCTGGACATATTCTTTGTATGGATAAGCATACGACAGGGGATGGCATTATTTCAGCATTACAAGTGCTACATGCGTTGTGTGATGATGAAGTAACTTTGGCAGAATCAGTACAAGATATTTCACTTTATCCGAATCGGCTGATTAATGTGCCAGTATCCCGGTCATCCAATTTTGAAGACCATAAAGATATTCAGAAAATTGTTAAACAAGCGCAGTCAGATTTAAAAAAACAGGGGCGCATCCTGTTACGGGCTTCCGGCACGGAGCCTCTGATACGTGTTCTTGTTGAAGGAGAATCAGAGCAGAAAGTTGAGTTCTGGGCAGAGCAAATTGCAGAAATCGTGCAGAACGTTTGTAATGAATCGGCGGAATAGTCCGGCGAGTATTGGACGGAATTATGAATTGTCACAATGATGTAACAATGTTGTCATACAATCAGACTCGAGATATTTCTAGCTTATAGTTAATCTATTGAAAAACCAAATGGAGTTTGAGAATGTCGAGTTTTATACATATGAAACAATTCATTGTTGTTATGTCTTTATTTTGCTTGAGCGCAAATCTTTACGCCAGCCCTATAGTCAGAATTGATGGCTCAAGTACGGTATATCCGATTGTTGAAGCAGTTGCAGAAGATTTTCAAATTGCCAAGCGTGGTGCCGTTCGTGTTACCGTAGGCATCTCTGGAACTGGGGGCGGCTTCAAAAAGTTCTGTCGAGGTGAATTGGATGTCGTTAATGCTTCCCGTCCCATAACACAACTTGAGATGGAAACGTGTAAAAAAGCGGGACTACAGTATATCGAGATGCCGATTGCAATTGATGCTTTAACGGTTGTGATTAATCCAAGAAACAGTTGGAGTAAGACGATGACAGTCGATGAGCTTAAGCAATTTTGGAAGCCGGAGGCGCAAGGACAGATAACCAAATGGAATCAGGTTAATCCGGCGTGGCCCGATGAAACGATTAAATTATTTGGTCCAGGTGCTGATTCCGGAACCTTTGATTATTTTACTGAGGCTGTTGTTGGAAAGGCGAAATCCAGTCGTGGTGATTTTACCGCTTCTGAGGATGATAATGTCTTAGTTCAGGGGGTGGCAAGCGATATGCATGCGCTTGGTTTTTTTGGATTTGCTTATTATGTTGAAAACAAAAATAAAATTGATGCTGTTGCGATAGATAATGGTAACGGCGGCGTTATTCCTTCTATTCAAACTGTAGAAGATGGCAGTTATCAACCCTTGTCTCGCCCAATATTTATTTATGTCAATGCACGGTCAACGGGTAAACCGGAGATTCGTGATTTTGTGCAATTTTTTATGGATAACGCAATAGACTTGGTAACTGAGGTTAAATATTTTCCATTGTCACCCGAAGTGTACAAAAAGAATCTTGAGAATTTGAAAAAGAGTAAAGTTGGCACTGTATTTAGTGGTCAGTCTGAAGTTGGAATGAATATTGAGGCTGTGATGCAGAATGAAGCGCGCTTGTGAATTTTAATACTTTAGTTCAGATATTTTTATAGTTAAATTGGTGATTACGAAATACTAAATTTGCTGTAATTGTTGTATATGCCCATACCATGGATTAGGTGTAGCAATCTACTTGCCTGATTCATGTCATAGTGTCCTGGCAATCTGAGGTAATCAATCAAAAAAGCCAAATTTATTTAATATTCTGTATTCTGAAATTTTTGTTATACAATGATTGGTTGGTTGCTGGGGCAGTCTTGTTGCCCATGTAAGAAATTAAAAAACGATGCAGTGCATTGTTTGTAAAGAATATTGGAGAAAACATGAAAAAAATATCTGGACATAAATGGATAACAGCATTAAGTGGTTCTATTTTACTTGCTTTTTTGGCGGTGCCGGTGCATGCGCAGTTAATGCTTGCCCATGAAGGTCATCATGATGGGGGAGGATGTGAAATCAAAGGTGGTGAATTTCCAATAACATTCAGTGGCTATGAGGTTCCTGAAGGTAATATTCCCCCGATGCATTCCTACTGTTCAAATATACCAACTCCAGGTGCGGTTCAATTAACCATTGAACTACCTGATTGGGACTCACGTAAAATTCCGTTGGCTGTACGTTTGGTAGAGGCTGGTCATAAAGGTCATGAAAGTCATGATGGTCATCAGTCGGATTCGGAAGAACCGTCCACTGAGGTCGACGCAGACGGTCATGATGGACATGATATGCATCATGGAGATGATACACATGACAACGAACATGCCGATCAAGGTGACGCAGATGGTGATCCTGGTGAAAATGACATTGTGTATATGCCGTATACAGCGAATAAATCAGGCATCATAGTCGTATCAGCAGAATTACAAAAAGGTGATTATGAAATCTTGCTGGAAAGAAAAGATGATGCGGGTCAAGTCATAGTAGCTGGGCGTGTTCCGTTTGCAGTTGGAGGCAGCGGTGGACATGCCGGTCATGGCGGCGGATTCGGTCTGATGGAAATTGGCCTAGCGGTGTTGGTTGTTGGAGGCGGGGCATTTTTCTTTATGCGCCGTAAAGCAGCTGCTAAAGATGAAAACAAAACCTAGAGTCGTTTTTACTGGGGTCTAAGCTCTGGCTGAGTCCAAACTAGCCTTTGAGTTTAGGTCATTGCATCTTGACTGGTAGAATTTGACTGAGTATTCTATTATTTTCTTGTTTAGTGAGGCGGTGAAGGGAGCTGGCGCTGC
>JAUIIB010000041.1 GCA_030431985.1 Gammaproteobacteria bacterium
ATGCATTTTGCAAGCGCCCTGACAAGCCCCCACCATCTTTAATAACAATAGCGTGGTTTTTGCCTGTAGACATAGCCATTTCGGCAATTTGAACGGCCTCAGATTCCATCTGCAAACCAAACAAATATAAATTTGCGGGCAGCATCATTTCCACATCCGTACTATTCAGTGCAAGTGTCGGGACAACTAGAATATGACTTGACGCAAGAGCCGTAACCCCGTTGCGGGTTAACGGACCAACAACCAAAACCGCACCAGCGTCCAGCGCTTGATTATAAGTAACCAAAATATCCAGCGGATCATCGGTAGTCGAATAAATTCGTATAGACAGTGGTAACGCCGCCTCACGCTGTGCGGCAGTGACAAAACCCTGTTTAACAGTTTCAGCCGGGACACCGAAAACCGAGGATTGCAATGGCAGCATGAGGGCAATGTGCGGTACAGGCGCATATCCCGGTACAGGTGCTGGAACACCGGACTCCGGAAAATGTCCTTCCGGATGTGTGGCGAAAACCGGCGAGCTGCCGTATAGTGTCACGACTACCGTCAAAATAATGATGTAAAAAGATCGCATTGTTGAATTTATGCCAGTAAAAAGTGCATTATATGTGGTTGCAACACCAATAGGAAATCTCAGTGACATCAGTCAACGTGCCTTACACATTTTAAATCAGGTGGACGTCATTGCCGCCGAGCACGTTCAGAACTCCAAACACCTGCTGGCCCATCATGGCATTGCCACAAAACATATCCGGCTGATTGCACTCCATCAACACAATGAAAAAGCTGCCGTACGTACGATACTCTCTTTTTTAGGTGAAGAAAAATCCATAGCACTGATAACCGACGCCGGCACACCAGCGATTTCTGATCCGGGAGCAATTCTGGTCCAACAAGTACGTGAATATGGTTTCACAGTTATTCCGATCCCGGGCGCTAATGCTGCACTCTGTGCATTATCCGCAGCAGGTTTTATCAATCCACATTTCCTGTTTTACGGATTCCTTCCCGCAAAATCCGGACTACGTCAGCGCGAACTCACGGCGCTTGCCGCATTTCCGTATTCGCTGGTGTTTTACGAAGCACCACACCGTTTAATAGACTGCCTGACCGACATGACCACAATACTGGGCGCACAACGTCAATTGGTCATCGCCAGAGAGCTGACTAAATTATTTGAAACCATACACAGCTGCACGCTTAATCAGGCAGTCGCATGGATTAACGCCGACCCTCACCGACAAAAAGGTGAATTCGTTTTACTGGTCAGCGGCGCCCAGATCGAAGATAAATCCTGTATCAGCATTCAGACCAAAAAAACACTTGAGATTATGCTGAGGGAGTTACCGTTAAAGCAAGCAGTCAAACTCACCGCCGAGATTTCCGGTGAAAATAAAAACGCGCTGTATCAACTCGCGTTGTCGATGAAAGCATAGTCTATATGTCTGTATCCATAACGTGTCATTACGTATAATATTCCTGCTTTCACAATCAATATTTTAACTGTTCGGACATGTCCCAAACATTGCGTATCATCCGCCCTGACGACTTTCACTTGCACCTGCGGGACGATGCACAAATGCAGTCTGTTTTACCGTTTTCTGCAACCCAATTTGCGCGTGCCATTGTCATGCCCAACCTGAAAACACCGGTGACAACCACGACCATGGCACTGGCATACCGCCAGCGCATTTTGACTGCATTACCTGATAAGTTGAAAAAGGATTTCGAACCTCTGATGACGCTTTACCTGACCGACAATACGACACCGGACGAAATCAAACACGCTAAAAATTGCGGTTTTATACATGGCGTCAAGCTCTATCCTGCTGGTGCCACAACCCATTCCGATGCAGGCGTGACAGATATTAAACACTGCTATGCGACGCTAGAGGCCATGGAGGCAAACAGTTTGCCATTATTGATTCACGGCGAAGTCACCGATCCTGATATCGATCTTTTCGACCGCGAAAAAATATTTATTGACCGGGTGCTCGAGCCGCTCGTTCGACGCTTTCCGAAACTACGCATTGTACTTGAACATATTACGACTGAAGATGCCGCAGCGTTTGTCACCAGCGCCCCGGATACCGTTGCGGCAACCATCACAGCCCATCACCTGCATTACAACCGCAACGCAATTTTTCAGAATGGTATTCGCCCACACTACTACTGTCTGCCGGTTCTAAAACGTGAGCGCCATCGCCAGGCATTGATTAAAGCGGCGACAAGCGGTAATGCTAAATTTTTCTTGGGTACCGACAGTGCACCACATACTCAAAGCATGAAGGAGACTGCCTGTGGGTGCGCGGGAATTTTCACGGCACATGCCGCCGTTGAGCTCTATACAGAAATCTTTGAACAGGCCAATGCGCTTGACAAACTTGAAGCGTTTACAAGTATAAACGGCGCCGTTTTTTACCAATTACCACGAAACAAAACAGTAACTACCTTGAGGAAAGAGCCCTGGCGAGTTCCCGAAACCATTAGTTATGCTTCAGAAACTCTCGTTCCATTGCGTGCTGGCGAAATAGTCCACTGGAAAGCCACCTCAACACCATAATTTACCATTTATTCTCGAAGACATTCACCGTACTTTATTCGGCATTTCCAGCTAGCTTTCCACATTCAACCAAATCGTCAAAAAAACATGTCTGGTTCTTTCCGTGCTCCTTTGCGTAATACAACGCTTTATCTGCATCACTGACAATGGCAGTCGCAAGCCGGTCGCTTTCATTAATAAATGTCGCGCCGATACTCACCGAAACCACGCCAACTTGCGGAAACTGATGCGCAGCAATCAATTCACGAAAACGTTCTAAAGCTGTATATGCATCTTTTTTATTCTCGGTGCTCAGAATAACCACAAACTCCTCACCGCCGAAACGAAACAATAAATCTTTAGTACGAAAATTCTGCTTCATAAAATAAGACAGCAGTAAAAGCACTTCGTCACCGGTAACATGCCCAAAACGATCATTAATCTGTTTAAAATTATCGATATCAATAATCGCCAGGCAATAACGTTGAAATTGTTCTTTTTCCTGCTTTCTCCGGTTCTCACCATTCCATACCTGGCCGCCACTATCGCCCGAATTCCGAAACAACAACTGAATTTTAAGAATACTTTCTTCAAATGTCTGACGATTCAGCAACCCGGTTAATTTGTCTTTTTGATTATCACTTAGAAGATTACGATAGTTGTAAGCGATATCCAACAAACTGGTGATCATTGACATCTCATCATCCGTTAATGAGTTTGGCAGTCTAAATGATAATAACGCTTCAATCTGGTCGTTATTTACCATCGGATAAACCACCAAATAGCCATTATCCAGATTACTGACATACGGTTCTCCAGTGACACCAATCCACAACTGCGCCACTTTGATGACTTCAGGCTTGTCTACTTCGACTAACTGCGCACCTTGATGCTTAGAGAGATGTTTTTCAACGTTATCTATGGTGTATTTTGCCAGGTGAAACCGGGACAGGTGTTTTTCTACGTCACCCATTGTGTATTGTGCTGAATACACCATCAAGCTGCATTTCGGGTCCGGCCGATCAAGCTTATACATGGAAATATGTTCGATTTCTAATAATTCAGCCACCGCCTTCAGGAGCCCAAGCTCAAACAATTCAATTTCCCGAATTTTTGTCAGAGCAGTAAGTTTAGCGAGTAACAAGGATGCTTTTGTTTCTTCCCTGACATTTGCAATTGAAGAACTATGAATCACGGAATCCCCCATTACTGAAAAAATCGTGATCAATTTTATAGCGCCTCATCACACCACAAAATTGAGAAAAACCGCCTAATTGTCTCCCAGTTAAGTCTGAGTGCATGCAAAGCCCTACTTAACCGAATACAACCTGCTAAAAGATTTCTTCCAGAAAATGGGCTACGGATCGATATGCTCTTTTCGCTGCCACTTCCTTATAAACGGTACCGAAACCTGGGTTATTCGCAATGGGATTGGTAAATGCATGCATGGTGCCGCCGTAGATATGTACCTGCCAGTCAACTTGAGCATCGGTCATTTCTTTCTCAAAAGCCAATACCTGTTCTGGCGGCACCATTGGATCGTCATGACCGTGCAAGCACAATACGCTGGCCGTAATCGTTTCATTGGGAACATTTCCCGGGGCAAAAATACCATGAATGCTAATAACCCCTCTAACATCTGCTCCAGAACGCGCCAGCTCCAGTACACACATACCGCCAAAACAATATCCCATCGCCGCAACGCGTGTCTCGTCAACCTGCGGCAAACTGCGCACCGCTTTTAGCGCCGCCATAATTCGCCTTCTAAGCAACATACGGTCATTGGCGAATGGACTCATTAATGCGCCGTTACCTTCAACATCGCCATCCTTACCAAAAACTCCCTTCCCGTACATATCGAGCGCAAAACCGATATAGCCCATTTTCGCAACGCTTTCGGCAGCCTGACAAGCGAACTCACGCCGTCCGCTCCAGTCATGCGCGACGATTACCGCAGGTTTAGGCGTTTGCTGCCCATCTTCATAGGCAATAAATCCTTCTAACAGCGTATCGCCATCTTGATAATCCATTTTTTGTGTTTTCATACCATTTCAATCCTTATTCGCTTATTGGTTTGCTATCTCTTTTCATCACCGAAGCTCGTCGAACTAGTGTGTACCCGGTACCCTCTAATATTTTATTGATATGTTAGAATATGCATGGAGAACATAACGAGTACAAACCATTCTATACTAAACATCCTGAAAATTACTTAGGATTTAAGAAAGAAAAAGCAAGAAAGGCCGGTGAAGATACGCCATCCTTACTGTAGTATCACACTATTACAGCCGGTTAAATTCAAAGACCAAGCAGCACAATTTACGCCATTAAAAAATAATATAATTAACAAAAAAGGAATAAAAATCGTGGCGATGCTACAAAAAAAACACCAAATGAAGCTGTTTAATTTACTTGTCATTTTGCTGTTATGCATCATTGCAAATATTGCATGGGCAGAAAGCGTCGTCGTCAAGCGTGACCGAATCTTTATCGCTGACGGCGGGCTCATCGCAAAGGATTTGCACACCAATGCTCCACTTCAGTGCACAGCCCCTCCCTTACTGGATCCGGTCGGCAACGATGTTACTGATCTGCTTGATACTGCGACCGATGTCGTCATCAAACATGATTATGCAATTGTCACCGTTCACCCAGAAGACAGCGAAGGTAATCCATTTGTCGACACGGTCACAGTAGATATTGCAAATTGCTTTGAGGTTAAAACAGTAACCGTCGACGAGTGTATTTCAACTGTAAATATCCGACAAGGCTTGCTCGTTATTCCATGTGTTGATGTCAATGGTTCGTACGTGACCGTCCATATGGACCGTCGGGGAAAATCGGATAACTGGAAAGTTAAATTTCTGGGTGACAATCGGTACATAACCCAATACAAACATCGTCACTACAACGACGATTACGATTACGATGATGACGATGACGATTGATCGGCCTTAATTACCTGTGCCGTTGCCAGCAGCAGTTTTAATTGGAAGCGGCACATAGCCAAGGCATTACTGCTTTAACAGGATCGGCAGCAGTAGCCAATCGACACACTTTAATGGTGTGACTGCCATTACCGCTTTCAATATCTGCTGTATCTACTTTCGCATGATAGTGTTGCCATGCTGCACTTAATATCTGCGACAGGAAATCCAAATCAGTGGTGTGATCGACAACCAAAATAATACGGTTCAACGGTACAACTTGAACCAACGCATTTAATTCATGAATACAACCAGGTTTTCGAGTGGTAAAACTTCTTAAGTCCATTAGCACCGTATTTTGATTATTCACCAAAGCAGCCAGCGCCTGCTTCCAGGTGTCTGCGTAGCAAAATAATTCGTTAATACGAAATCGGCCGTCAAAGTCCTGCTGAGTCTCAAGCATTGCCAACCGCTGTTGCAGTGTTTCATCGCTATGAATAAATTCCTGTTTTAAACGGCCCGACAGGAAAGTCAGAAATTCATGCGGTTCAATCGTTGCGGTAGCTAGATCCGGACCCGCAATTAACTGAACATGCCCCAGATACCGCCAGCGTTGGGTAATCGCTTGGAACAAATCCTCACTTTTTTTACCCAGTGAAAAAACGCGGAGTACGAGCAACGGTTTTGTCTTATTCGATTGCAAAACCACATGCTTAATTGCTGCACGAATAAGCAGGCTGTAGCATACGAACGCTACAATACCGGTAAAAACCCAGATTATTCCATCGAAAGCCAGATTAATCGCATAATACATCGCGAAAATTAATATTATGGTATCTATAGTCAATGACTGATCGCTGACCAACCTGGATCGATAGGCAGTGCGAACCAATTTCAGTACAACCCAACCTAATAAAGAAAACACAGCAAAACCGACTAACAGTATACCCAGAAAAATACCCGTCGCTTCCAGTGAAACAGCATTTCCCAACCGCGTTAAAAACCTCAGTACGACATCACTTGCACCAACACTGCTCAATGCGATGAGGCTACCCGTAATCGCCGCAAACATGAACATCCATACCATTGGGCCAACAGCTCGTATACGGCGACCTAGAAATGTTAAGAGCAGCAATGTTGGCGGTAAATTATAAGTTGCCCAAACAATCAGCAGATCTACAAAACCCATATGTGGATTACGCACTACAACAATGCCATTCATGATCAGGAAAATAGCCAAATAGCCTGCAATACTGAATGACGCACCTCTCAGCGTTGTAGTTGTTACTTGATTGAATACGAGTAACCCAGGCCAGAAAAAAACACCGCACATGACGATTAATTGCATCATAACGACATTACCGATACCCGCAAGCAAATAAGCCGATGCTATAATCAACGCGAAAACAAAACCTGCAAGCAGATAAATCCATGCCACTCGCCGGGCAATGGTTACAGATTCCCGCCAGATACGTTTATCAGCGACACACTCCCATTGTTCGGTATCAACGAACTGCAAATTTAATCGTGATTTATTAGACCGAGTCCTGTCGCCGAATGATTCCGATGCAAATTTGGCTGGAACTGGTTTGGGTGTACCGGATAAACCGGCTCTTTCCATCATTATACGACTGACTGCTTTTCGATATCGCCAGAGCAATATCCAGGATAGCGGCAATGCCAATACAGCAGAAGCAATTAGAACAAATGGCAAATGACCCGTTAGAACGGTAGTAATCAATTCATCCTGCATCAAGCACCTACTCGATGAATAGTGGTTATAGGTTAGGGGATGTCGTTACACATGTTAATCTGTACCGGCTGTTGTTTCCGATTTATTCCGTGCATCATTTTCAACTTCCTGGCTTTGCCAGAAAATTTGCTGTTCCTCCGCAATAATCTGCTCAATCTGCTCAACGAAACGACGATAGGTCAGCGCTTCATTTTGCGCGTCTACATAGGCTCCGGCATAATTAATATAGAGACGATACTCCCGCTTCATACTTTCCGAAGCCTTGCGAAAACTCACCCAGGATTCCTCGAACTTACCAATACGGTCAATACCTTTCGCCAGCGTCACAGTCAAACCTAGGCCAGCGGTCAGCATCGTCACCCAGGTTGCATGTGGATCTTCAGGAAATAACTGCACGACCGGTATCAATGCACCGCTCGCGATGACAATAATACTCAGAATTTGCCCCCACTTCTTATAGTTTGAGGCTTTTTTGCTGTACCACTCCCGCTGACCGTTTAGATGAATCTGAAAATATTCATCAGCGCGCTGCTGACGTTCTGCTGTTAAAACAGCTGGCATGGAAACTTCAGTCATAAATAAAACCTTTTACGATAAATACCGAAACCAGAACTGATTATGCGTCAAAACAATCCGTATTTGTAGTGTTGCGCCACTAATTCGAGTATCCATATTTACTCAGATCAATTTCGCTGACCAGATGAACCAATTCGAGCAGGTTTGCTGCGCCTGACTTACGCATCACATGGCCTCGGTGAATTTCAACAGTACGAAAACTGATCCCAAGTTGCGCTGCTATTTCTTTGTTAGAAAGGCCTCGAACAACCAATTTCATGACTTCTTTTTCACGATTGGTCAGTCTTGATAGTACAGATCTGAATTGTCTATTTTGCTGGTTTGCATGTATTAGATTCTTATACTCGATAAGCGCCGTACGAATACTTTCAAACAGATTCTCGAAAGATACCGGCTTGACCAGAAAGTCCACGGCACCCGCTTTGATTGCTTTGACACTTTGCGGAATTGTGCCATGACCCGTCAAAAAAATAATTGGCAGAGCGTATTCACGCTTGCGCAGTAACTCCTGAAGCTGCAACCCGTCCATGCCCGGCAAATAAATATCCGTAATCAAGCAATCGCAATGATAGGGTTGATATGTCTCGAGAAAAGCTTCTGCATTCTCAAATGCCTGTACGGAAAATGCTTCCTGCTTAATCAACTGCATCAGTGAATTACGTTCCGCAGGATTGTTATCAATAATATAAACAGTATGATCTTTAGCAACCATAATGGACCAAACAATACAAAATCATAAGAACAATTGAGTAGTGAGTAAAAACAATGATTCTGATTTATCCTCTCTACTGTAAACCCCATCTGTTTACGCTGTACAGCATAGCAAAGTTAGACACTGCGAAAATTTGTCCTTCAACCTATCTGTTTCAAAAACAATCATGACTCTCAATTACCTACAGGCAAATTTTCTAAACCATTAAGTACAGTATAAGACCCGATTCTTACGTGTCAATACGTATTTTTTCTTGCTGAACGAACATGTAGACTAAACAGTACATTTGTATACAGTAGAAACCTATGAAAACAATTCAAACACAACCTGTAGATCGCAAAGATAAACCCACTTCTCTACGTAATGGTACACGAAGGAAAAAAGTGGGAAATCGTAAAACTGACTTAAAGCCTAATATTGAAATAGCTGCATACTTCAAAGCGCAAGCACGTGGATTCGCACCGGGATTTGAACTAGACGACTGGCTAGCCGCAGAAAAGGAGGTGGATAATGAAGTTACAATCAGAGAAAGCAGTAGATAACACTCATCATCTCATACAAACAAACGAACAAAACAATACGGCTGTAATTGTACTTACAGAAGACGGTACAATCCTAGAACCAGACAAAACCAGCAATCAGCTGCTGGATTTTTCCCCAAGAAAATTAAGCGGCCAGCATATCTCTAAACTGATACCGCTATTAGGCGAAATTGAGCTTCTGGAAAAAAGAAAAGAACGTGTTAACCCCTATTTACGTTTTCTGTCCCGTATTGGCTATGGTTTTACTATAATTGACCCGCATGGCGGAAGATTTTCAAGCGAACTCTATTTCAGCGACATTCATTTTCACGATCAGCATTTGATTATCATTAAACTCTGCCCTGTAACAAACGATCGACATTAATAGTGTTACCGCAAATCACATAGCTATAACCGATTCAGATTTTCTTTTTCAGGCGAAAAATAATTCCAATGCATACCTGAATTTCTGCCGCAAATCGGCAATTTTTTTCGGATCAGGTTTTCCATCACGTTCAGTTAGCCAGTCAGCATCGAGGTATAGCCCACGATTCATTTCGATCTGAATACACGGCAGTGGGTTATTCCCATAACGTTGCGTAATAAAGCCCCCTGCAAATGGCTGATCGATCGTTACCTCGCTTGCACTCAATTTAAATGCCCGTCGCATCGCCGCTGCCAAAGCATTAATCATAGGTAAACTGCAACTTTGTCCATAACGGCCACCCAAACAAATTGCCGGACGTTTAACACCCTGATCTGGGCCAATAACAGGGCCGACCGCCTCCATAGAATGGCAGTCAAGCATCAATTTCAAATCATGACGACCATACAAAATCGACTGTATGTTCTGATGATAGGGATAATAATAATTTTCTAGCAATCGATTCACTCGGTACTGATCATGCCACAATTCATCGCGATAAATTCGAACGCCATGACAACTCATTTGCTTAACTACACCATCAGGATTTGCCGGCGGCAAATCATCCGGTTTGCGATTAAGATCAACAAAAACACGGGCAATCGGCGTATCGACGACAACTGCAACGTCGTCGCTTATGCCATATATTTCCCGTGTACTGGCATCACTGTCCGATAATATCGCTTCCCGAGTGATGACGATATTTTCGATGAGCTCCGGGGGTATTTGATCACCACCGTGAGGAATAGACAGCAATACTGGGAACGGTCTCATAACGCGGGCGTGCTCAGATTTGATACGCCGGCGGCACTGCCGTCCCTACGGATTTCCGCTACACCTTGAAATAAGGTTTTTCCAGTTTGACATTTAAGCACAGCATGCACAGCACCAAGATAAAACGAATACGGTTCACGCACATCTATTTTGTACCCTGTGGATCGTAAATAATCGAGTACATCGGAAGGAAAACGATCAGCTTCTATACTGAGGGTTCCGCCAACGGAACAATGAAATCTGGGATTAATCATGGCCTGACTGATCGGCATTTCACCATCAATTATATGAAACAAAAACTGACTCATAGTGGAAAATATCCGCTCACTGCCCGGGCTACCCGCAACCAGCCACAACTTGTCCTGATAAAAACAAATCATCGGCGCCACAGAACTCCATGGTCTTGCATTTGGGCGCAAATAGTAGGGGTGCGACGGATTCTTAAGATCGAGAGAACTCATATAATTGTTATATAAAAATCCCAAACCCGACGCAGCCGCCTTAGCCCCATAGACCAGCTCGATCGACTGGGTAATGCCTATCGCATTACCCTGATTATCCATTACCGACAAATGCGTTGTGTCGTTCTGGGCCGAATAAATATCCTGCAGCGGCAAGGTAGCGTCAATGACGTCACAAATTGACGCCGATAGCCCTTTCGCATAACCACTACTGAGCAGCTTTTTATCATCCGGTAATTGTGGATAGACATTTGGATCAAACGGCCGCTCTTTATGATTAAGCAACGCTTTTCTGAACGCTTCAGCAATAAAATGAAACGATCGAGGGTCCCGCTCCAGTAGTAATTGTTTTGGCAAAAATTTTAAGATCTGGAGCATTAACAGCAGTGTTCTACCTGCAGAAGGCGGCGGACAAGTAAATACCTTGACGTTGCGGTAATTCCTATGCAACGGTCTTCTTTCTACCGGCCAAGGAATATGCGCCAGATCGTCCGATCTGAGAAACCCGTTATGCTGACGCATATCTTCATCAATCTGTTCGGCTACTGCACCTGTATAAAATGCTTTGACGCCATGCCAGGCAATTTTCTCAAGTAACCTGGCCAAATCGACTTGTTTGAACAAATCACCGACATCGTATGGCCGATGACCGTCCTTTAGAAAATAATGCGCACCGGATCTCCCCGGTATCTTCAGAAAATTTTTCAGCTCACGTGTTTGTAACTGATGCTGCAACGGTGTGATCGCATATCCATCTAATGCAATTTGAATGGCTGGCTGTAAAATCTCAGACCAGTCTAATGACCCATACCGGAAATGCAAATAGCCCAGTACCGCCGGTGTACTGGGTACGGTTGTTGCCCGATACCCTTTGATAAGTTGACTATTTCCCTCTATTTGATCCAGATGCGCCAACGAAGGCACACGGCTGGAGCCGTCGATGGCTATTGTTTTACCCTGAAAATGCAGAATCGCATGCGATTGTCCACCTAATCCGCTGGCCTGAGGCTCGCATACACCCAGTGCAAATGCCGCAGCGCATGCCGCATCAATTGCATTACCCCCTTTGCGCAACATTTCAACACCAGCCTGTGTCGCCTCAGGAAACGCAGTCGATACCATGCCATCAGTTGCAACCGCACACTTCCCGTCGTCTGACGGCGCAAAGCCACCTTCGATGATATTGAGATTCATGCGGCAAAATTTCTTCCGATTTTGTAAATCAGATAAGCCAGCAAAACGCTACGATCGATCATGCTGTCGCGCACAATGTACTGATCTTTTGACCCATAACCGCCAGTTCTCGGGCCCAGGCCATCTACAGCGGCAACACCCGGCGCAATGTTGGTCAGTAATGAAGAAATTCCAGCCTCCTCATGATCAATACGTACCTCGACAGCCTTGGCAATCTTTTCAATTTGAGCATAAAACTGTAACGTGTTTTCGTTGCGGAGAAACGGCTTTCTCTGCCCGCCCTTAGTCACATTGATTCGAATCGCACCCTGCGATTTTGAATCAAAAATACGCATGACTTGACCCTCCAGCTTTTTGCTCTGCTCGAGATCCCGGTAACGTAAGATAAACGACAACGCCGCATGATAAGCAGGCAAATCAGCGTTGCTTCGCGTTTCGATACCGGTAAGTACAATATAAATACCCTGCTCTTCATCATTTAATTTTTTCAACTGCCCAATCTTTTGCCCACAATACAGTATGGGATCATGTTCGTCTGAAAAATGCTGTGCCTGCGCTTTATTCTGCTTACGATTAATCTCGATACTATAATCCGTGGTTCCCAAACTAGCCGTTACGATTTTACCGTTTAGATCAGCACCGCCTAATCCCAACACATAATTTGATTTGGAAGACAGTTCTTGCATAATCTTCCTCGATGCAATACCACCTTTTGAGTCATCGGTAATAAATAACAAACCGACCTTAACGCGCTTGAGTGTACGCGTATATCGCAGTGCTTTTAGTGCGCCCAATAGAACAGCAATCCCACCCTTTCCCTTGGCCACACCCGTACCGTAAATGCGCCCGCGTTCTTCAGAAAATGGAATGTAATCCTCATAATCAACCGAATTATCGAGATTGCCGACTATCAATAAATCGTTGCTTTCTTCTGAATGATTGGTAAAGTAGAGCACATTACCCACCTCAGACATTGAAAATACCTGTCGATCGAAGCTCGTCCCAGATAATTGGCTTGAAACCCATCTGCCCAACAAATTGACGCCTTCCACATTTTCAACAAATGAATTGATATCCACCATCTTCGACAGATAATCATCCATGGTATCGATGTTGCTGCGCAGAAAACTTCTTAACCTGACACGCAGCGGAGCTTTCTGAGTGGTTGCCGCCTCTTGCTCACGATTCGAACTGTCTTCTTCAAACTCTTTACCGAAATAACGCTCTACCGCAACATCCAGCATACGATTGATTAATGATTCATAAGTATGACCCGCAACTTTTGCAGCATGGACATAAGTTCCAGTTAAGCCCAGACTGGCCATTGAATTGAGTTCGAGAATATACAAATTGCCATTCTGGTCCATACGGAAATCGACACGACAAAAATCGAAAATGCCAAGCACCTTAAATGTTTCTTTGGTTAATCGGCGTAGTTCATTTGCCAGCTTATCATCTACCTGTGCCGGACAGATTTTTTGCTTGGGTTTTCTCAATTTATCTTCCAGGCTTTGAATTCCCAAGGGGTCCCCTTCCAAATCGATTTCAACAATTGGAAAAGTCTCGGGATCCTGATTACCCAGAAGGCCTACTGCGAACTCTCTACCCGGGATAAACTGTTCGACCAGGATCGGCTGCTTAAACTGCTCAACCAGCCGTGTAATCGCCGAGCGTAATGAATTCATATCGTGAATTACCTGAATGCCGAGTGAAACCGCCTCCATTTTGGGCTTGGTAATCACCGGAAAGGGCAAGTCGTCCTGGATCTGATCCGCATTATGAAACACCCAATACGGCGCAGTCGGCAATCCGGCCGCCTGGATCATGACCTTGGTTGTCACCTTGTCCAAAGCGATGCCGTGACCGGCCGGGCTTGATCCTACATAAGGAATACCCAGCATTTCCAGCAATGAGGGAATATGCGTATAACGGCTGACACCCTGAATTCCGTACGCCATATTGAACACCATTCCGGGTTGATCACCCTGTACTACGCGCGGCATGAATTCCTGCAATTGTTCGATCACATGGATATTGCCGTCGATAATGCGTACGTTATGTCCGCCATGTTCCAGAGATGCCGCAACACGTTCTACTGTCGCGGGATTATAGGTTTCCTGGTTTTGAGCGCCAAATACATTGATCACGCCTTCGCTCTCCCCTTCAGCCTTTTTTTTGCGTTTATTAAAAATAACAGCAACTTTCATAACACCCCTCCCTTACCAATACTTGGAACTCCTATGTAAGGATGAGCAATACATCCCGATAGATTCGCAACTCACCATACGATACTTCGAGATTAACACAAATCAGGCACACTGAAATAAACAGTTTTCCCGTTCACAAAGCAGAGTGATCTTTTTGAAATCAGATACATGCCGATGAATTTGCTCTCTCGACGACGTAATATTGCGAAATTGAAGGCGTATCTTTTAAAAACCCCCCATAATTGCTTGTTATTTGCCATATCAGGTCGCATTGACATCTTTCATAATGCATATCAACCCATATCGGTGCAGGAGTGTATGAAAAATGTCAGATAAGGCAGCAGAAAAGAAAAGCGGTAAAAAAGGAATGGTCATCATGATACTTGTCGGCATTATCGCCATTGGCGCAGGTGCGGGTGGCACATGGTTTTTTATGCAAGGTCAACAGGGTGAAGCAGGCGAACCGGAACAGCCAGCAGAGATACCTACCGCTTTCAAAGAGTTAGATCTATTTACGGTTAATTTACAGCCTGAGGAAAAGAATCAATACCTTCAGGTCGGTTTGACTGTGAAAATTCGTGAAACTGAAGTATCCACTGAAATCGACCGTCAAATGCCGGAAATCCGCAATCGAATTTTGCTCTTATTAACCAGCAAAACCGCAGAAGATCTTTCGACACTTATCGGCAAAAAACAATTGGGTTCGGAACTCACAGAAGAAATCAAAAAGGCACTCGACTCTGAGACTTTTCGTGAAGAAGTATTGGAAGTTTTATTTACTTCATTAGTTATTCAGTAAATCGCCATGACTCAAGACTTTCTCTCACAGGACGAAGTTGATGCGCTTTTAAAAAGCGCAACAGGAGAACAGGATGAAGAGAAAGGGGAAGAGAATGAATCCGGTATCAGAAAATACGATCTCGCAACCCAGGAACGCATTGTACGCGGGCGCATGCCCACGTTTGAGATTATCAACGAACGTTTTGCGCGGCAATTGCGTATTGGGCTATTTAATTTTATTCGCCGGTCGGTTGATATCGCAGTTGGGCCAGTTAAAGTTATTAAATACAGTGAATTTATCCGCAACCTGGTAGTACCGACGAATATGAACATGGTACATATCAAACCATTACGCGGCACAGCCTTGATGGTTTTCGAACCAGACCTGATCTTTTTGATTGTAGATAATTTATTTGGGGGAGACGGTCGTTACCATACACGTGTCGAAGGACGCGATTTTACTGAAACCGAACAACGCATGATCAGAAAGCTGCTCGACGTTGTTTTTGAAGAATACGAAAAAGCGTGGAAACCCGTTTATCCAGTAATCTTTGAATACGTCCGTTCCGAAATGAATCCGCAGTTTGCTTCAGTTGCCACACCCAACGAAGTCGTCGTGTGTGTTTCTTTTGATCTCGATCTTGGTGGCAATACAGGTGAATTTCATGTCTGCATTCCTTACTCCATGGTCGAGCCAATCCGTGACTTACTTTACAGTGCATTACAGGGTGAACAAATGGACGTTGATAAACGTTGGGTAAGATCCCTCTCTAAGCAGATTCAAACTGCCGAAATTGAACTGGTAGCCAACCTAGGCGAAACAAAAGTGACATTCGAGCAAATTCTCGGTATGCAAGTTGGCGATGTCATTCCAATCGAAATACCGGAATCCGTAACAGCAAAGGTTGATAACGTGCCCGTTATGGAATGCCGCTATGGCATTATCAACGGACAGTATGCCCTTAAAGTCAATTCAATGCTTTCTCAAAAAGAAGCTGATTAACCTACTGGAGAATTAAATGTCAGAAACCACAACAGAGGAAAATGAACTGGACGACTGGGCAGCAGCGATGGCCGAACAGGAAGCGGCTGAGCAAACACAGGAGGAACAAACTGAAAATCAGACAACACCTGATAACGAAGTAACGCCCGATACCGATCCAGCCAGTGATACGCCCGATAGTAATCCTGGTGAAGCGTTAGAAAATGTACAAAACGCCAACGCCACAGTTTTTAAAGAGTTTTCTAATGAAAGTGTACTTGGCGATAAACAAAACGACATCGACATGATTCTGGACATCCCCGTTCAGCTGACTGTTGAACTCGGACGCACCAAAATCGCTATTAAAAATTTACTGCAACTGGCCCAAGGTTCTGTTGTTGAACTGGATGGATTAGCAGGAGAACCCATGGATGTACTGGTCAACGGATGCCTTATTGCCCAAGGTGAGGTAGTCGTTGTAAACGACAAGTTCGGCATCCGGCTCACCGACATCATTACGCCGAGCGAACGGATTCGGAAGCTTAATCGCTAACGAAATTAATTATGTTAAAAATTTTCTGTATAGCACTGCCTATAATCATCCCCCTGCAAGCCTGGGCAGAAACAACGCAGCCGGGTGCTGTATATCCAGAATCGGTTGTCGCAACAGAAAGCATGACCAAAATGATTGTCGGACTCTTACTTGTTCTGGCCATTATTATGGTCGTCGCCTGGATTCTGAAACGTTTTTCTATGATTCCGACAACGACTGCGGGACACCTCAAAACAATAGCAGCTATCGGCGTAGGTCAACGGGAACGAGTCGTAATCGTTGAAGTCGGTGAAACCTGGCTTGTACTTGGCGTAGCCCCTGGACGGGTTAATACTTTGCACAGTATGGAAAAAGTATCATCGCAGGTTGCTGAACCAACGGTTAAATCAAAAGAGCAGTTTTCAGAAGTCCTTGGTACGCGAATCGACAGCTGAAATCGAGCTTTGAATAAATTTAAAACATAGGCATTGATTAATTGAACAGCTATATTTTTAAACAACACAATCAAATATGCTCACATTTCTAAAGCTTGCCGTCTTATTGTTGAGCTGCAGCACCCTGCCAGCCCTAGCCCAGCAATCCGGCTTTCCGGCATTCACAAGCACTCCCGGGCCAGACGGCAGCTCGACCTACACGCTCAGCTTGCAAGCATTAATTCTACTCACTTCCCTGACATTCTTGCCAGCAGTTGTGCTAATGATGTCCAGCTTCACGAGAATCATTATAGTCCTGTCGTTGTTGCGCATGGCGCTTGGTACACAATCTTCGCCACCCAATCAAGTACTCATCGGCATCGCATTATTTTTGACAATTTTTGTTATGTCCCCGGTACTGGACCGCGTTTATCACGAAGCTTATTTGCCATTCTCAGAAGATAAAATCGATATTATGGAAGCTGCAGACAATGCCAGTATCCCGTTACGCAAATTTATGCTGCACCAAACTAGAGAAAGCGATCTTGCCCTGTTCATCCAAATTGCAAATCACGATGAAATCGCATCGCCCGAGCAGGTACCCTTCAAAATACTGGTTCCGGCTTACATAACCAGCGAATTAAAAACAGCCTTTCAAATCGGGTTTATTATTTTCATCCCGTTTCTTGTTATTGACATGGTTGTTGCCAGCGTTCTGATGTCCATGGGTATGATGATGCTCTCACCCATGATTATCTCATTACCATTCAAACTGATGTTATTCGTACTCGTAGACGGCTGGCACTTATTGATTGGCTCGCTGACGCAAAGTTTTTTTACCTGATATGAAAAAGGAATAGCCATGACGCCAGAAAACGCAATGACTATTGGCCGACAAGCGCTCGAAATTACCTTTATGATTTCCGCTCCGATACTGCTGTCCGCTTTGATAACCGGTTTAATCGTCAGTATTTTTCAAGCAGCGACTCAAATTAATGAAATGACATTGTCTTTTATCCCGAAATTACTGGTCATGTTCCTGGTTATCGCCATATCAGGACCTTGGATACTCAGCGTGATAACAGACTATGTACACCGGCTTTATACTGACATTCCCTGGCTTGCTGTCAGTTGATCTGGCATCCGGTTTATATCTCGCTATTCTTCTAACAACGTAGCCGTTCCATGATCAATATTACCAGCACCGAACTGGAAACGGTCATGGCGTCATTCGTATGGCCTCTATTCCGAATTCTCGCCTTGATCGCCAGCGCACCTATCCTGGGCAATCCCAGTGTTCCAGCTCGAGTTAAAGCGGGATTAGCTGTTTTAGTCACTTTGCTTGTTGCACCGACCATCCAACAACCCATGCCACAGGTTGACCCCTTTTCAGGCATCGGTTTGATGATTCTCATTCAGCAAATCGTCATTGGCATAGCAATCGGTATGGTTATGCGTATTGTATTCGTTGCAGTAGAAATGGCCGGAGAAATTATTGGCTTACAAATGGGTCTCGCTTTCGCTGTATTTTTTGACCCACAAAGTTCCGGACGCGTTGCGCTGATCGGACGTTTTCTCGGTGTGATTGCCAGTCTGGCATTTTTGGCAATTGACGGCCATTTACTGATGATCGCCCTGATTGCTCAGAGCTTTAATACTTTACCGATCGGAACAAGTGGCATAGCAATACTCTCGTTCAGCACACTTGCTGAATGGGGAGGTGAAATTTTTAAGTCGGGCTTACAACTTGCTTTGCCAGTTTTGGCAGCATTGCTCATCACTAATCTGGCGCTCGGTATCCTGACACGGGCGGCTCCCCAATTAAACATTTTCGCAGTCGGTTTTCCACTGACTTTATCAATTGGCTTTCTAATGCTCGCATTAAGTATTAATTTTCACGCGCCAGTCCTTGAAACCCTGATTCATGACGGTTTTAGTTTCACATCAAATCTGGTCAATTTACCCGGAATCGCCCTGCCTTAGAAATTGACTCAAAAACGAAATAGCCAGTATTTCGTCTCTTATCCAGACAGCCACACAATTGGAAACTGCTAGAATATTTTTTCTGTCATCAGTTTCAATGCACAGGATACTGGAAATTGACACTAAATTCGTTAATTTTATACGGTCAACTAAAGACTGGCCGCACTATGCGGCAAGGTGTAAGAAATGACATTCAAGTCTCGTTTATTTCAATCGTTGCAAAAGAGTTCATCGGCACAAAACGATTCCCGTACTCACGAAAATACACGGGATAATAATCTGTATTTTTTAGACTCCCGGGAACAAGAATCATCGCAACCTGTGCAATCTCGATCCGCTCAACCGTCATTAACTGAAGACATTGAGACACTGTCAAATATTCAATCAAAAGTTGAATCCGAGCATCGATTACGTCTACGCGCTGAAGACCATGCAATCAAAGAGGCCCAAAAAAGACTTGAAACTGAAACGAAAGCCAAAGTGGCCGCAGAAGCCAGACTAAGAGCAGAGGCAAAAGCACGTATTGCAGCCGAAGAAAAGCGCGTTGCCGAGACTCAGGCCACCGAAGAGGCGCGTGCACGTGCGCAAGCTGAAACGAATGCAATAAACCAGGCCAAGGCAAACCGAAGAAAAGAGTCGCAGATTAAACTGCTCGCAGAAGAAAAAATAAAAGCTGAAAAAGAGCTCGCTGTAATATTACACACCAAGGTAAAGACAGAATCCGCCATCGTAGAAGAAGCCCAAGAACGTGCCAGACTTGAAGCGATTGCGCTTGATAAAGCCGATGCACAATTGCATGCCGAAAAAGAGGCGGTTGAGGCCGCGAAGGCCAGTTCCGAAAAAGCCGAAGCCGCACGCCAGATCGCACTGAAAGCTTCCGAAGCTGAAATACAAGCCAAAACGATGGCAGAAGAAAAAATCCGTGCGGAAGAGCAACGGTTTGCTTTAGCTAAAGCTAATGCTGAAGCGGAAAAAAAAGAGCTTGAGGAAATACAAGAACGCCTGCGCTTGGAAACAGAATTAGAACAGCAAATCAACAAACGCCTTGAAACCGAGACAGAAGCACGCCTGGCTGCAGAAATCAGATTGAAAACAGAAGCTGAAGCAACTCAAGCTGCACAGGACAAACTGCAACAGGAAACTTTGGCTACCGAAGCGGCGCAGCACCGCGCTCAAATGGATGCTCAAGCAGCGCACGCAGCTCACAATAAAAGAGATGCCGAAGCCGCCGCGACTGAAATTGCCGAAGCAACTCGCGAAAAAGAGGCCATTGCCGCCGAAGCCATCCAGGCACGACTGGCAATAGAATCTCAATTACTTGCGGAACAAGAAAACCGCACGCAAATTGAACTCGATATCCAAAATGCTGCAGAAGCTAAATTACGCGCGGAACAAGATGCCCGATCTTCCGCTGAACAAAGAAAAGCAGCCGAAATGGAAGCAAGACAGGCAGCTCATGCGAGCGACACAGCTAACCAGCACGCCATCACGGAAGCAAAAGCCCGCACTGAGGCGGAAACAGCTGCAAAGATAGCCGCGCAGACAAAATTTGACGCTGAAAAACGCGCCCGGGAAATCGCTGAAGCCAAAACAAATGCAGATCGTCTGGCTACAGAAGAAACTAATGCCAAAGCGGATATTGAAGCGCGTTTGCGCGCTGACGCCGAGCTTCGCGCCCGCGCTATCACTGAAGCAAAACAAGCAGCTTCCGAACACCTCGAGAATGAACAAAAAATTACCGCACTAGCGATCAAACGTGCTCAGGCAAAAATCGACGCGGCTAATAAAATCAAAGCCCAGCTTGAAGCTGAAAATAAAGCCACCGCAATTGCTGCAGCCAAAGCCAAAGCTGAATCGTCTGCACTCGCAATTATCGAGAAACGAGTTGAACTGGAAGAAAAGGCGCTTGAAGAAGCCATGCGCCGTGAGACCGTCGAACGTATGGCAAATGAAGCATTAATTATGCAAATAAAAGAAAACAAGGAGGCAACCACTGCCGCCACTACAAAAATACGTGGTGCGCTGGCCACAGCTGAGAAAAAACAAAACCCCTCGGTTATTCCATCACTAACGTTGGACGATGCCGTCAAATCCATCCATCATGCATCAAAAAATACTGACGAAAAAATAGTATCTCCGATGACTACAGGTCCTTTAACAGCTTCATCCAACATTGCGACAACCCGCAAGTCCCGTAAAAATTAACTGTCAAATCGAACTTGATCCGACATTGATTGGCTGAAGTCGACCCATTGAAGCCACTTTCTCCATATTACCAAATGATGGCACATCTACGAAAAGCAGACTGCAGATTCCATTGCACTAGACCAATCTGATCCGTCAGCTCAATCATTGGAGAAGTTGGTAATGCATTAATCCGTGTCAATCACTCCCTAGTATTATTTCTCGATTTGGCATAGCAACACAGTAAACTCATTAACTTTTCGATGAAAGTTGGGGAGATTGCCTGTTCGAAAACAAATAAAGCAAAATGTTTGCATTTTTTTGCAAAGGACTCTGGATATTATGAAATGCAAAAATGGGCTATATGAAGATGCTTCATAATTATCATTTCAAAGATTTACAAACTATTGATGTTCTCTGTATTTCAACGAAATTTTTTCCTTAGTCTCTGAAAACACAATACTTATTCTGGACCAATCAAGTCGCAAATCTATAAATTTAATTCGAAGAAATAGGGTATTTTTACCCTCTATTCCCTCATTTAACCCCATGACAATATGTGTCAAATTCAGATTAACGGCAATTTTATAAGCTGATCTAGCGCTATACACACTAATGTCTTGAATCCTTCAGCAATAGCGCTTGTAGCACAAATAGTAGCAAAACTTTTTTGGTGACCTAGTGAATATGATGCAAAATACCAAGGATATTTCGGCCCAGTATGATTCGGCCAAATTCAGTAATACCAGAGCAGTTGTTAGCGATGGATTGAATATCAACCCGATTGCCGGA
>JAUIIB010000042.1 GCA_030431985.1 Gammaproteobacteria bacterium
TCACTAAAATGGACTATGCCAATCCATAACTGGAAACAGGCGCTGAATAGATTTACAATCGAATTCGAAGACCGTTTGAAGGACTACACTTAACTCAGACAGTTACACAGAAAACTTTACACTCTCAGGACGTGAGCAGGGAGTTAATCAATTGAGAGCCCTTACGCATCGCATTTCATCTGCTTCATAACCCCAGGTAATCAAAGCCTGACCCTGATGTTCCCAGAAAGTCTCGTTGCGGCCGTGATACTTGCTTCCGCTTCCGCTCGGTTGCAAATACATCAACGAGGTGCTGTCTCCACGTTCAACAATCAGTGTTGGGGGATCAGTGTCGAAGAACGTTGCAATTACTTCGTTGGCTGGGTTGCCGCTGCAGATAAAGCGGACCGGAGCAACGTGCGAGACGAGTCGATACTCGGCCTGTAGTTCGGCAGTGCGGCGCTTGTACGTGTTTTTTACACATGCATGTTTGTCAGCAGCTTTCCAGCATTCATCGCGACCTTTTATCCAGCCTCTTTGCTCAGCCTTAAGGAACGGTGGATGTTGGTTTTCAGCCTTCTTTAGCGCAGCGTCATACACGTCAGAGAGCTTTCGGTCTAGCGCCGACAAACCCTCGTCGCCACAGATCATTGCTTCGATGCTTCCATTTAGTGTCTTGTTGCAGTCAAATGAAGGGCTGGGCGTTGCTCCCTTTGGGATAGCGTTTGTATTTGTAGTCGAAGGGTTATGATTGGCCCGGACAAGCTGATCGATATAACGGCACCAGTTTTTGCTGTTATGTGCCGGAACATCAGGCTTGCCGCGAATACTGAGCTTGAACTCGACCACCGATTTCCATTCATCTGAGCCGATATCCGGTCCGTGTCCGTGTTTGTCACCCGTAGGTATTTTTTCTTCTATGGATCGATACCATGTGTCGGAACATGAAGCCGCCATCTCTGATACCGGGTTTGTGGCATTGTTTGCTTCCGCAGTGCCGGTAGTCGCAAGCGGCAATATTACTAGCAACAGATTGATTGCGGTTACATAACGACTACAGTTTGCCATGCCTGATATTGTACTGAAACTCGAGTTTTCCATTGGTCTGCGTACTCCCGTTTCGATATATCGAGTATTGCTATGCGGGTATTTTATCAGGCGTTAGGTCAAACGGCAGTTTTCAAACAATAAATTACAATATTTCAGAGTGCGTGGAGATGATATGCAGGAATGACTGGCTATCCAGTTTAAGGTCTAACTCGATTAATTCAACTCACTCGGAATTGCTCAGATCGATAGCCGATAAGTTAATGGACGTACCCGCTTCCAGTCAGATTTGCGGAAATCTGCGCATTGCCGGAAGGCAGTATTGAATACCCCTAGAGCGTCAGCTTAATCATGAGTGCTGTATCTTCGATGGTGTGAATGAGTTTGTGTGGAGGAATAGATCCTCAGGTTAGGTGATTTCATCATAATAGTGCTTCAGCGGACTGAATGTTACCGTTAGAAAAATTGAGCTGTGGTTGGTAGAAAGTTCAAGTTCGCCCGTTGATTTAAGTGTCACAAGTAGCAACAGGGTGTACGGATTACGTATAATGCTGTCGCTCATTACATAAGTGATATTACGTGTGTCCTCAATTTCGATATTTACGTTATGCTTAAAATTTTTTATATTTCTTTGATAACAGCAAGCGCAACATGATAGGTTTGCATCGCATCAGCCCAACTCCTCTTCGGCGGTGTGCTTATCCGTATAAACTTGATTACCATAAAATGGTGTTTTTTTCTTCAATCTTGGGAGTTCGCTGTGCTTCTTTCTTAGTTGAGTTTTGGGTTGTTATTTCATTCAATAAATTTGCTCAACACTGAGTTCGATTTTGACTATGGCCGGAAGAAACATAGTTTTGTACTATTTTTAAAGTGTTGTTGAGAGACATGAATCAGAATTTCAGATTGAAAAGAATTAAACTAGAATTTTTTTGTCATGTACTACGTTAGCTTTTTACAAAGCGGCCTACAAAACATGAGAAAAAATGCTGATCTATATTAATAGCATGAATATAAAAGATACAATGACTCAAAGTAAATCTAACAGACAAGTATTTTCACAGCTTTATCGCGAACTTGAGCAGCAGATAGTGGGGCAGCAAACATTGGTGCAACGCTTGTTGTTGGCATTATTATGCGATGGGCATTTGCTACTGGAAGGTGCGCCCGGACTGGCTAAAACCCGCGCGATTAAGTCCTTGGCGAATGGGCTTGAAGCAGATTTCCACCGTATTCAGTTCACGCCTGACTTGTTACCGGCCGACTTAACTGGCAGCGATGTCTATCATCCGGAAACAGGAAGCTTCTCTTTTAATAAAGGGCCATTGTTTCATCATGTAATTCTTGCCGACGAAATAAACCGGGCGCCCGCAAAGGTACAATCGGCATTGCTGGAGGCGATGGAGGAACGGCAGATTACTGTCGGTGCGGCCAGTTATCCTCTACCACCATTATTTATGGTAATGGCTACGCAAAACCCGATTGAGCAGGAAGGGACTTACCCGCTGCCAGAAGCGCAATTGGATCGTTTCCTATTGCATGTGCGTGTCGACTATCCCGACAAACAGGCCAGCCGTAAAATTCTGCAGCTTGTGAGGCAAGAAACACTGTGCGCTTTAGATCAGAAAGCGCCTCAAGATGCCGAGAAAGTAACGCAGCAAAATGTATTTGCAGCGCGGCGCGAAATCATGCAATTACACCTGGCGGAAGCGGTTGAGGATTATATAGTTGAGATCATTGAAGCAACACGAAATCCAGCACAGTATGGTCAAGAACTGTCGAACTGGATACGGTGGGGGGCAAGTCCACGCGGCGCGATTGCAATTGAACGTGCGGCACGTGCCATTGCATGGCTGGCCGAACGCGATTTTGTCACGCCGGAAGACGTGCAGAATGTTGTGCCGGATACATTGCGGCATCGTATTTTGTTAACTTATGAGGCTGAAGCAGACAATATCACTGCGCAGCAATGTATTGACCAGATATTGGCCAGTGTACCGGCACCATGAGCGAAGGTATTACGCTGGAATTAGATGCATTGATCAAACTCCGTGCTGTGGCGCGGGGTTTGGAGCTTAGCGCTCGCAGACGTGTTTTATCGGCACAGGCGGGTGGTTATCTTTCCGTATATCATGGCCGTGGTATGGAATTTGACGAGGTTCGTGCATATCAGCCCGGAGACGATGCGCGAACCATCGATTGGCGTGTAACGGCGCGCCGTGGACGACCGCATACCAAGTTGTTTCGTGAAGAACGGGAGCGGCCGGTTACGTTGCTGGTTGATTTGCATCCTGGGATGTATTTTGGCAGCCGCGTGCAATTTAAATCTGTTCTTGCAGGTCAACTCAGTGCAGTATTAGGGTGGGCCGCTGTACGTGCGGGAGACAAAGTTGGCGGTATCGTTCAGGCGGCGGATCAGCATTGTGAGATTCATCCTGCGGCGAGGGAGAGCGGTTTGTTATCGCTATTACGAGCAATGGTGCAGTTACAGCCACATAAACCGGGCACCATAACACCCGGGCGCTTAGACAGTGCACTTGCACGCATGGCACGTATTGTCTTGCCCGGTGGCATGATTGTTATTTTCAGTGATTTTAGGGAGCTTGGAAACAACGCTGAAAAATACCTGAGTATTATGGCGCGCCATAATGATGTTATTGCAGCGCTGCTTTATGATCCGTTGGAAGTTGCGCCGCCGCCTGCCGGATTGTATCGTCTCGGTCTGAATCAACAACGCATGACAGTGGATACGAGCCGTACTTCTGAAATTAAGCAATGGCGGGCACAGTTTCAGTTACATCGTGAAAAAATACACAATATATGTTCGCGCTATGCTATCCATGTTATGGAAATCGCCACGACAGACCGGATAGTGCCTGCGCTGCGTGCCGGCCTAACCCGTCGTGGAGCAAAACAATGATGGACGATCCACTTGCAGCACTGCGACCGTTACATGAGCCGCTTCCTGTTAGTTGGTGGCCGCCCGCGCTGGGTTGGTGGATTGTTATGTTGTTGATTGTAACTTGTTTGTTTCTGATTTATCGGTACAGAAAGCATAGAACACTACAACGAGCAGCGTTACGTGAGTTGGCATTATTATCCAAACACTACAACACAATTGAACAGCCTGTCGCGCGATTGAATCAGCTGTTAAAGCGCTATGCTTTGGTGTGTTGGTCGGCAGAAAAAGTAGCGCCGCTTTCCGGTCGGTCTTGGGTTGATTTTCTCGATGCGACGGGAGGTAATGGACAATTTTCTGAGAGTGCTGGTGAATTGTTGATGTCTGGACCATACCGGCAGGAACACGCCGATATGGATGAACTGATAAAGCTGGCGCGGCACTGGATTAAAATCAATACGCCGAACAAAATACGTTATGCTTGAGTTTGCCTGGCCGTGGATGTTTTTATGCCTGTTGCTGCCGTGGATGTTCAGGCGCTTTTTACCGCCAGCACGTGTTGCCAATCAGGGTGTATTATTTGCGCCGTTTATCGCCGGTTATGAGAATGAGCATATTACCGTCAAGAGCCTGTCGATAAACAAACTGCGTTCCTCGGTATTATTCTTTGGCTGGCTTCTACTGGTCACTGCTGCTGCAAGGCCGCAATGGATTGGTGAAGAAACTGAATTGCCCGAAACCGGAAGAAATTTGATCTTAGCTGTCGATGTTTCGGGCAGTATGGAAATTGCAGATATGGAGGACGGTCATACAAACCGTATGGAGGTGGTCAAACAAGTGGCCGGTGATTTCATTCGTCGTCGTGAAGGCGATCGGATCGGGTTGATTTTATTTGGTAGCGAAGCCTATTTGCAGACGCCGCTGACGTTCGATCATGTTACGGTTGCGAGTTTGCTGCAGGATACGGTAATTGGCATAGCAGGACGAGAGACTGCGATTGGAGATGCGATCGGTATGGCGATTAAACACTTAAAACGTTTGCAACATTCCGCAGAAGAGGCTGTGTTGATATTGCTGACTGACGGTGCTAATAATGCGGGACATGTCCTGCCGCGCAAAGCAGCCGAACTTGCTGTACAGCAAGGATTGCGCATTTATACCATCGGTGTCGGCGGCGAGCCGCAGGTAATGCAGAGTTTTTTAGGGATGCGCATGGTCAATCCGGCATCTGATCTGGATGAAGAAACATTACAAATGATTGCGGATTTGACTGGCGGGCGGTATTTTCGTGCAACGGATAGGGATACTTTGCAGGATATTTACCGTCAGCTCGATCGTTTGGAGCCCACGCTGGAAGGCGATCGCATTGTACGTCCGACAACTGAACTTTTTATCTGGCCACTGGGTCTTGGGTTAGTGATAAGTTTTTTGATGGCGTTACGCAAATGGTACGCGGGTTAGTTATTCATCGCTACAATTATGAGTGAATTTCAATTTCTACGCCCCTTATGGTTTTTGGCTCTGTTGCCTGCTATAGGGCTGCTGATTTTACTCTGGCGCAAGCAGTCAACCGGTGCCGCTTGGCATACCGTTTTCGATAAGCGGCTGTTATCCCGTTTATGGCTGGAACAACCCGGACAATCGACCCGGTTACCTTTATACATGCTTGCCACAGGCTGGTTGTTGACGATTCTTCTGCTTGCCGGACCTGTGTGGGAACGTCAACCGGAATCCGTCTGGCATGCACAAATGTCGCGTGTTGTGATTCTTGACTTGTCGACATCGATGAATGCACGCGATTTAACGCCTTCTCGCCTGGCACGTGCGCATTTTAAAATACTGGATATTCTGGAACGTTCTAGGGAGGGTCGCACGGGATTGGTCGTATTTGCTGGCGAGTCGCATATCGTTACACCGTTAACTGAGGACGTAAAAACTATCCAAAACCTGGTTTCTGCATTAAATACGGATATCATGCCGGTAAAAGGGGACGATGCTGCCCCCGCTTTTCAAATGGCGGCGGAACTGCTCAACCTAAAGGGTGTCCGAAAAGGCGAGTTGTTACTAATCACCGATGGCATCGCAGATCCTGCGGCTGCGCTGGTACAAGCCAGAAAATTAAACGATTATGGATATACGCTGTCTGTTCTGGGAATCGGAACTGAAATGGGTGGGGCGATTGTCCGTAATGGTGAAACTGAAGTGACGCGTTTTGATCCTCAACCGTTACAGGAGCTTGCCCGGGCGGGAGGAGGCATCTTCAGCAGACTGACCACCGATGATCAAGATCTCAATCGCTTGTTGCCGGGAGTTTCCCTAACCGATGATTTTGATCCTGCAGAAGGTGCGGCCAGTGGAATTGACCGCTGGGTGGAGCATGGTGTGTGGTTGTTGCCAGTTATCGTATTATTGGCTGCTACCGCATTCCGGCGCGGATGGTTATTGGGGTTCATGGTGTTTTTTGTACCGCCGCCGCCAGCCTATGCTTTTGGCTGGCAGGATTTATGGTTACGAGCCGATCAGCAGGCTTACAGACATTTGCAGCGAGGTGATCCGCAAACGGCAGCACAACAGTTTGAAGATCCGAATTGGCGGGGTAAAGCTTTGTTTGAGGCGGGAGAATTTGATGCTGCTGCACAGGCTTTTGCCGAATCTGATGATGTTGAAGCCCGCTACAATCAAGGCAATGCACTGGCGCGTGCGGGTGATTTAGAGCAGGCGATTGCGGCTTACCGAGACGTATTGCAGGACGATCCCGAGTACGATGATGCCAAAGCCAATCTTGAATTGCTGGAAAATTTGTTGCAGGATCAATCATCGCAGCAAGGTGACGAAGATGATCAATCTAACCATGCAGAAAGTGAACCGGAGCAAGATGAAGCCGATGATGGTGACGCAGGAGAAGACAAGACGCAGCAGAATCAAGCGGATAAACCGAATGACAGCGCTGAGAATATAGACGATCAAGACGAAAGACAGGAAGGTAATGACCAGGGTGCTGACAATATGCAGCAAGATTCTAAGCGTCATGATATGCAGCAACTGGAAGAAAGTGAAGACCAAGATCGGAATGAACCGGCAGAAACACAACAGGCGGCGGCATCCGATGAAAGTGCTAATAAAGAATTTTCGCCGCCAAGCGAGGAAGAGATTGCGCTGGATCAGTGGCTACGGCAAATTCCTGAAGATCCTGCCGGTTTGTTGCGTCGCAAATTTATGTTGGAACATCAGCTACGGAAACGCCGATGAATAAAAATTATTTTGTCTTCGTTGCGATTGCTTTGTTGTGCTATTTCAGTGTGTATAGTACGAACGGATTTGCAGCCTTGACTGCGCAGCTTGACCGCGACCGGGTGAGCGAGGGTGAATCTGTCAGGTTGACAGTTGAAGCCGCTGGCCGGATATCGGCAATGCCCGATACAGGTCCGTTAAACAAGGATTTTGAAGTAACCGGTACGATGAGCGGCAGCCGGGTCAATATTGTTAACGGCAATATGGATTCACGTACGACCTGGACGATTTCATTGGTTCCCAGACGCGGCGGTACGTTGACCATCCCGTCATTACAGATCAATGGTGAATCAACACCGGAGTTGACCGTACGTGTCGATGACGCCTCGGCAAACACGGCGCCCGATGCCAAGACACCGATTTTTATCGAAACCGAAGTTGATAAGACCGATCCCTATGTGCAGGGTATGGTGCGTTATACGCAGCGAGTCTTTTTTGCCGTCAATTTGGCGCAAGGCAGCCTAAGCGAGCCAGAGCAGGATAACATTCTGATCAGAAAGCTCGGTGAAGATCGTGAGTATGTTACTCAGCGACATGGCAGATCTTACAATGTGATCGAACGTGAATTCGCTATTTTTCCACAAGTCAGCGGCAGTTTGGTAATACCTGCATCGGTACTGAATGCGCAAATTCCGGAAAATACAAGTCGACACGATCCTTTTTTTGACCGTTTTTTCTCCAGTACTCGTCCGATTCGTTTGCGGAGTGACGCAATTACCTTGGATGTTCGTCCACGTCCCGATCAAAGCCAAACGTCTTATTGGCTACCGGCGGAATCCGTCGAGCTCCACGAAAGCTGGCAACCTGAAAATGGCGCAATCGATTTTGGCGATCCGTTGACACGTCATATTACCATCAAGGCACGAGGAGTTACGGGTGAACAACTCCCCGAATTGAAACCCGGTGAAACAACTGGTTTCAAATTGTATCCGGACCGTCCGCAATCGAGTACACAAAACCTTCAACACACGGTGCAGGGAGAAAAAGTACTGCGCTTCGCCTATATGCCGACGCAGCCGGGAAAGCATGTCCTGCCGGAATTGACGCTGTATTGGTGGGATACTGAAACCGACAGCGAACAGATCGTGAGATTGCCCGAGCGTACCATCGAAGTTTCAGCCGCTGGTGGTTCGCAACAGCAGTCTGCAGTTCCATTCTCCGATACGGTTGATCCCGCTGCTCGATCAATGCCGGAACAAGGTACCGAGAGGGGTGCAGGGCAACAATTGCCGTTGCCGGAAAGTAAAGAAAGTGGAGCAGGTCAAGCATGGGTCGCGGGTTATTCGGTATGGTTCTGGATTGCGATCATGCTCGCTATTCTATGGCTTATTACGCTGGGGTTATTGGCGCTATTATGGCGTAAATATCATCACCCGTTACAAGCAAACAAACCTGAGAAATCCTCAGGAAATGTGCCTGAAAGCATCCGAAAAGCCCGCAAGCAGTTTCTTGCCGCTTGTCAGGACAATAATCCGCAACAAGCACGGCGTTATTTGCTCAAATGGGCGGCAATACACTGGCCGGAATCGCCCCCGCGTGGACTGGATGCATTGGCGTTACGGCTGGATGATGCCGCTGTTCGTACCGCATTATCAAATCTAAATCGTAAATTGTATCTGGATCGCGATAAAAACTGGGACGGAGAGGAGTTGGCGAAATTATTGTCCGATCTGCCACAGTACAGCCCGAGTTGTGTACGTAATAAAAACAAAACAGCACTGCCAAACCTCTATACATAAAGAAATATCTATTCACAAAATTTTTGTAGCACCTGGAGTTATGAGTTTTCCTGGGAGACGCGAAAATAGAGTAAATGTTTCTCTCGTTATTGAAAGTTTACGAGACATTTCTTAATCGGTAATGTGAGTTTAACTATGCCTTTTCTTTTTTACTTTGTACATTTCGGCATCTGCTTTTGATAGAAGGTGCTCTATAGATAAATTGTCGTGGGCGGTTATAGTGATTACCCCTATAGAACAGCTTAGCTGGTACGGTTCATTTTTGGATTGGTTGATTTGCTCGAGCATATTTTCGAAGCGAGTCAAGGGGATTGCGAGGTCCGAGTTAACTCCGCTAGTCAGAATTGAAAATTCATCGCCACCTATTCTGCCGATAACATCAGCGTCTCGAAAAGTTAGGCTCAGCAGGGATGCGATTTTGCATAATATTTGGGAGCCAGATTCATGTCCAAATTCATCATTGATCATTTTTAAATTGTCTACATCTAGATAGGCTAGGGTTATTGGCAATTTATAACGCTTTGCATTGGCAAGCACCTGTCGGCCCAGAAATATAAACCCTCTATAATTCTTAATTTTCGTTAACTCATCTATGATTGATGCCTCGCGTAAGCTGGATTCAATTGAGTTAACATGCTTGCCGAGTAGTAGAATGATATAAAAAAGGATGGTAATAATGCTCGATGACACGATTACTATCGTGCTTGATGCTACTGGATATTCAGCAGCGAATATTGTTATGCTGGTATAGATAGTAAAGAGAATGAATGCTATCGCGCTGGGGAAGACAACTCTGACGATATGGCCACCAAGTCCTAAACTGATAAATGGCGCAAAGAGGCCATTTTGAATTCGGCGGGTAATCTGTACGAATGTCAAAAGACCAAGACAGAGGACGGTATGCGGCGAAGTGCGGACATCATTTGATTGGCCAGTCAAAGGGAAGGTTTCATATAGATAACCTAAAACTAACGTGCAAAGTATCCAAATTAGTAAAATAATTAAGAAATCAAGGAAGTGACCGAGCAGGCGTTTTTGATTGCAGTCTATTACGGTTGTGAGAGCAAGGATTAGAGAGGCAACAGCTGTTTGGATCGCCATTAGCCCGGGCTGCGATGAGAGATGGTCTGGGGCAAGTAGCTCGTTGAAACTCACGTGATATTCAGTTTTGTGTTCATAAAGTGCTATGCACGCTATGATAATAACCAAGGTAGCAAAGCATTTACACACGATTCTGATAGTTAGCGAGTGATGCTTGTACCAAAGTAAGGTAAGTACACTTGTACAGAGTAGTAAACACAATGCTGTGTTTGCTTTCATTAAGGACCATCCAGCAGGGAATTGCTCACCTACTGTTGGTATCGTCCAACCGACAAGAATACTGCTTGAAATACAAGCCGATAAAAACAAATAGAAAGGCACTAACCTTTCAGCTTGGTCAAGTATTTCAAGATTCGGTTGACTCGAAAGTTCCAGTTTCTTGATTGTTATATCCTCATGAAATCGGTTTTACATCGCCCTCACTAAAAATACTTATCAGTAATCTTGAATTCTTCTATTGTCACTGATTTCTTTATTTTATGTAAAATTAATCTGGTGTTTTGTCTTTAATAATCTCTCTTTTATTTTGCGTGGCTGACGTGTCTAGATTTTAGCGATAACCTAAAACTATTAGTTACTATTTCTGGATTCTGGGAGTAAATAGCAGCAGATTTTTAGCGCATCTTACTGAACTCATATCAAAAAATAAAGCGCAATGGTTAGAAGCCGTCCAAGTATCAAATTTTGTGACAACCTACTTCAGTGTTGCGCCATTATATTGTTAGTCGAGCGGTTTTGCTTTGTGTGATAGCTTTGCTGTAATCACAAAAAACAGTGGCACGAAAAAGATGGCTAAAAAAGTGGCTGCGAGCATGCCGCCAAATACGCCCGTTCCAATCGCATGGCGGCTAGCGGCACCTGCTCCGGATGCCGTCACTAGCGGTAAGATGCCCAGTATAAATGCCATCGATGTCATGATGATGGGGCGGAAACGCAAGCGTGCGGCTTCCAGCGCAGCTTGCGACAGCGACAGGCCTTCAGAGTATCGCTGACTGGCAAATTCCACGATCAAGATAGCATTTTTTGCGGCCAGTCCAATCAAAGTAATGAGACCAATCTGGAAATAAATATCATTGCTGAGTTCTCGAATCCAGATTGCCAGTAATGCGCCTAGAATGCCAAAAGGAATAATGAGAATTACCGCAAAAGGTGTTGACCAGTTTTCATACTGTGCGGCCAATACCAAAAAAACCATAAGCAATGCGAATGCCAATATGAGAACAGTTTGGCCGCCGGCCTTCTTTTCTTGCAATGACAAGCCTTCCCAATCGATTGTGTAATCCTGTGGAAAGAGCATTTCTTCAGCCAGTTGTTCCAGCGCTTCGATAACCTGGCCGGAGCTATAGCCCGGCGCTGCGGTTCCGAGCACGAGGGCGGAATTAAATCCGTTAAAATGCGTAACCGGATCGGGACCGCTGTTGAAGCTGGTTGAAACAATGGTGTCAAGCGGGATCATTGTCTGCTCGGCATCGTTCTGAGCGCGAACAAAAATTTTGCTGATATCTTCAGGACTTGATCGGTATTCCGGTGGAGCCTCGGTTTGTACACGGTAGACACGGCCAAATTTAACGAAATCGTTAATATATAAATTACCGAAATAAGCCTGCATGGTATCGAAAACGTCTGATATCGGTACACCCAGCGACTTTGCCCGTTCACGGTCAATATGTGCGAAAAGTCGCGGCGTGCTGATACGAAAATTCGTGTTGGCAGCGGCGATCGCCGGATTTTCAGCCGCCTTGGCCGCGAAAGCTTGCGCCGTATTTGCAAACTCGGCAAAATTTCGTCCCGTCGGGTCTTGTAGCTGGAGTGAGAAGCCTCCGGTAGAACCCAGACCGCGTATCGCAGGTGGATTAAATGCAAGTATTAAGGCATCGGGAATCTTGGCAAATTCCTGAAATGCTGCAGCGATAAGTCCTGAAGCTTGTAAATCAGGATCTTTTCTTTCGTTCCAGTGGTGCAGCGGTACAAACATAGTGGCCTGGTTGGTGCCTCGCGTATTGAATACAAAGTTTTGCCCCGCGAGTACATCCGTTGAATGGATGGCAGGAATCGACTGAAAATAATCTTCAATTCTTGATAAAACTTCTACCGTTCTGGATTTTGAAGCACCTTCGGGTAACTGAAAAACTGTAATGAAATAGCCTTGATCTTCCTCAGGTAGAAAGCTTTTGGGAATAATTCTGAACATGCCGAGTATAACGGTAATCAATAGGCAGAAAATGGTCAGTGAAACGATGGGTCGTTTGAGTACCAGGCTCACCGTGTCGACATAACGTACTTGCAGCCAGCCAAATACGTTGTTAAAAAGTTTCCAGAATCCCTTTGTTTCACCATGCTTCGGTGTGAGTATCAATGCACAAAGTACAGGGCTTAATGTCAGTGCGGCAAAACCTGAGATTGCGACCGATACGGCAATCGTGATGGCAAATTGTTTATACATTTGCCCGGTTATACCTTCAAGAAAAGTGACCGGAATAAACACTGCGGCCAGGACCAATACAGTAGCAATGATTGCACCTGTTACTTCGTCCAAAGCTTTTATTGCGGCGGCTCTGGGAGAAAGGCCGCCTTCAGTCATATTGCGCTCGACATTCTCGACAACAATAATCGCGTCGTCGACAACAATGCCAATGGCGAGGACCATGCCGAATAATGTGAGTGTGTTAATAGAAAAATCAAGTGCATACATACCCGCCATCGTGCCAATCAATGAGATCGGTACAGTGATTGCGGGTATCAGTGTCGCGCGCCAGCTTTGCAGGAACAAAAATACCACTAAGATGACTAATATTGCCGCTTCAACCAGTGTATGAACAACTTCTTCGATAGAAGCGTCAATGAAGACTGTCGTATCGTAAGGCACGTCGTATGCCATGCCTGTCGGAAATCCGGCCGACAGTTTAGCCATTTCATCCCGTACTCTTTTGACAGTATCGAGCGCGTTGGCGCCGGGTGAAAGAAAAGTCAGAATAAATGTGTTGGGAATGCCATTCCAGCGGCCTTCCAGATCGTAGGATTGCGCGCCGAGTTCCACTTTTGCCACGTCACGTATGCGCACCATGGAACCGTCCGGGTAGGCGCGAATAATCATTTCCTCGAATTCTTTGACGTCGCTCATGCGCCCCTTGGTAATAACGGGAATGGTCAATTCGGTTTTTTTAACGGTCGGTTCTCGTCCTATCCTGCCTGCTGGAAAATCCCGGTTTTGCTCACGCACTACATTCGCAATTTCTGTCGGCGTGACATTAAGCTGTGCCATTCGTACCGGATCAAGTATCAATCGCATGGCATAGTCTTGTGCTCCGTATACCAGCGCATCGCCTACGCCAGGGAGGCGCTTGATATTGTCAAGTACCTGGATTAAAGCATAGTTAGAGATATAAACCGGATCGTGTCTCGGGTCTGTAGAATTCAATGCAACTACAGCAAGCAGATTGGGTGACATTTTTTTTACTGTAACGCCACGCCTGAGCACTTCTTCCGGCAATTGAGGCTCGGCCAGTTTTTGACGGTTCTGCGTCTGTACCTGCGCGATATCGATGTCTGTACCGATTTCAAACGTCAGCCGAATGACCATATGACCGTCATTCGTGCTGGTAGAATCGTAATACAGCAGATTATCAATGCCCGGCAATTGAATTTCAATCGGCCTTGCGACTGATTCGGCAACTACTTCAGCGCTGGCACCCGGATAGTCCGCTTCGATTTGTATCATTGGCGGCGTAATTTCCGGAAACTGCGCTACCGGGAGCTTTTGGGCTGATACCAGGCCGACAACGATAATCAGGATAGATAATACGGACGCAAAAATCGGACGATCAATAAAAAAGCGTGGATTCATGGTACGTCCTGTGTAACCGGATGATCTTTTTCGTCGTCCACCATCGTGGAGATGACATCGACCTGCATACCGGGTTGTACGCGGTGAAAACCTGCTACAACGATTCTTTCGCCTGGTTCGACGCCACTCTCGATCAACCAGTCTTTGTTATACCACATACTTGCTGAGACCGGCCGCAATTCAATGGTGTTTTCGTTATCAACGACATATACAAATGAGCCTTTGGCGCCATGTTGGATGGCGCGTTGTGGAATCAAGATGGCATGAGGCCGCATATAGCCTTTAAGGCGGATGCTGACAAACTGTCCCGGCAAGAAATCCGATTGTCCAGGGTAATAGTTTCCAGTTCGATTAGGAAATGTAAAGCGACCTTGTAATGTGCCGGTTTCAGCACGTATTTGTACCGCAGCAAAATCCAATGTACCTTCTTCAGGGTAGACGCTGCCGTCGGCAAATGTCATGACGCCTTTGAGTTGATATAAATCCGGTCTTTCAACTTTTTTTTCAGCTAGCTCTTTACGGCGGCGCAATATATAGCTTTCCGGAACATTAATGCTGACATACATTGGATCAAGCTGGTCAATGGTGTTTAATAATGTTGTCTGCGCCGATATCAGTTGGCCCTCATAGAAATTACTGCGTCCGATCCGGCCTTTTACTGGTGAGGTAATTACAGTATTGTCGAGATCGAATTTGGCTTTAACCATGTCGTTCTTTGCCGCGTCGAGTGCGGCTTCTGCACTTAGAACATCCGCCACTGCATCGTCAACGTCTTTTTGACTGACCGCTTGTTCCTCGAGTAGTGGCTTGACGCGTGCAAGGTTCTGCTTAACCTGTACCAGACGAGCCTGTTGTTGTGCAACATTGGCTTTTGTCGCTTGATAAACGGCATTGAACGGGGTGGGATCAATCAGATAGAGCTTATCGTCTTCGTTGACATTACGGCCTTCTGTGAAATAAATCTTTTTGATGATTCCAGAGACTTGAGACCGGATTTCCACCGGACGAAAAGCTTCAGTCCGTCCGATAAATTCCGGTTCATCCGGAACTGTTTGTTCGGTGACGGTAATTATTTCTACCTGAGGTAACGGTGGCGTTTCCGGTGCTTCTTCGGAAGTGCAGCCAGTCGCGATTGCCACACCAACACCCAGAGATACGATCCAAAGGCGTATATTAATGGGATCAATTTTTGACTGAGCTAAGATTTGTAATATTCGTGTTTTCAGCATGATATTCGATAAACTGCTATCTCCGCGGTACTTTAATGTACTGTACGATTTTCCAAATTACCATAAGTATTGGGACTCCATCCACCACCTAAGGCTCTATATAGTTGCACGATTGATACCAGATGCAGGCGATGGGCTTCGGTATGTGAAAATTTTGCTTGAAATAAATTTCGTTTTGCCAGCAATACGTCAACGTAGCTGGTTATGCCACCTTTATAGCGTAAATCAGCTACATGTAGCGCTGATTCAAGTGCTTTAACCTGTTGTGTTCTGGATTTTCGCTGTTCGCTTGCTGTACGTATCGCGATAAGCGCATCTTCCACTTCTTTAAACGCCGTAAGAATGGTTTGTTTATAGCTTGCCAGCGCTTGTTCAACCTGAGCCTCAGCAGCGCGTTGTTCAAATCCAAGAATCCGGGCATTAAACAATGGGGTGGCAAGGCCTATACCGCCTGTTCCAAAATCGGTATCCGATAAAAATAAATTGGACAACGATGGGCTGGCTACACCGAGAATACCCGTGAGTGAGATTTTTGGAAAACGCATCGCTTTGGTTGCACCGATTCGCGCAGTTGCAGCTGCCAGCATCTGCTCGGCCTGAACTACATCCGGTCTGCGTTGTAGTAATTCCGAGGGAAGTCCTGCAGGTATTTCTGGTGGAACATATTGCTGGGAAAGCGTCCGGGTTCTTGGAATAGGGGAAGGGTTACTACCCATGAGTACGTTTAATTCGTTTTCCTTTTGTACCGTCAGTCGTTCAAATTCTGCGACAAGTGCGGCGGCATTTGCGCGCTCTGCTTCAAATTGGTCAAGGTCGAGGCGCGGGATTAAGCCATTTCTTAGCTGTGCTTGCGAAATTTCGACGGATTCTTTCCAAGAAGCCAACGCGCTGCGGGCAATATTGAGTTGCGTATCATATTGCAACAGATCAAAGTAAGCTTGAGCCACTGCACTGATCAACATGATGATGATTGCACGGCGATTTTCTTCCCGGGCAAATAAGTCGGCATATGCTGCTTCATTCGAGCGGCGAATTCTACCCCAGATATCGAGTTCCCAGTTTAATGTCGACATCCCGAAATAGTTGAAGTCCGTTGGAAAACCAGCACGTGGAAATCCACCCAGTTTACCGAAAAAGGGTGCGTTGACCGTGCCGTCTAACATTGGCAGAAAATCCATGCGTGCGGTATATAGGCGTGCTTGAAACTCTTCAACTGATGCGATGGCTTGTTTTAAATCCTGATTATTGATTAAAGCCCTGACAATCAGTTGATGTAACGTTTCGTCCTGCAGGAATTCCCACCAGGACAACATTGCAATGGATTGACCCTCATGAAGATTCATGCGGAATTGTTCGTTTATTTCTAACCCCGGACGCTTATAGTCTGGGCCCAATGCACATGCGGTCAGTAGTGTGGCAGTAAGTAGAGCGATTGCGCGTGCTCGGCAATACCGAAAAGTAAATTTCATTGACGAAAAACTGTGTAAAAATGCAATTTGGATTATTTCCTAAATGATCGGATAAATATTCTCGTGGCCCTGTGATTTGTTACCTGCTGATTTTGTATGGCAGGCTATAGTAGGTACTTTTCAGCTTAATATTCTAAACTATTTTGCTGAGACGGTTTGGTCGGATAAAGGTGGTGCATCAATTTTTTGTAGTCAGGTAAAATGGGTAAAAATGATTGCGTTGTGGTGTATTAACAAGCGATTGATCGGCGGTTGCTATGTATGGTTGAACAAAGGACGCATTGCGGTTGCTGCCTGTGCTATGTTGCTCGGTGGTTGTGCTAACCTGTCTTATTATGCGCAGGCTGTAAATGGTCATATAGACGTAATGCGCCGTTCACAGCAGATCAGCAAAGTGGTATCTCTTGCCGATATTGATCCGGACCTTAAGCGCGTGCTGAATAAAGCTGTGGCTTTGCGCCGGTTTGCGAGCACAGAGCTGAAACTTCCGGATAATCGTAGCTACACTTATTATGCAGATTTGGAACGCCCTTATGCGGTCTGGAATGTTGTTGCCACCCCGGAGTTTTCTTTTCGATTAAAACGCTGGTGTTTTGTAAAGGCCGGTTGTGTCAGTTATCGCGGTTTTTTTTCGCAGACTGATGCCGAAAGTTTCGCAGACCAACTTCGGTCTGCGGGGTATGATGTTCATGTGGGCGGTGTGCCTGCTTACTCAACATTGGGGTGGTTTAGCGACCCGATTTTAAACACGTTTACCCGTTCTGAACTGGAACTTGCACGCCTGATTTTTCACGAGTTGGCGCATCAGGTTGTCTATGTGCCGGATGATACGGTTTTCAATGAATCGTTTGCCACACTTGTAGAGCAGGAAGGGATCTGGCGCTGGCTTGTGCATAACGACGCTATCGAGGCGTACGACGCTTATCGCGAACGACGAAAGCGACAGAAGGTATTCAATACGCTCGTTCTAAGTCATCGCAAACGCTTGGAGATTTTGTTTAAAGCAGATGTTAGCGATGCTCAAAAACGCGCCGGTAAGGTACACATTTTTAATGATCTGCGTGAGCAATATGCATTATTAAGATCATCGCGGGCGGAGTTCGATCGTTTTGATGCCTGGTTTGAAAAGCCGTTCAACAACGCACGTTTGGCAACAGTTTCCGTTTATACGCATCTGCTGCCGGGTTTTAAGGCACTGCTTTCGCTCCAGGAAGGGGATATGGCACGCTTTTTTTATGCAGTCAAAATAATCGCCGGATTATCTAAGGATGAGCGTCTCGAGGCGCTGCAAATGGCGATTTATAAAAGCCGGCAAAACAGGTTTGCCGGCATGTTTCAATCGGGCGCTCAATAATCGTGTACCAAAATCCAATATTTATCGGAGGCGTTGATCCAAGCTATATATTCCCGCACCGTAAATAGCCAGTAGCATCAAACCGCCTGCGATAGCAATATTTTTTTGAAATAGAATAAGCTGCATATGATCGGCAAAATCATGATGAAACAGAGCTGCGGCGAGGATTGTGAACACTGCTAATGCGATTGACGCCCAGCGTGCCTTCCAACCAATGATGAGCGCCAAACCACCTCCAATTTCAAGCAAGATAACCGCAGGCAGCAGTTCTCCAGGAACACCCATGGCATTCATATAACCTTGGGTATTTTCATAGCTGCTAATTTTGTTATAACCGGCCAGAACAAATATCTGGCCCAAAAAAATACGTGCAAGTAATTCGCTAAATAATTTCATTGAAATCTCCTTGTGATGTGATGAATATTAGCCGTTCTGGCGGGTCGAAATGGTGTCTGTCGATGTTGTCATGATGATTGTCCTCCTGTTTTGAATATTTAATTAACAATTAAGTTGGGGATATTATTGCTGGTTATGTGATTTGGAATAAACAGATGGTTATGCAAATAACTGTTCTTAATATCGCAACAATAATTCTTGAATTGATATGAATGGGCTTGTCACGAAATTAAAAGAAACTGACATATATGGAAAGGACTTCAGCAATTTTATGAAAACTTGTTTTGATATTGCGAATGCAATGTCAAAATGACGGTGATTACAATGAGTTTTATCCGTTTGGTGCGATTTTAGCCGCACTAATCCCTTTAAGAAAAAACTAAGTCAGGCGAATCGAGTACTAAATCCGTCTAAGGTTGAAGTTGATCGCAGCCATAAGCGCGGCAAATTGATTTTTGGCGATGCCGCGATAAAGTACCTGCGGATTGTGCCCGGAGAAAAGGACGATAGTTTATGCTTTTACTCAGCGGTGACAGATGAGCTAACGCTGGTGGGTACAACATCAGGTTTAATAGAAGTTGCTGGCTTTCAGCTCTGAGTCATTTACTATTGTTAGTACAAATAAGAACTCTCCAACTTTCATCGAAAATTTAACCGGTTTTACTGCGCCAACCCAAGGAATAGGGCAAGGGAACGGCTAACGCGGATAAGCGCATCATCATCAATTTTCCCGATCGTGAAACCGATACGCTCACGCCGCATAGCCACAATCTTATCAATCATGATTTGGGAGCGTTTTTTCAATCCATTTTCACCGGATGGTTTAATATCAAGCCTGAATAATGGCGCATCCTGAATATCAGTGGTCAGCAGGCAAACAATAATACTGGCGTGTGTCTCATTGAACAGATCAGACTGTACAATAACGGCTGGTCTTGGCTTTCCATAGTCACCAGAAGCAGAGACTACGACAATATCCCCGCGTTTCATGGATGATCCATATCCGCTACGGTTTCAATAAAATCAAGTGCATCATTTTCACTGGTGCGGTCACTCACGAGTATTGATTGCCGTCTCACTTCATCAGCAAAGTTTTTGGCACGTGTGTCGGGAACCCATATTTGCACTGGCCGCAACCCGTTTGCACGCAGCCGGGCGCGGTAGTCTTGCATTTTTTCCGATGGTGTTTTTGAAGGCATATCTATTATTCCTTATAGTAACATGTTACCAGTCGATCAACATTATTACAAGGAAAAGAGAGATTTGCTAAGTGATAGCTTACTTTGCTGTAGCTGATGCATATAGCCATACAAGCAATATTAATATGATGATGGTATAAAATATTAAACTCTATCTGGCATATCTCTCAGTATCAATAAAATATCTTTGAACACGCTCATGGTTCTTCCTGTAGAAAAAGTGTGCCATGATTTTAGCGATACGAATTCACAGGATTTGCGACATTTTCCGGTTTTGAAACAAGTGTTCTCAAACTTACCCTCGATAGGGTATACGGCAGAAGGCAATAGATTGGCGGTGGGCTTATACGGTGATTCTGAACCAGTTGATGAAGGTGTCTCGGAACTTCGCATATTTTTTGGGCCGGGATACCGTATTTATTTCGGAGAAGATACCGAAAATATTGCGGTGTTGCTATGTGGTTGTGACAAGAACAGCCAAGATAAAGATATCAAGGCGCCTAAAGAATATTGGAAGGAGTATAAAGACAATGGCTAAAAAACGTTCATATAGAACGCTGGACGATGTTTCAGAGGAATATTACTGTAATCATCCTGATGAAATTGACGGTTATCTTGCAACAACAACTTTTGAAGAGTATGTGAAAGACGCATGTATACTTGCGCTACTAGCTCAGTTGCGTATGATTGTCCGTATAAAGGGTGTTTCTGTACTGGTTCAAAAAACAGGTATTACGCGCAACGGTATTCAAAAAGCACTATCTGAGCAGGGAAACCCTAAATTTGAGAGTATTAACAGCAATTATGAATGCTACGGGCTATCGTTTGACACCTGAAAAATTAGATAGGGTTGATGCATCGTGAGTAAGAACAGAAAGAAATGTATCGAAAAATCTATTTCTCAGAAAAAGGGAGAAATATATGAAGTTAACGAAAGATTTTTTGGTGATGTTTTAGGTGTTGCGCAGGCCGTTGAACAACTTAAAGAAGCTCTGGGAAAAGTTGATATATGCCTTGATCGGCGTGAATTTGAAAAAGCATCCCAGCTTGGCTATCGGGATGTTTCGTCAGAGTTCATTTTTCTGCAACGCTGTTTAGGCGCACTTAATGATACGAATACACAAAAAATGAAGATCATTCAGGATATTTGCATGGAGTTGTGTAATGATCTGGACAATATTAGCTATGAAGAAGTTGCTCCTTTAGTTGAAGCACAGATTGAAAACCTTAAACCTATCGACAAGCCAATAAAAATTGAGATTTTGATGGGTAAGAAAACCGCTAAAAAACTTCAATCTCTTCAAAACATTCGACATACACCTGTAGAATATTTAGTAGAGCTTATTCTTGCCTCTGCCATGAAGGATAATGAAAAAGATTGGCGGAAATTGGAAAAAAGCAAAGCGCCTATACCAAATATCAAAAGTCAAAAGAAAAAATACTATACCAGTGATGAAGTCTCTAATCATTTAGATGCATTAAAGAAACAGACGGAAGAACGGTTTGAAAACCTGTATTGAATGGCAAACCTTTAGAAAGGCAATATTACATTATGGGTAATCCGGTAATGTTTTGATAGCATTGCGCTGTCGATATGCAATGTTTTAGCAATCAGATTTAGGGAATGGCGAAGAAAAATATTACAATATGCCTAGCATAAAGTAATATTCCGGGTTCATAAATGACGTTTTACATCTCTGCTTTCATGAATAATTGTAGTGATAAAAATATCGTTTTTCCGCTTCCGGGAGACTGTAACAAATTCTGTGTAACTGTTTATCATTAACCCCGGATATGGGAAAGGATAAACAGACGATGAAGAACAAAGAACTACAAGCGATAGCCGAATTAGCGGCGAAGAATATTAAGACGGA
>JAUIIB010000043.1 GCA_030431985.1 Gammaproteobacteria bacterium
TCGCTATGGGATCACGATAACGGTATTCACTGGCTATTTCAACTGTACAGGGCACGCCGGCAATAGACTCGAGCCAGTATCGCGCAGCCAACCCTGCATGGTAACTCGTACCACATGCAAGAATAAGTAGACTATCCGTTTGCTGGAAAATGTTCTCCGCAGAACTACCAAATAAACCTGGAGAAATGGACTGCACGTTAAACACCATTTCCAGTGTATTTGCTACTGCACTTGGCTGTTCGAAGATTTCTTTCTGCATAAAATGATCATAAGGCCCCAGATCAATCGCATCGCTATCCAGATCGCTTTTATGAATAGGACGCTGAACGATTTTGCCTAAACCATCTTCCGAGCATTCAAAAATGCGGTATTGATTGTTGTACAACTCTGCAACATCACCTTCTTCAAGATAAATCATATTACGGGTAGTTTTTAACAATGCTGATGCATCTGAAGCTGCATAAATACCCTCTTCACCCAATCCCAGCAGTAACGGTGCACCGTTCCGAGCCACAATAATTCTGTCTGGATTCGCTTCTTCCATCACAGCTATCGCATACGCACCCTGCAGTTCCAATATTGACGAACAAACCGCCTTCAGTAAATCCGCTGTGTTTTTAAGATGGAAGGCAACCAAGTGGGCGATGACTTCCGTGTCTGTATCCGACTCAAATTGACACCCTCTTGATATGAGCTGTCTGCGCAACACTTCATGGTTTTCTATGATGCCATTGTGCACCACTGCAATTCTGGATTCTTCTCCGGAAAAATGAGGATGGGCATTACGTTCTGACGGTTCTCCATGGGTTGCCCAACGTGTATGCGCAATGCCCGCCAGACCGTTCGTACTTTGCTCATTCGTCTTTTTTTGCAGTTCGGCTACACGACCGGCAGTCCTCAATCGCTGTAATCCCTGATTGGCTATCACGAGACCGGCTGAATCATACCCTCTATATTCAAGCCGCAACAAACCTTCAAGTAAGACAGGAACGACATTATTTTTTGCAACAGCACCAACAATTCCGCACATATATCTTTTTCCTTGTACGTGTAATTCAATTATTGTTACATAAACGTTTACGTTGTTTTGGATGGACGCTTCCATCCCGAAATACTGATTTGCTTTGATCGTGATAGTGTCAGCTCATTTTCCGGTGTATCCTTGGTTATAGTCGACCCCGCTCCAATCGTAGTACCTTGAGACACTTTGACGGGTGCAACAAGCTGCGTGTCGGAACCCACGAAAACATTATCCTCGATAATCGTCTGATGTTTGAATGCACCATCATAGTTACATGTAATCGTGCCCGCGCCAATATTGACTTTTTGACCGATGAGCGAGTCCCCGATATAACTGAGATGATTTATCTTGCTGCCTGATGCTATCCGGCTCTTTTTGACTTCTACAAAATTACCGATATGGACATGATCGGAAAGTTGTGTTTCCGGGCGAATTCTTGCATAAGGCCCAATACGGCAATTGGCACCTATTTTCGCATTTTCGATATGACTGAACGGGTGAATAATCGTTTTTTCTAACACTGTAACATTCTTCAATATGCAATTCGCGTTGACTTTTACATTATTACCGAGCGTTACTGTACCTTCAAAAACGCAATTCACATCGATCTCAACATCCTGACCACATGTTAATTCACCCCGCACATCGGTACGATTCGGATCAATTAGCATTACACCGTTTTCTAACAATTTTTCGGCATAATTACGTTGAAAAATGCGCTCTAAGCCCGCTAATTGTGTTCTACTGTTTACACCCAAGATTTCCCATTGGTCTGTAGCCGATGCAGATGTTACCGGAACATTCTGGTCAACCGCCATTTTGACGATATCCGTTAAATAATATTCTTGCTGGGCATTATTACTCTCTAATTTGGGCAGCCATTTATGCAGAAACGCATTCGGAGCGATCATTATCCCCGTATTAATTTCTTGGATAGCCTGTTGCTGAGTATCAGCATCCTTTTGCTCGACTATCCCACAAATCGCATTTGTTTTTTCGTCACGAACAATCCGGCCATAGCCAAAAGGGTCATCAAGAGTAGCCGTCAAAATGCCTAAAGCATCATCAGAAGCCGCATTAATCAGCGATTGCAAAGATTCCGGACTAACTAACGGCACATCGCCATAGAGTATCAATGTTTTGCCATCTTGATTTAGATATGGCCGCGCTTGCAAAACAGCGTGCCCGGTGCCCAGCTGCGGCTTCTGCTCAACCCAGATCAAATTCGTCTCAGAAAAAGCTTCTTTAACCTGCTCACCGCCGTGCCCCACAACAACGCAAATACTCTCGGGCGATAAACGCTCTGCCAAGGCAATCACATGTGCTAACAATGGTTTTCCTGCTAGAACATGTAATACCTTTGGCAAGGATGAATGCATTCGTTTACCTGCACCTGCAGCTAAAATCACAACGTTCAATTTGGACTTCATTATCAACTCTTCTATTAACAATCAAAAAACCAATTGCATAAAAAACATTCTAATTATTAGCCCGCCAACTGAATATAACCTGAATTAATACCATAATATATTAAATAAAAGGATTTAATCCACGAAATAGAATGTTTACATCATTTGTACTACTCATTAGTACAAAAAAAGGGCGACTGCTAATTGTCGCCCTTTTTGTATTTTCTCAAAACTGTACTAATGTCTGCGTTTTCTTAATTTTTCGATTGCAGCCAGTTGAGACACCGCTTCCATTAATTCTGCTTGTGCTTTTGCATAATCCAGTTCAGATGCACGATTCTTCATTGCTTCTTCTGCTACTTTTTTGGCTTCTATTGCTTTTGCCTCATCCAAATCATGGCTCCGAATTGCTGTATCCGCAAGTATCGTTACAACGTCCGGCTGCACCTCAAGCATCCCGCCTGATACATAGACCAACTCTTCTTCTTTTAATTGCGCTTTGATACGCACCATGCCCGATTTAATCCTTGTCAACATTGGCGTATGACGCGGATAAACACCGACTTCACCCATTTGCGCTGGAGCCACTAAAAATTCAACCGGCCCTGAATAAATGGATTCTTCAGCACTTACAATATCCAGATGAAACACTGTACCCATCAATTTATTTACTCTTTGTTATTGAATCGATTTTGCCTTTTCAACGGCTTCTTCAATACCACCAACCATATAAAATGCCTGTTCGGGAAGATCGTCATAATCACCTGAAACAATGCCTTTAAATCCTTTGATGGTTTCTTTTAATGATACATATTTACCAGGAGAGCCCGTGAAAACCTCGGCAACGTTAAATGGCTGAGACAGGAATCTTTGTATCTTGCGTGCACGACTAACAGCCATTTTATCTTCCGCAGATAATTCATCCATACCTAGAATGGCAATAATGTCTCTTAATTCTTTGTAGCGTTGTAGTGTTTGCTGCACTTCTCGTGCTGTATTGTAATGCTCTTCACCCACAACTAACGGATCAAGTTGTCTAGATGTGGAGTCCAGTGGATCTACAGCAGGATATATACCCAGTGATGCAATATCCCTAGATAACACCACTGTAGCATCCAAGTGACCAAATGTTGTTGCCGGGGATGGATCTGTCAAGTCATCCGCAGGAACATAAACAGCTTGAATAGAAGTAATTGACCCTGTTTTGGTTGACGTAATACGTTCTTGTAAACGACCCATTTCTTCAGCTAGTGTCGGCTGATAACCCACCGCCGAAGGCATACGACCCAACAATGCGGATACCTCTGTACCGGCAAGTGTATAACGGTATATATTGTCTACAAAGAACAACACGTCACGACCTTCATCACGGAAAGCCTCTGCCATCGTCAAACCTGTAAGCGCAACACGCAAACGGTTTCCAGGAGGCTCGTTCATTTGCCCGTAAACCAGCGCAACTTTGTCAAGAACGTTGGAGTCCTTCATTTCGTGATAGAAGTCATTACCCTCACGCGTCCTTTCCCCTACACCTGCAAAAACTGAATAACCGCTATGTTCAATCGCAATATTACGAATGAGCTCCATCATATTAACAGTCTTGCCAACACCCGCACCCCCAAACAATCCAACTTTACCGCCCTTAGCGAACGGACAGATCAGATCGATCACTTTAATACCAGTTTCAAGCAATTCCGTTGAAGCCGATAATTCATCAAAGGCAGGTGCTTCACGATGAATCGACATGGTTTTTTCAGCACCAACATCACCCATTTCATCAATGGGCCTGCCCAGCACATCCATAATGCGACCCAATGTCTTAGTCCCAACTGGAACGGAAATTTCTGAACCGGTATTTTTGACCATCATACCGCGACGCAATCCATCAGAAGAACCCAGGGCAATGGTACGGACAATACCGTCTCCGAGTTGTTGCTGAACTTCTAAGGTTAGATCTGAACCATCCATCACCAACGCATCATAAACCTTTGGAATGGATTCACGATCGAATTCGACGTCAACCACCGCACCAATACACTGAACAATTTTTCCTTGACTCATCGTTTTATCCTAAATTCTTTTATATTCAAACCGCTGCTGCACCGCCTACAATTTCTGACAATTCCTTCGTAATTGCCGCTTGCCGTGACTTGTTATAAACGAGGGTTAATTCATCAATGACATTACCTGCATTATCCGAAGCAGCCTTCATCGCCACCATTCTCGCAGATTGTTCTGACGCCATATTTTCCGTAATAGCCTGATAAACCAGGGCTTCGACATAACGAATCATAATGTCATCAATAACCGGCTTGGCTTCAGGCTCGTAGATATAGTCCCAACCCGTTCTCGATGCTTTTTCATCTGCATCTTGGTCTGCTTTCATTTTATCGTCGCTAAGCGGCAATAATTGCTCCATAACCGGTTCCTGTTTCATGGTGTTAATGAAGCGATTATAGAAAATATAAACCCGGTCAAACCGATCTTCGGTGTAGCCGTCAAGAACAACCTTAACAGCACCAATCAATTTTTCCATATCGGGTGTATCACCCAACCCAACCACTTGGGAAATGACATTGGCTTTCATCCTTGACATGAAACCCAGGCCCTTATTTCCCACACAGCATACTTCGAGTTCTTCGCCTTCAGACTGCCATGCTTTCATTTCACTCAATGCGCGTCGCAGTACATTAGTATTCAGTCCGCCGCACAATCCTTTATCAGATGTCACCACGATAATAGCGGTTCGCTGAACCGTATCGCGCTCGATCAAGAAAGGATGGCGATATTCTGTATTCGCACGACTCATGTGCGCGGCAACATTTCTTATTTTTTCACCATAAGGTCTGGCTTTTTTCATACGGTCCTGTGCCTTGCGCATCTTAGATGCAGCAACCATTTCCATAGCCCGCGTAATTTTTTGAGTATTCTTTACGCTTCTTATCTTATTGCGTATTTCTCTGCTGCCTGACATCGCTTAGTACGTCCCGTTTTTCTTGAAATCTTCTATCGCTGCTACCAACTGTTTTTCAGTTTCTGAGTCGAGTTCCTTAGCACTCTCAATTTTTTCTAAAATTGATCCATGCTGTCCGCGAATGTAGCTTTTTAATGCAGCCTCAAAAGCTAACGCACGATTCACCTCGATATCATCGTAATAACCATTGTTAATAGCAAATAAAGTTAATGCCATTTCAGAAATGCTTAAAGTAGCATATTGTGGTTGTTTCATTAGCTCGGTCGCCATCTTACCGCGATCTAACTGTTTGCGCGTTGCCTCATCCAAATCCGATGCGAACTGTGCAAATGCCGCTAATTCACGATACTGCGCTAATGCTAGACGAATACCACCGCCCAGTTTTTTAATCACTTTAGTTTGTGCGGCACCACCAACTCGCGAAACGGAAACACCCGCATTGATTGCGGGACGAATACCGGCATTAAATAAATCGGTTTCTAAGAAAATTTGACCATCGGTAATCGAAATAACATTTGTAGGCACAAAAGCCGTTACGTCACCAGCTTGAGTTTCAATGATCGGCAAAGCCGTTAATGAGCCGGTTTTACCTTTTACAGCACCATCTGTTTCCTTTTCCACATATTCTGCGCTAACCCGAGCCGCTCTTTCCAATAAGCGAGAATGCAAATAAAACACGTCACCTGGGTAAGCTTCGCGACCAGGTGGTCTTCTTAACAACAACGATATCTGGCGATACGCCCAAGCCTGCTTCGTCAAGTCATCATAAATGATTAACGCATCTTTGCCGATATCCCGGAAATATTCACCCATTGTACAACCGGAATAAGGCGCAATAAACTGCATTGCAGCTGATTCAGACGCTGTCGCAGCTACCACAATGGTGTATTCCATCGCACCAAACTCTTCCAGTTTGCGCACCACATTAGCAATTGACGATGCTTTTTGACCGACAGCCACGTATATACACAGCATGTCTTGACCTTTTTGATTGATAATCGCATCAATCGCTACGGCAGTCTTGCCCGTTTGGCGATCGCCAATAATCAATTCACGCTGGCCACGCCCGATAGGCACCATGGAATCCACCGATTTCAATCCGGTTTGAACAGGCTGGTCTACAGACTTACGCCACACAACACCAGGTGCAATCTTTTCTATGGGCTCTGATCTTTCGGATGTAATGGGGCCTTTTCCGTCTATCGGCTGCCCAAGCGAATTAACAACACGTCCCAGCAAGCCTTCCCCTACGGGAACTTCCAGAATTCTTCCGGTACATTTAACCGTATCACCCTCTGATATATGCTCATATGCACCTAAAATAACCGCACCGACGGAATCCCGCTCCAGATTAAGCGCCAGACCGAAAGTATTCCCCGGAAATTCAAGCATCTCGCCCTGCATAACATCTGACAAGCCATGTATTCGAACAATACCGTCTGTTACGGAAACAATGGTTCCTTGTGTGCGAACCTCTGCTGTTTCAGCAAGGCCTTCTATCCTATTTCTAATCAGTTCACTGATTTCGGATGGATTTAATTGCATTTCTTTTTTAACTCCTAGCTTTTAAGGGCAATAGCCATAGCTTCTAGTTTGCCGCGAATGGAAGCATCAAATATTTCATCGCCAACTTCTACTTTAACACCACCGATTAATTCTGGATCCACTTGAACTTTAGCATCTATTTTTCGCTTGAACTTACGCTCAAGGTCGGCAACCAATTTATTTAGCTGCTCGTCATCCATACCAAATGCTGAAACAATATTTGCTTCAAGCATTCCTTCATGATGTGCTTTCAGTTGTTCGAATAATCGACTAATCTCCGAGAGAACGTTGACTCTATCGTTTTCCGCCAACATTATTAAAAAATTGCGGCACTCCTGATTAAACTCGTCCTTTCCAACATCTATCAATAAATTGCCCAATTGTTCACCTGAAACAACGGGATTACCAATCAGCACCTTGATCTGATCATATTGAGCAATTTCTGCTGCACTATTCAGCATCTTCGACCAGTTTGCTAAATCATTCTTAGCTGCCGCCATTTTAAATACCGCTTCGGCGTAGGGTCGTGCGACCGTTACTGCTTCAGCCATTATTTTAAATCGTCCTCAATTGATGCAAGCAATTCGGCATGCGCTTTCGCATCGACTTCCTTGCGCAGAATTTTGGATGCACCTGCCACTGCCAACTCAGCAGTATGCTGACGCAACATCTCTTTTGCACTAAACACTTCGTGCTCTATTTCGGCTTTTGCACCAGTAATAATACGTTCGCCTTCCGCTTTTGCCGTGTGCTTAGCTTCTTCAACCATTTCTGCCGCACGTTTTTCCGCCTGATGAATAATATCAGACGCCTGTTGCTTGGCTTCCTTTAGAATTTCTGAAGAGCGCTGACTCGCCAACTCAAGTTCATGTTTACCGCGCTCTCCGGCTGCCAAGCCATCAGCAATCGTTTTTTGACGCTCTTCAATCGCGCGCAACAAAGGCGGCCAGACAAATTTAACTGTAAACCAGATAAATGTTGAAAAAGCTATCGCCTGAGAAATTAATGTGAAGTTAATATCCATGACCAACCCATATTGGTTCTAAACAAAAAATAATTATTGAATGACCGCCAACAATGGATTACCAAACGCAAACAACATTGCCAAGCCAACTGCAATAATAAATGACGCATCAGTTAAACCCAGCAACAAAAACACCTTACCTTGCAAAGTTGGAATCATTTCCGGCTGACGAGCCGCGCCTTCCAAGAAACGACTGCACATCACACCCACACCGATACAAGCACCAGCCGCACCCAAGCCAATCATCAAACCAATACCGATTCCGGTGTATGCCTGAATCAATGCTAAAAACTCTAAATTCTCCATGCCTATTTCCTTTAGTTAAGATTAAAGACCTTGTAAATAAAAAATATTAATTAATGCGACTCATGCGCCATCGAAATATAAACCACTGCAAGCATCATGAAGATAAACGCCTGCAACGTAACAATCAATATATGGAAGATCGCCCAACCTGCGCCCAGTATGGCGCCAAAGAACGTGCCCGCAACACCCGTAGCAGCCCACATGCCAAGCAAAAGAAAAATAATTTCTCCCGCGTAGATATTACCGAATAAACGCAATGAGTGCGACAAGGGTTTGGAAACATATTCAATAAAATTAAAGAGCAGATTTAAAATCCACAATAATGGATTCTTTCCAAACGGCGTACAAAACAATTCGTGCATCCAGCCGCCAAAACCTTTGACTTTTACGCTAAAGAAAATCATCAGGAACCAGATCGAAAGCGCCAATGCAAATGTTGTATTAACATCTGTTGTCGGCACGATTTTCCAGTAATGTAAGCCAAAAACGTTCTCGGTTACCCAGGCCATAATGTCAATTGGCAAGATATCCATAGTGTTCATTAATAGCACCCAGATAAAAATAGTCAGTGCAGTCGGCGCAACAAACACGTGCCTGTTTCCATGAAAAGTGTTTTTTACCTCGTTGTCGATAAACTCCATCATGAGCTCTACAAACGCCTGTCGCTTGCTTGGCACTCCCGGCGTTGCTTTACGCACGACAAGCCAAACGCACCCGATTCCAAGTATTGCAAGCAAGATAGATGTCACCAGTGTATCCACATGCAAAGTCCAGAATGAGCCTTCATCAAGCTGAACCGTCAGGTGGGTCAAATGATGGTCGATATATTTTGTTGGTGTAAGTTCTGTGTCTGCTGCCATGCGCTACCTGTTAATGTAGTAAATTACTGTAACCTTTTAATCTATATGATTTGTATTTTTGCTATCTGATACAAACAAAACCATGCTCTGCATGATGACTATCAAAATAAACGTTCCAATGAACGCCACAGCATTGACATTGTCATACACTTTGAACACAGCCCACAACAGAATTATCGTCAAAAAAATTTTGACACTCTCTGCTCTGAGCGCGGTTCTTATCGTTCCTCCAGCAGTAAAACCTCTGTGGCGTGAAACGATTATTGTAAACGCCACCGATGAAATAATACTGACCATTCCACCCAAAAAAGCTGAAAAAGCACTCGGCAGATCCAACAACAATGCTAATGCGACAGCAACGGCGATTGTTACGTACAATTGCCAGCGCAGAACGATTACAAACGGCTTAACTGAACTGTTATCCAAGACGGCTTCCCATTTATCCTGGAGCAGGACCTGTTCCTGATATATCTCTACGCTTAAAAAAAGCGCGATTCTATACTGATATGCATAGTCAGTCAATGCAAAAATGATAGCCACAACCCGGTTCAACTTAATTCAACTGATTGAGTCTTTTAGTAATTTATCGAATAGCACTAAATATGAAAATGCAAAGAAAATGCTTAATTCAGGTATTTTGTAAGTCAATTTGAAACTGCAAAGCGGCCAATTGCGCATATAGCGGACTTTCTGACATCAACGTTGCATGAGTACCCAGCGCCTCAAGACTGCCTTGATTCAACACTGCTATGCGGTCCGCTGATTGCACAGTTGACAAGCGATGCGCGATAACCAACGTCGTTCGATCAATCATTAATTGTTTAAGTGCCTGCTGTACGTAATATTCGCTTTGTGTATCCAGTGCACTGGTCGCTTCATCCAACAGTAGTACTGGCGCATCGGCTAAAACAGCCCGGGCGATTGCCAGTCGCTGCTTCTGGCCGCCCGACAGCCCCTGCCCCAAATCACCAAGCCTAGTTTGATAACCCTGCGGTAACGCACTAATAAACTCATGCGCGTGAGCGGCCATCGCCGCAGCTTCAACCTGTTCATGAGAAGCCTCCGGCCTAGCGTAACAAATATTATCGTACACAGTACCGTAAAACAGTGCAGGCGTTTGCGAAACCAACGCAAAACATCCCCGCAAATCGGCAAGACTCAGATGGCGAATATCAACGCCATCCAAAACGATGCGCCCTGATTGACAATCAAAGAATCGTAACAACAAATCAAACAATGTTGATTTTCCCGCACCTGACGGTCCGACCAGCGCCAACATTTCTCCAGCTTGTATATGCAGCGTCAGCGAATCGATTGCGCGCACATCAGGGCGTGATGAATAAGCAAAAGATACTTGGTCAATATTAATATTACCTACAGCTTTGGGCAATTTTTTGTTTATTAGTGGGGATTCAATTTCATTCGGCGCATGCAGCAATTCCATAGTGCGTTCTGCGGCACCAGCAGCTCGCTGTAATTCGCCAATCACCTCCGAAATGGATGCGACAGCTGAACCGACAATAACGCTATAAAAAACAAAAGCAGCCAACTCACCTGCACTGATTCGGCCGTCGATTACATCCATGCCGCCCACCCAAAGCATCACTCCCACGGCTCCTAACACAAGTATTATGACCATGGTTACCAATAGCGCTCGCTGGGTTATGCGATGTTTTGCAACGTTAAATGCATCCTCGACGTAGTCCCGAAATTTATGTTGATCTAAAGGCTGATGGTTATATGCCTGGACCGTTTTGATCTGCCCAAGAATTTCCCCGACATAGGCTCCAACTACTGCTACTTTGTCTTGGCTTTGTCGTGATAAGCCACGCACTCTACGACCAAAAATTAGAATAGGCGCCACCACTAAAGGCACGCAAATCATGACGATTGCCGTAAGTTTGGCATTCGTAACGAATAGCCATACGGTACCACCGATCATCATAATAAAATTGCGCAATGCAAACGAAATCGACGAACCGATAACGGATTGCAGCAGCGTCATATCTGCTGTTAAACGTGACTGAATTTCAAGCCCCCGATTGTTCTCAAAAAACCCCGGGTGCAAATGAATTAAATGATTAAAGACTTTACAACGCATATCTGCGATAACCCGCTCACCAAGCCAGGTGACCCAGTAATACCGAGTAAACGTTCCAATGGCTAATGCGCAAACCAAACCCAAAAAAATCAGTACATAATAACTCAACAAATCTTTAGAGTGCGTTGCCAGTCCCTGATCAATCAGCAAACGTACACCCTGACCGATCGATAGTGTTATCGTTGCGGTAAACAGCAAAGCGGCTAAACTGTATACGATTTGCCGCTTATACGGCGCGATAAAACTCAAAGCCAGTTTAACAGCCTGCTGGCGGTGATTTTTTTCAGATGACCGATCCATGTTCTATGCTATGTTGAAATAAAAAAGGGAGCCTGCCGCTCCCTCGAATTTTACTGTACTGAATTGTATCGGAGCGATCAATCTTTCCGCTCGGTTACTTCAAGTAGATGGTAACCAAACTGCGTTTTCACGGGTCCTTGCACCTCACCGACAGGGGCGCTGAACACTACCGTATCGAATTCTTCAACCATTTGGCCGGGGCCGAACTCGCCCAATTCTCCGCCTTGTTTGCCGGATGGGCACAACGAATGCTGCGCTGCCACATCACCGAACGATGCGCCGTCTGCAATCTGGTTTTTTAGGTCGTTGCACTGATCCTCTGTTTTGACCAAAATATGTCTTGCACTGGCTCTTGCCATACGTCACTCCTGTTGTTTGTATGAATAAAAAATCGATGTTACGCCGCTCATTTAAACATATATTGACTACTCAATGAAATGATGTCGCTCTAGAGAGTGTAGCAATAAATACTACTTCGATAATAATTTGGTATAGATATGAATCCAAAAGTTCATAACTGCAGAAGCGATAAATCGAGTGGCGTTAAAAGACCATCAATAGATGAGAGTGGCGCCGTTATGACTAAGGAAGGCCAGCACCTTGCTTGGAAATTTCAATGTAGACTATGTTTTGGTAGTCAAGGGTTATGATGGTGATCAGTTAACTCAGTTAATTGTTAACACCCCGCAGTATCGAACCCGACTTGAGTGTCGAAATATTTTACACCCATTGTTTCTCCCTAGAATACTCTATTTGTAACACATTGAGAATAATTGACTATTGAACAATGGAACGGTTCTTGCTATTAATACAAAGGACTTGAAGCTTATGATATTTCGATAACATAAAAAGGACTGAACATGAAAGTTACACTAAGAACCGCGTTCTTCGTCATTATCTTTACTTTCGGAATTGTATCGGTAACAAATGCTGCACTCATCTCAAGACTAGGCGGCTTGGCTTATTACGACACAACCCTTGATATTACCTGGTCGGCAAATCCGACTTTGACAGGAATCGGCGCATGGGATCAACAGATTACATCGGTATCCAATTTAAATATTGGCGGCATTACCGGCTGGAGGGTAGCCTCAGGTGGTACGTACGGTGTTGATGAGTATTTATCACTCTATCAGAATGACGGCATTACTGCCGCCACACCTGGCGTATTTGGATCTCTTCCAAGCTTGAATTTTTTCTGGACTGGAATGGAATTTGCACAGGACACGAGTAAAGCGTTTGCGTTCAGTTTCTCCACTCCTCTCGATTTCGATGTGTTTAATAAAAACTTTTCCAGGCATGCATGGGCTGTCCACGATGGCGATGTCGGTACAGTTACTGTACCCGCACCAGGAACCATCGCACTAATGGGATTGGGATTAGCTGGTTTGCTCAGCCTTAGCCGCCGTCACCGCGTACATTAATACTCTAATAATGTTTGAATGACTGATTACCCATAGACACCGGTCATTCATAAGGAATAATTCAAACTAGGCAGCGAACGATAGCTCGACCTCAATATCGCCAATTTTCTTATGCACTTAATATAAACGGTAGTATTATATTCGTTCGATCGACGCCAACTATTCGCTGATGTACTAAATACCCTGGCTTGTTTAGGGCCACCCAAAACGACCTTTTTAATAAAGTAGCAGAAACGGTGAAGAGCTAGCCCAATAGACGGCCCCAACGTTACAATACCGGAGAGTTTTGAAAAACTCTCCGGTATAAACCTGAGTGGGAACAAGCCAAGAGTTACAGACTGATCATAGCCTAATTGTGCGGTTATCTGCCTATTTCAAAACAATGTGATTCGTCAGAAATGGGCAATAATACTACCACGTATCGAACGGGTTTCGATCGGATGGAAATGAATGTCTTCGACACCCTCTGCAGACTCACCCGGCAATCGAGAAGCGTAAAAATAATCAATTGCATGATCCCTTGAATTCAAAATATTAAATGCCTGAACAACGAGTTGAATTTTTTTACCGATTTTATATCCGAGCTGACCGTTTAAAGTGATTGTGGGTTTGGAACGGGCACTGTTATCCTCATTCAATGCGCGCTTCCCAAAGTAACGAAACTGCAGTCCACCATAGAATGGTCCTATATTATCGAATGAAACCGCAGCCTTGCCTACATCGCGTACCGCCTGTGGAATAAAATTCCCAGCCGGATCAGAATCGGAGAAGCGAGCCTTGGTTATTGCATAGTCCAGATCGAGCGTCAACCAGTCTGTCGGCTTATAAAAAGCAGACACCTCAATCCCTTCCCGTGTACTTGGCCGAGACGCCTCAGTAGTACCAGCATCGCCTACAAATAATAATTCGGAATCAAGCTCAAGACGGAAAAAAGCCAGCGAAGCCTGTAAGCCCGGCAGTATCGCCGTTCTAAGACCGGTTTCTATTCCCGTTGAACGCACTAGAGGATTGACCGGATCGAGCCGCTCCCCGGTAGCGGGATCAACAACTGTCGTTGTCCCACGCGCGTCGTTACTGTGGAAACTGCTACCGTAGTTAAAATATAATTCAGTCTCAAACCATGGCCCAAGAATAACGGCGAGCTTCGGATTAGTCATGCTATCGTATGACTTACCTGAATTAATGTCCAAATTACTGTTGACATCAAACCAGTAAAAATCGCTACGTACACCAGTCACCGTCCGTAATTTTTCCAACCACTGTACGGTATTTTGATAATACAGACCAATACTGTTTTGCCAAATGTTATCCCGGCGGGTGGTAGATAGCGTTTGTCGCTGCTTTGTTTTCAACAATCCATTATCAATGACATCGTTCTGGTATTGAAAGCCAATTTTGTTTTCAAACGCGAATCCGGCAATATCATTCACCCATGCATGACTCACATCAAAACCAGTTTGAAAACGCTTGTCAATTTGCGAAAACTGATCGCCATTAACCGGATCATCTAAAAAATAAGTAAAATTTGAAAATAAATCAAGGTTGGTATGCAACGTGTACAAATTTACTTTTGTCACACCAAAACGGCTGCGATGCTCGAGTGCGCTTGATAAACTGAATCGATGCGCTTCACCACCATCGCTCGGATCGATTGTGTCCAGACGCGAAATAAGACCGCTTCTGACTGCACGCTCCGGAATATGATCGGTTGCATTCCACTTACCGCCGTATCCCATAGCCGTTACGTTAAACTTGGTTGTGCCCGTGTTTTGGCTATAGCGTAGAACAGCATTAAATTTCTTGAATTTCTCCTTATTGACCCACGGCCCGTTCTTTTTGAGTAACTCAAAAGCATATAATACATCTCCGGCACCCACTTCATGAGATTTAGCCACTAGACCCCGTAAATATCCCTGGTCTCCACCGCTAAAACTCGCAATACCGGTCGGCAACTTATTGACATAGCCCATATGTACAGCGCCGGCTGAAGAAAAATCGCCTTGATCTGCGTAATAAGGGCCTTTCTGATATTTCAATGAGCTAATCAGCTCGGGTATTAAAAAATTAGTGTCAGCCCATCCCTGACCGTGACCATGTGAGCGTTTATTGACCAGCATACCGTCAACGACTATTCTGATATCGGTTCCATGATCCAGATTAAATCCCCGCAAAAAATACTGATTGGCTTTACCTTCACCGCTATGTTGCGTTACGACTAAACCAGGTACGGTTTCCAATAGTTCACCCGGACGATAAACCGTGCGCCGATCAAGCTGTTCTTTTAAAACCGTTCCTTCACTTGCGGAATTGGCCACACCCATCAATTCCGTCGCGTTAGCGCGCACCTCAATTTCATTCAATGTCGGCACGCCTGCTGCGAAGCCCATGTTTGAAACAACACTGCCCGCAAATAACAACAAGATGCAGATTAAAACAAAGTATCTGTCGATGGCTGCGTTAATGGTATGTAGAGTGAAATGATTCAATGAAGCTGACGAGTTCCTCAAAGCTGCAATCGTTTTCATTATTATTATACTCATTAAGAAGAATTTTTATTATTTCACAAAAATGTACAAGACTTCTTAATTTTTTTCAACAAAAAATTTCACCATGGTATTAATCCGGCCAATCATTTGAAAAAATCAAGCGATCAGTTAACACATCTTAACGATGCATATCACCCTCATAATAAAATTTTTTTATCAATAAATTCATTATGTTGATTGATTAACGAATACTAATGATGAAAAATGTACTGATTATTCTTTGAAAAAAATTGCAAAGTACTATATAGTAGTAAGAAATAATCTAAAAAGTTCATATTGATTATTTGATTGTTGTTTTCTTGTTGTACTTTCCTTTGAATGTTAATCAAAAACACCTCGAAATACCGAGGTGTTTTTGATTAATTTGCGTTACTCAGTCTCTATAAAATCTTCATAGTGCCGCTTTAACTGAGGCATAATCTGCTGCGCTGCTGCATAACCCACTTCGAAAAGCTGCTCACCGCGTGTAAAATCTGCAAATGGAAAGGATGACGTATCAGGTGCAATCAAAAAATCGCTTTCTGACATATGCATTTTGGCCAGTTCATGCGTACTAACCTCCAGAATACGATTCAATGTGGAAAGATAACCCACCTGTTTTATTTTCTTCTCAGGGGTTTGCGCGGTATTATCACCAAACTGGGGATGCAGCTTTGTACCGACATCGACAGCAACAATATAATCGGCACGCTGTTGTCGCAAAACGGAACTCGGCACATTGATCAAAACCCCACCATCAACCAGCGCAAGACCGTCACGCCAGATCGGCTTACTAAAGACCGGATAGTTAATGCTTTCAAGTACGCTGCCGACAGCTTCTCCTTCAGAGCGAATAACCGCCTGACCGCTGATTAAATCGACTGAAATCGTATGCACTGGCATTAATAATTGTTCCAATCTAAGATTTTTTAAATATTTACGCAACCGATGTTCAATCAACCCAAAACGAAACAATGCCCACAAATGCGCTTGACTCGCCTTGGGAAAAAAATCCATGAACCAGGGTGGTTTCATTTCATTATTAAATAAACTCAGCAAACGCTTTGGCTTAAAACCGGCGCCCAGTCCAACTGCGATAATCGCACCAGCACTGGTTCCTGCTACACGATCGAAATAAATCCCGTTTTCCTCAAACGCAGAGATTACACCGATATGCGCCAAACCATGCGCACCACCGCCACCCAGTGCCAGCCCCAAATGCACGCCTCTAGCCATATGATACAGGCGTGCAAGATCCGCTGGGCGGACCGCTTCGTTAAACGCACTGTAAACACATCCCACCGCTGTTAAATTTGTAGGGATTTCACATAAGAAATTTTCGGCCAGATTATAGGATTTCGGTTGTATCCAAACAGCCTGTATCCTGTTTTTCAGTTCCGGCTGCTGTGTAAGGATATTTTTTGCCAAACCGGCAAATGCTTCATTTGTAGAAGTGTTCTGTTCGATAAACCACCAAATGCGTTCACACTGCAACAAGAGTTCTGCAGTCACTTTTCCACCGTAAAGATCAACAAATACATGATCGCTACGTTTAATTGCAGCCGTTAAATTGCTCAGAAATTCAGAATTATCAACGGCGGGATTTAGTGTATGAACTGGAAAACTGTTTTTATGCGAGGTTAATTCCCAGAACGAGAATCGGTCTGTGAATACTTCAATCTTTTTTTGCTTATCGGCAAAAAAATATGCAATTGAATGTACGATCATACCGGTCAATTCGGTAGTGCGTACCAGCCCGATAACACTCAGCTTATGACGTGTATTTTTTCGCGATTGCGTACCCAGCAACCACTTTCCGATTGTACGACTGAGTTTAATCGAAAATTCTGGCGATGTTTTTGTCAACTCATAAAAATCCCGCTTGGAAATTTCCAGAACTGTTGTATCCATCACAGCCGTAGCCGTGGCCGCACGTCGTCCCCCAATGAGTAAAGACAACTCACCAAAATGGTCGCCCTGCTGCAAGATATTAACGATTTCCTCGCCGCCATCTATCTTCGATATACTTAAACGTACACGCCCAGACACAATAATGAACATACTTGTGCCAATTTCACCCTGCCGAATCAGGATTTCACCGCTTTTAAACGTGCGATGTATTGCTTTGGCTAAAATTTTTTGAATATCCACGTAACCCAACTCACCCAATCCATCCGGTAAGGTTTGATTACTAATGCTCTGGTCATTCAAGGCAAGACCCTCACATATTAGCTTTTATTTTGATTTGGCATTCTTTCACCGGCTCATGCAGCGATCAAGTTATTGTAACAAGGTGTTGCAAATTACAGCTATAAAAGAAGTTGCGCACAACTCACAATATGGTAACTGACAAACGAGTCAACGATTGCTAGTTTCAGCTGTGAACTGAAAAAACTAAAAGTGCCCCGCCCTACACAAACCCTCCAGATGCAACCGACAAGTCTGTCATGATCAAAATTCAGTCCACCCGTTATTATCCGTTCCTGTTTTAATTGATTGGGATACAGCTGCTTTATAAGCGTCACGTGTAAAGGATTTATTTAACCGATCCACATTCACCGCACGGTTTGAGCTACGGCGCTCTGCTGGATTAACACTGCGCCTTTGTGCGATTTCCTGTCCGAGTTGAAAAATTGCCACCGTGTTCACCAAACTATTCGATTGTTCAATCATCGCCTCGGAAGCCGCGGCAGCCTCTTCAACTAACGCTGCATTTTGTTGCGTCATTTCATCCATCTGGCTCACCGCCTGATTAATTTCCACAATGCCGGAACTCTGCTCCTGTGAAGCTGTAGATATTTCCGACATGATTTCGGTGACACGTTTTACAGATTGCACAATTTCGCTCATGTTTTTTCCTGCCTGATCGACCAGTTCAGTTCCTTTATCTACCTTGTTGACTGAATCGTTAATCAATTCTTTTATCTGTTTTGCGGCAGTTGCCGAACGTTGTGCCAAGGTTCGCACCTCAGTGGCCACTACTGCAAAGCCGCGCCCCTGCTCCCCTGCACGTGCCGCTTCCACTGCCGCATTAAGCGCCAGAATATTGGTCTGAAATGCAATACCGTCGATAACACTGATGATATCAACAATTTTTTTCGAACTACTATTGATTTCAGACATTGTAGCCACAACCTGATCTACTACACTTCCGCCCTTAACTGCCTTGTCGTGAGTATCAATTGCAAGCTGATTGGCTTGATCGGCATTGCCAGCATTCTGTTTCACTGTGGAGGTCAGTTCTTCCATACTGGAAGCGGTTTGCTCCAAAGCGGAAGCTTGTTCCTCTGTACGCTGTGACAGATTATCGTTACCCGATGCAATCTCTTGAGAAGCAACATTAATCGCCTCTGTACCTGAACGAATATTTGCAACAATTTCAACGAGTTTATCAACGGTAGCATTAGCGTCATTCTTCAACTGTCCAAAGATCCCTTCATATTCATTTTCGATCTTTTTGGTTAAATCTCCAGTTGCCAGAGCATTCAAAACACGCGTTACATCATTCAAACCTACAAAGCTTGTCTCCATCAATCCATTGATACCCTCTGCCAGCTGCTTAATAAAACCTTCTTTACCTTCTAAAAGTAAACGGTCACTAAAAATACCCTTGCTTGCTGCAGCCACTATACCCGAAACCTCTTGCTCAACCCGTAATTCGGCGGTACGTTCGATCCATTCAATGGCGGCACCGATTTGTTCACCCGTTTCATCGGTTACCGGAACCAATGCCAGTACGTAATACCGGTCACCCAGTTTTATTTCTACTTTAAGTGGCTCAGCTTGTCCTATCAAACGCTTCCCCGGGCTGAAAAGATTAATGTTGTTTCCCATGATATTGCAAGCCTTGAACCCTTTTATTTCCCTTGCGATCTCCGATTCACCGATATCTAGCATTTTATGCATTGCACCATTGACATAATTAATCGTACCTGTCACGTCGATAATCATCACAGCGGAAAGCGATTGATCCAGCGCATTCTTGATACGTAGATTTTCATCGGCTTTCCGCTTAGCTTCGGCCATATCATTAATCACTGCTTTAGATTTATTCAGTTCATCTATGACTTTTTGATTTTCATTGATCATTCGTTTACTTTCTGCTAAATCATTGCCCGCCCTGATTTGCATGGATTTCACAGCCTCTATGACATTACCGATTTCGTCGTAATTCGTGATCTCAATCTGGCTGGTGAAATCACCCGATGCCATTTTCCTCAGCGCATCACTGGCTGTCGAAAGTGGCCGTATAATGGTACGATGTAATGATATTCCTGCAAAAATCATCAGCAGCAGTATCCCTCCTCCAACAACACTCGTTGCTAACAACGTATTATCTTGGCCTAAACCCGAATAATTGAGAATACCGAGCATGACAAAACCCATTAAAGCCAGTAACGGTAGCAGCATAATGCGAGTACGAATGCTGACTAGTCTGAACCGATTCTTGATTGCGCCGATCACGCTCTTTTCAACCAGGTTTCCCCGAATGATGTTAAATTTAGCCACACCATTGCGCATCTCATCATAGAGTGCTTCTGCTGCCTGAATTTGCTCCTGCGTTGGTTTACTGCGTACCGACATATAACCGGCTACTTTACCTTCTTCAATGAGTGGTGTGACATTGGCATAAACCCAATAAAATGAACCGTCTTTACTACAATTTTTGACAACACCACTCCAGGGTTTTCCTAGTTTTAATGTTTCCCAGAAATCCTCAAACGCTTCCGGGGGCATATCCGGGTGTCGAACGATATTGTGCGCCTGACCGATTAGTTCCTGCTCGGTAAATCCGCTTATATCAATAAACTGCTGATTAACATAAGTAATTACACCTTTTGTATTCGTTCTCGAAACCAGAAATTCACCGTCTTGCATTACTTTCTCGTTATTCGTTACCGGTATATTTACACGCATAATCAATCCTATCACTTTAGATATTGCTTAGAGTTTCCTCGACAACAGAAGAAATTCTTACTATTCGTACTCTATCAAATGAGCCTATATACCATTTTTCTAAATTCAACTCGGTTCTAGTCAGTATTTAGTTGAAGCTTTTTTGATCTTAATCAAATCACTTCAATAGCATTCCTGGTATGGGATGTTGAAAATTACACAAAATCAACGCATGAAATTCACCATTTCTTTATTATTCGTTTTTTACGAATAATATATTCATATTTATTCGCTTTATTAACTTATATCCATTCTGTATCGTTATAACCGTGACGAACACAATCCAATATTTATTTAACGC
>JAUIIB010000044.1 GCA_030431985.1 Gammaproteobacteria bacterium
ATACTAATTAATTAGTACTGCTATTTTTACAACAACGCTCTACTCCTCCCCAAGCGCCTTTCTCGCTGTAACCCACAGGCTAGTCGACCTTGACAACCAAAGTCAAGTCATTTGTCATAAAACATCACCAGGAATGTAGCGGGAAATGGTGTTGAAACAAATCTGTTGATTACGAAGATACTTACCGATTCCAAATCTCAGCAAATTGGTTTTCATTGAAACCAACTGTTGCATGTGACCCGTCAGTAACAAGAGGCCGTTTAATCAAACGGCCATTACCAGAGAGTAAAGCCAAGATTTCCCGCTCGGACAATGCAGGCAGTTTTTCCTTAATTTTCAGTTCACGATACTGTATCCCGCTCGTGTTAAACATCTTCTTTAAGGGAATTTTAGCAAAATCGGCAATCGCAGCAATATCAGCCGCAGACGGAGGATTCACGGTAATATCGACAAATTCATAAGCGACACCCGTTTCCGACAGCCACTTCTCTGCCTTTCGACAGGTATTGCACTTTTTGTAACCATAAAATTTAAGCATATTTACGTGAAATAATAATTAAATTATCAGCAGGCATTATGATGGAATTACACTTAAACTATAAATAGAAATTTATACAAATGAATAACCTTCAATTTTGATTCATAGTCTCTCGGCGATATCGCACCAGAAAATACTAAACCCCTACGTTAACAATAAATGCATTACATAATGTATAAAAACAACCGAAACAATTCACTTACCATAAACCGTACTGCCAAGAGTCAATTTCCAAACAATTTTTACTTTTCCGCTTGCGATTTTAATGTCCTGCACAGTCGGATCATAGCCTTATTTCCACTCATCAGCAAACCGAAGATCAACCGTTTTGTCTGGAAGTTTAAGCCCCTATATACGTTCTATTGCATACAAACCACATAGCAAAATTTAATCCTGACGTTCACATTGAACGGCTGTTCAGCTTGTGTTGTACTATAATGGAAGAAACTTCAATATCACAATTCAACGACCCATCCATGAGCATCACCGATATTAAGCAATACATGCAATCTGTTGGTCGAGAAGCGCGCGCCGCCTCTAGATTAATTGCCAAAGCCGAAACGGCTGCCAAGAATCAGGCACTGGTGGCAATCGCGCATGCGATTAAACGAGATGAGAAAAAGCTGATTTCCGCCAACAAAAAGGATCTGGATAATGCACAACTAAAAGGACTGGAACCGGCCATGATCGATCGGTTGACTTTGTCTGAGAAAAGTATTGTGAATATGGCAGACGGCCTGTTACAAATTGCCTCACTTGCCGACCCAGTCGGCGAAATCAGCGGACTCCGCTACCGTCCAACAGGGATACAGGTAGGTAAGATGCGCGTCCCTCTCGGCGTTATTGGCATTATTTATGAAGCACGCCCAAATGTAACAGCCGATGCTGCCGGACTCTGTCTTAAAGCAGGTAATGCAGCTATTCTGCGTGGTGGCTCGGAAGCAATTTACAGCAATCAAGCTATTGCGGCATGCGTTAGGGAAGGTTTGTCTAAAGCTGACCTGCCAGAAACTGCAGTACAGGTGATTGAAACGACGGACCGTGCCGTTGTTGGAGAACTGATTACCATGCAAAGCTTTGTCGATGTCATTGTGCCGCGAGGTGGCAAAGGGTTAATTGAACGCATTTCGAATGAAGCCCGAGTACCCGTCATTAAACATCTTGATGGGGTTTGTCATGTCTATATCGATGAACTGGCCGATTTACCCAAGGCCATCAAAATTGCCGACAATGCCAAAACACAACGCTTTGGTACCTGTAATACGATGGAGACTCTTCTGGTACACAAATCTGTTGCCGCAGAGATTCTACCTGAACTTATTGGCATTTATCATGCAAAAGGTGTCGAACTCCGCGGTGATGACGCCGCATGCGCTCTTACTGCAAACATACACGCCGCTACGGAAGAAGATTGGTCGGCAGAATATCTTGCACCAGTGTTAAGTATACGCATTGTCGATAATCTTGATCAGGCGATTGAGCACATTAACCAATACGGTTCACAACACACAGACGCTATCGTTACAGAAAATTATACGCATGCCCGCCGATTTTTGCGTGAAGTAGACTCCAGCTCGGTAATGGTCAACACTACGACACGCTTCGCAGATGGTTTTGAGTATGGTCTCGGCGCTGAAATCGGGATCTCCACAGACAAAATTCATGCGCGCGGTCCGGTCGGACTGGAGGGCCTGACCAGCCAAAAATATATCGTGCTTGGAGACGGGCAGATTAGACAATAATAACTTATTCAAATTTAAAACCAGCGATTCAATTCAATTTATGGCTCAGGTTATCGACATCAAAGTTCCAGACATTGGCGATTTCAGCGACGTATCCGTAATCGAGATACTCGTTTCACCCGGAGATACAATCGAAAAAGAATCGTCGCTGATCACTTTGGAAACCGACAAGGCTTCCATGGAAGTACCGTCGCCTCAGGCAGGCACTGTAGCGACCATTTCGGTAAAAATAGGCGACAAGGTTTCGGAGGGCACACCTATTCTAACTCTGGAAATCTCCGATCAACTCGAAAAGCAAACTCCATCAGAAACGCCTTCGGACGCCAGACCACCGGAAGAAAATATAACGCAAAAAGCCGAATCTCAGTCGACGCCACAATCAGCACAAGAGAAACAAGGCCAGCGAAAAAGAACGACAACGGATACTCAACAGCAATATCATGAGCAAAGTACCGAGTCAAAGGGCGATCTTCACGCTGAAGTTGTTGTGCTCGGTGCCGGGCCCGGAGGCTACACCGCAGCGTTCCGCGCTGCCGATCTCGGCAAAAAAGTTATCCTTATCGAACGCTATCCTACCCTAGGCGGCGTTTGCTTAAACGTCGGCTGCATTCCTTCTAAATCGCTACTTCATGCAGCTAAAATTATTACAGAATCCGAGGAAGGAAAGCGTCTTGGCGTTACTTTCGGCAAACCCAAGATTGAATTAGACCAATTAAAGAAATGGAAAAAATCCGTTATCGACAAACTTACTAAAGGCCTGATGGCATTAGCAAAACAACGCAAGGTTGACATTGTTCAGGGTACGGGAAAATTCGCCACACCGCATTTGCTGCAAATTGATACCTCGTCAGGCACAAAAACGATCTCATTCGATAACTGTATTATCGCTGCTGGTTCAAGTACAACACGTATTCCCGGCTTACCTTACGACGACCCTCGCATAATTGACTCTACAGGTGCATTGGCGCTTAATACAATCCCCAAACATATGCTGGTTATCGGCGGCGGAATCATCGGCCTGGAAATGGCATCAGTCTATTCTGCATTGGGCAGTAAAATCAGTATTGTTGAGTTTATGAATCAACTTATTCCAAATGCAGATGCAGCGCTGGTCAAGCCACTGCAAAAACACCTCATGAAACGTTACGAAGCGATTTATCTGCAAACCCGTGTGACAGGAATAGAGGCAAAGAAATCCGGATTGATTGTCAGCTTTGATGGTGAAAACGCGCCTGATCCACAAACGTATGATTGCGTTCTTATGGCGGTTGGACGCCAGCCCAATGGTTTTAGCATTGGCGCTGAAAGCATCGGTATCCAAATCGACCAGAAAGGCTTTATTCAGGTTGATTCTCAATTACGCACCAACTTTCCTCATATTTACGCCATTGGCGATATCATCGGCAACCCTATGCTTGCCCACAAAGCAACCTATGAGGGTAAATTGGCGGCAGAAATTATTGCCGGACATAACGTCAAATTTGATGCGCGCACCATACCTTCAGTAGCCTACACCGATCCTGAGATTGCCTGGATGGGATTAACCGAACAGGAAGCTAAACAGCAAAACCTTGACTATGAAAAATCTGTTTTCCCTTGGGCAGCAAGTGGAAGAGCAATTTCCATGACACGAGATGAAGGTATGACACAGCTCATTCTGGACAAAAAAACACGCCGTATTCTAGGTGCCGGTATTGTTGGCATAAACGCTGGAGAATTAATCGCAGAAACTGTACTTGGACTTGAAATGGGTGCAGATATGGAAGACCTCAGCTTATCAATTCATCCTCATCCTACACTATCCGAAACAGTGCTTTTCGCAGCTGAAATTGCTGAAGGAACAATTACAGATTTATTCTTGCCTAAGAAATAAATGACGTCTCGCGCCAAACATTGCTCAACTAATTTTACTGCATAAGCATGGGAAATGTTGCGCTGGTATTGTCTGACAACACCTGTTATATTGGTTGGTATCGTGTACTGGACAGAGGCTCACCGCTAATTTCAATTTTCTTTAGAAATGAAATCATTAAATAACAAAATCAAATTTCATTGATAATTTACGGTAATCCTGTTTTCCTATGGTGTTCAGAGAAAAAAATATCACCATTTGCCTGCTGATTCTTCTGGTATGCTTGGCAAGTACCGGCGTTGGTGCTACGCACATTTCAAAGCCGATTGTCGTGAATGCGGCTACTCAGTACAAAGTTGGTCAGAAAATTGTGATAAACGGATGGGTAGACTATAACGCCCAACCTACAGCTGATGTTTTGCTGAATTTTCAGGTCACCACTGAAAATGAGGTTGTTATCGCAGAAACGTCTTATCCAAGTGACAAACAAGGTCACTTTCAATTTGAATTTGATACCAGAAATCTACTGCCGGGAATCTATTTGATCGTAATCACGTCTCATTGTCTGGAAATTCATCGTAATATTTGTTCGTATAACAGTGAAACGCTGACAGTCGAATTAAACTACCCATAGCCTAAATATCGAGATTTAATCTGAAACTTGCACACGCAGTTGGAGACAAAAACAATAATCGAAAAATTGCATTGCCAAGACAACGTTTACAGAGCGGTTATGGCGATCTTGTTATAATACTACAATCAAGTTATTAACATGTCTTTCTATACTAAAATTAAATTTCTTCCGTTAAAGCCAATTTTATACTGCTCACTGTTTACTGGTTTAATTCTTATAGCAGGGTGTCAGTCACCCTCAACCATTCCGAGCAACAGTACATCCCATTCGGCATTACCCTCACAGCATAGTAATGTGGAAGCACGTCTTAATGAATTAAATCGACGTGAAGAAACACTAAACGCCCGTGAGGCAGCCATTAGTGTACGAGAAAAGGAACTGGTCACCTTGCTTTCCGAATTATTAAAACAAAAAAAGCAATTGGAAGATCAGCAACTACAGCGCCAACAACAAATCGTTGACTCATCCCGCAAGCCCCGTCCACCAACTAGTGTTCAGTCTACTAATAAAGCAAATACAAACACGAATGCACAACCAAAAGAAAAAAAAGATAACATAACAATCCTGGGCGGGCTGGAATATGTATATCTTGATCCTCCCGGTATCAATATTAGCGCCCGGATCGACACGGGAGCACAAACCTCCTCGCTGAATGCGCTTGATATGGTCGAATTTGAACGTGACGGCAAACCGTACATCAAATTCAATATTATCCACCCGGAGACAGAAGAGAAAATGGAAATAGTGCGACGGGTTCGCGGTCATACCAAAATCAAGAAACACAAGACAGAATCGCAACGCCGCCCCATCGTTCGATTACGCGTAAAACTTGGAGACATCGACGAACACATCAGCTTCACTCTTGTCAATCGCAGCAAATTCAATCAACAAGTATTAATAGGTCGAAATCTTCTGCGCGATCTGGCGGTTGTTGATGTAGGCAAACAATTCACCCAACCCAAAGCAACGCTCGATACTCAGTAATAATGAAAACAGACACCCGATTGTATTCAGCCGTCATACTGATTTTGTTTGTCGGCATCGGATTAATTCTATATAAACATTTGGTATTGGGTTTTCCACTAATGCCTGATGACAAAAAGTTTGTATGGACAATTGAGGCCAAAATAGATTTTCAGGCGCAGGGCGACCCGGTGATCGTCTCGTTTGCACTACCACCCGATGAACCGCATTTAACTTTCATGGAAGAAGATTTTGCTTCGTCTGATTACGGTTTCAGCGAATTAATTTCTAATAACGAGCGACGGGGCCAGTGGAGCAAACGAACCGCTCAAGGTGCCCAAACCGCATATTACCGTTTAAGTGTGTACGAACATGGCAATATTGTCCAGATCCCCCCCTCGGACGAACCCGTTCCGCCTCAAAAACCTGAGCTGGACGAGTTATTCATGACTGCCTCATTGACACTCATTGAAAAAGTCCGCGCCAAATCAGCCAATTCAGAAATTTTTACACGTGAGTTGATTCAGACGCTAAATTCTAAATCACCTAACCAAAACCAGCGCTTACTACGCAATGATAAAGCTGGTCAAGATCACAAAACCAATTTAATTTTAGACATACTGGCACTTGAAGGTATTAGCGCAAGAGTAGTACGCGGCCTTTTTCTTGAAGATGGACGAAGACGGCAATCGCTAACTAATTATGTCGAAATTCATGACGGCGAACGGTGGATTTTATTCAATCAAGACACCGGCCAAAGCGGCAAACCTAAAAACTTTCTAATCTGGCAGCGAGGCGGGCAATCACTGCTCGATGTTGTTGGCGGGGTTAACTCCCAGGTTTCTTTTTCAATTATTAAGAACACACATTCAACCCGCAGTCTCGTGGTTAACAGTAACCTTAACGAGCAAGCATCAATTATTGATTTCTCAATTTATAGCCTGCCTATCGAGCAACAAAACGCTTTCAAAATGATTCTGCTGCTACCGATCGGCGCACTAGTTGTTGTCATTATGCGTATATTGATCGGCATTCGCACATCCGGCACATTTATGCCCATTCTGATCGCATTGGCATTGATTCAGACCACATTGTTCACAGGTATTATCATCTTTCTCACAGTTGTCGGCATCGGCCTCATGATTCGATCATACTTGTCACGCTTGAATTTATTGCTGGTCGCACGAATCTCGGCAGTCATTATCGTTGTTATTACGATCATTGCAAGTATAAGTATTATCAGTCATAAAATTGGGCTAAGCCAAGCACTGACAGTAACCTTCTTCCCAATGATCATCCTGGCATGGACAATCGAGCGCATGTCAGTTCTTTGGGAAGAAGACGGGCCAAGAGAAGTATTAATTCAGGGCGCAGGCAGCCTGCTCACCGCAATCATTGCTTATCTTTTCATGACCAACCGGACCGTCGAATACCTGACCTTCAATTTCCCTGAGTTAATGCTGGTAAATCTGGCTATGATCCTAATTTTAGGTCAATATACTGGCTACCGTTTGACTGAGCTGTATCGTTTTCACTCGATGGGCCAAGATAATGCTACTGACAAGCATTAAGCGGCTTAAAAGCATTGGCATTATCGGCATGAACCAGCGAAACTTTGGTTTAGTATCCCGTTACAATCCCCGCCACCTTTACCCTTTAGTCGACGACAAATTAAAAACAAAACGCCTGGCACAGCAAGCAGGAATAACTGTGCCGAAGTTACTTGGCACCTTGCATTACCAACATGACGTTAAACAACTCAAAGATGTTTTGGAGGCCTACAAGCAATTTGTCATCAAACCTGTCAAAGGTAGTGGCGGCAAAGGTATTCTTGTCATCACCGAACACGACCACCAATTTTACTATAAGCCCAGTGGTGATGCTGTAAAGCTACCTTACATCGAACGCCATGTTTCAAATATACTGAGCGGATTGCACAGTCTCGGCGGAAAACCCGATTCGGTTATGATCGAATCACTTATACAGATTGATCCGGTTTTTGCCAATTATAGCTACGAAGGTATTCCGGATTTACGTGTTATTGTAATGAAAGGCTACCCCATCATGGCGATGCTAAGGCTCGCCACGCACGCATCAGACGGCAGGGCCAATCTTCATCAGGGGGCCGTTGGCGTCGGTATTGACATCGGTACTGGCGAAGCGCTTCATGCTGTACAATACGGCAATCCTGTTTATTATCATCCCGATACACGAAAGCCCTTTCATGATTTAACTGTACCTCACTGGAACAAACTGCTTGTTCTGGCCTCTGCTTGCTATGGCATAACCGGGCTTGGCTATTTAGGGGTCGATATTGTCCTGGACCGGGATCAAGGTCCCATGATTATAGAATTAAACGCCCGGCCGGGTCTTTCTATCCAGGTCGCCAATTTTGCTGGTCTGGCGCCGCGTGTCAAGGTTATAGAAACGCTAGAGAAAATTGACTCCGACCCTCAATCCCGTGTTGAGTTTAGCATAAATAATTTCGCAACTTCACGTAACTCAATCCGCCCACACAGAGAAACAAATCAATCCTAAATTGGGCGTTTACTATCTTGGTTCATGTGTAATTCACATGTAAAGTCTAAACCAACACTCTCCACCACTTTTTTCAGTGTTGAACAAGCTGCTTGCATACCCATTGCTAAATGATAAAGCGTACTAATGGAAACCGATCCGTTAAACACTAATGGCAACAATTTTACTATGCGGGTTGTTCCGTCCTGGTTGACTGCGCCTAATAGTTTCTGCGGTGGAGAAAATTTCACCGGATCAACAATCGCTCGTATCGCAACAAATGGTATATTGTGATGCATGGCATATTCAGCAACAATAGCTGATTCCATATCCACTGCACAGGCACCAGTCTCTTCGCCGAATTTTAATTTTTCCTGCTGGGTAAATAGAGGTGATTGCGTATGAGCTAATGTATTTCCGATAACAGTTATATCAGAAGACAATAATTCTGATACCCGCTTACGCCACTCCAAATTGACGGGCAAATTTGTACGCTTAAAATAAATTTTCTCAGGTAAGACTAAATCTCCAGGCATTAAATTTTTGTCCAATGCCCCCGCGACGCCAAAGCTAATCAGTGCACGAGCGCCATTTTCATGCAGCATGCCTGACGCTTTCATTGCACCACTTCCCATTCCACCGAGACAAAAATGAGTGCCCGGCGCCAATCTAACAATTTTAAGAAGTGGGGCAGGCTGCTTAGTCAAACAATTTGCTTCCGACTTTAGTGCAGACACAATGCCCACAACACAATCGCTCATACACTACTTTTTCTGGTTAAATAGTAATAACGCGAAAGCGCCCATGTAGGAAAATATTTAGAATATCCGTGGTATTTCAAGTAAAAAACACGCGGGAAACCTGGCGCAGTGAACCATGGCTCTTCCCATAAACCATCTGATGTTTGATTGCGCAACAAATAATCTACGCCCGCACGCACCGCTTCACTCCCGACCTCACCTGCTGCCATTAGACCCAGAAGCGCCCATGCCGTCTGAAATGATGTACTGGTTTCAAATTGACCAGCCTGCTGTATGTCAAAATAAGAATAATTAGTTTCACCCCAACCACCATCTTCTCGCTGTACCGACTTTAACCACTGCACTGCACGCCGAATCGACATATGATTCACATCCAGTTTTGCCAGTCTTAGTGCCTCAAGTACAGACCATGTACCATAAATATAGTTGGTCCCCCAACGACCAAACCAAGAACCATTCGCTTCCTGCTCACTAAATAGGAATTCGATACCGCGCTTTAGGACTTCCTGATGACGCGACTTACCATACAGACCGAATAAACCAACACAACGTGCGGTTACATCACTGGTAGGCGGATCAATCAATGCACCATGGTCGGCAAAAGGAATTTCATTCAAATAATGATAGGTATTATCTACGTCAAATGCTGCAAAACCGCCGTTACTTGATTGCATTCCAACCAACCAGCCTGCAGCCCGATCAAGCGCTTGCTGGTAGCTTTCAAAGACGTCTGCTTGTGTCTGTATTTGAGTCTGTGCAAGCGCCCAGGCAACGGCTGCCGTATCATCTAAATCAGGATAATGCGGATTGGCATACTGAAATGCCCAACCGCCCCCCATTAGTGCCGGACGTTTATCCCTCCAATCTCCAGGTTCATCCATTACTTGTTTCGTTAATAACCAATCCAGGGCGGCTCGCACGGGCTTTTGGTCCATTTCGGGATCCTCTTGCAGTGCCAATCCCGTTAGCACTGTATCCCAAACAGGCGACGTACAGGGTTGACACCAAGCCTGTTCATTTTCAAAAACCAGGAGACCTTCTAACGCCTTTCTACATTGCACCCGATTGGGGTGATCTTTCGCATAACCTAATAGTGCCAATGCTTCGTAGGCATTTACCATAGCCGGGAAAATTGCACCAATTCCACATTCGCCATTCAAACGTTCCACTGTCCATCGCTCCGCGCGGCGTATCGAATAGCGACGGATAAACTCTGGAAGAGACGGCTCCACCTTGGACAAAACCCGTTCAACCCACATGAACATTCGTTTTAGGCCTGTTTCCGCTTTAGGGAAATAATTTTTTTCAAGTTCAGGCGGTACAGTAAATAATTCACGAATATCAACATTACGCGGATTAGCAGCTTTCGCTTTTAGCGTACAGAGAATAGAAAGCGGCACCATTACAGTGCGCGACCAGTAAGAAACCTTATTGAGATGAAACGGAAACCAACTTGGTAATAACACCAATTCTGACGGAACAACTGGCACACCACGCCACGGTATTTGTTGATACATTGCGAGCAACAAACGCGTAAACACATTAGACCGTGCTGCGCCGCCTTGGCCGAGAATCGCTTCACGGGCCCGAGCCATATGCGGCTCATCAGGTGAATCACCCGCCAATTTCAAAGCATAGTAAGACTTAACAGTACAACTGATGTCAAAGTTCCCACCATAATAAAGAGGCCAACCGCCATGAGTTTGCTCCTGCTTTGACCGGATAAAATGTGCTATTTTTTGTTCAAGGGCTACATCCACTTCATCCATGAAATGCATCATCAGGATATATTCTGCTGGAATCGTACAATCCGCCTCAAGTGGAAAACACCAGTGGCCATCCTGCTGCTGCAATTCGAGTAAAGCCGAACGCGCCTTATCCAATTTCTCTTTTAACTCTTGAGTATCTGTTTCCAGATTACTGACGTCATTTTCTCTAACTAAATCTTTGTACTGCTGAGCCTTTAATAAGGATTCTTGCGTCGCGTTCATAACATTTCAATGTTGTAAAGGTTATATTGCATTCGTACTCACCCAAATACTTTATTCACTCAGATCATTCTCATTCGCTTGTTGTATTTCGGTATCCATAAATTCATTTTGCTTTGATGATTCACTTTGCCTATGCTGTTTTTCAGGCTGCCTATCAAATGGATTATCCCGAAATGATTCATCATCATAAAGATCCAAAGGGGGATTCCCATCGTAAACCAAGTATTCACGTTGCTGTATTGTTGCTTCTCGAACAAACAAATAAGGATCAAGTGCAGCCTGATCGCGTATGCGCATAGGTCCGGCAAGGCGGGCACGTTTATCTATAGCACCAAGAATTGTTAAAGGCGCAAATACACCTGCACCCGCGATAGTACCCACATAAAATAAAACATTGGTAAACATCGAAACAGGCACACTTGCCACATCCCTCTCACTGCTTGGTCCTAACAAGGGTATAAATAAATAAGATCCCGAATCAACACCCCACACACCCAATGTCTGTCCGAAATCTTCGTTATGTTGCTCCAGCCCCATATGTGTTGCCATATCAAACAACCCAAACAAGCCCACTGTTGAGTTCACTGCAAAACGCAAACTGTCGGCAAATCCTTGTTTAATCTTGCCTTGTAAAAAAGCATTTAAAGCAACATTAGGATATGACAAATTATCATAAAAGTTACCAATTGATTTTTGCGCTGCATCAGGTACATAGTCTACATACGCACCGACAATTGGTTCAAAAAGTGCCCGATCAATCTTATCGGTAAAATCATATGCAACACGATTAAGATCCTCATGCGGATCAACCGGATCGATCCCTGTATGATCTTTTTCGGAAACTGTAGCGCAACCTTGCAGAACAATAATTAATAATGTCCCAAAAATTATTCCTAGAAAATTGCCTGTTTTCTTTTCGTTCATACACCAATAGAAGCCCAAACGTCTAGCGTTCCAGCCTAACAAAACATGATCATTACACGTTAATCTTATATTTTATATGAATTATCAGAAACATACCGAACAATCTATACTCAGCACAGTTAAACTTGCTGCTGCATTGGCAATTGACGCTTAACAAAACCCTGGTCAACCAGCCACTCTATTTCTTCAATCAATGCTTGATACACCGAGTTTTGGGGCAACCCCAATTCCATGACGGCTTTATCACTGTCGAAATACATGGGATAGCGAGCCAGTCGTACGCCTGTCAGCGGCGCGCGCGGTTGAGAATGCGTCACATAATCCGCAAAAAATTCTGAAATTGCTCCCGCTATCAGTGCTATCAAGTACGGAATGCGGATTTTGGGCATTGCAAGTCCAGTTATACTCTCGATCATACGCAATAATTCACTTAGGGTAATATTCTCATTTACTAAATTATATCGCTTGCCGTGCTGACCATGCTCGGCCGCTAATATGTGACCTGTAGCAACATCACGTACATCAATTAAATTAAAGCCACATTCGAGATAAGCAGGCATTTGCGAATTAATGAAATCGAGAATCATACGGGTTGGTGGGGTTATACTGTGATCTCCCGGACCTACCGGTAACGCAGGTGCAACAACAACTATCGGCAATCCATTCTCTGCTGCCTGAAAAGCAGCCTGCTCGGCAAGAAACTTGGAACGGCAATATGGGCCCGGCATATCATGAATTGATTTTCTATTCGCCACATTGATAAATGCTTTATGTGGTACTTTCCCGGCTAGAATTGATTCAGTAGACGTATGCACAATTACTTCCAGATTATGCTTACCCGCTTCCTGAAGCACAGTACAAGTCCCTTCATAATTGGTACGTTTGAATTCATTTTTATCATGTGCCCACAAATTTGAATTTGCCGCAAGATGATAAACCCTGTGCACACCCATTAACGCTTTTTTGACGGTATCAACATCACATACCGAACCTCGGACAACCTCCACATCAGATGGCAACCATACATCGGGCAATTCCAGTACTCTGACTGTTTCACCCCGCTCAAGCAATTGCCGAACCAAATGCAACCCAATAAAACCACCACCACCCGTTACCAATGAGCGTCGACTACTCACACGCCTCCCTGTTTTGCAGCATAAAATTTTTGAATATCAATATTTAATAAATTCAGCCCGCTTCGGATAGCAGGCAATAAGGTGTAAAGAATTTTATCCTAACGCATATTTTACGCTATCGAAATGAATTCATGTCACTTTGATTGGGCCCCAAGGTTGATGATCCGCGCTCACCTTGAACCGTCTCAACCAGTTTCAATGCTTGCAGTTCCATTCCAATAGCAAGCGCATCTACTCTTGCACGAAAATGACGATAAAAAATCATACTCGGAATAGCAACCAAAATACCAAATGCCGCATTATACAGGGCAACTGAAATGCCATAAGCCAATTGAGCAGGACTACCACCAGTCGGTGAACTGGAGCCAAAAATTTCAATCATACCAACCAGGGTCCCGAACAGACCCATTAATGGACTAAGCGCAGCAATAGTGCCCAGCGAAGTCAAATAACGATCCAGATCGTGCGTCACCACTCGACCGGCTTCTTCTATAGATTCTTTCATGATCTCGCGTGAACTATGCTCATTCTGCAAACCAGCAGCAAAAATCCGTCCCAGAGGAGAATGCTCCTGAAGTTTTGATATCATATCTAGAGTAACACCGCTTCTCTTGTATTCATTCAGTACGCGCGGTAATAAATCTTTTGGCGCAACCACACTTTGGCGCAACGACCATATTCTCTCCCCAATGATACCCACAGCAATTATAGATGCGATAATGATGGGCCAAATTGGCCAGCCTGCAGCCTCAATCAACGATAACACGCAACGCTCTCCTCGTTTATCAGTCCTAAAATCCACCGATTAGATTTTTTTAAAAATCTGAAATCTGGTATCTTAATTCTCAGATCAGTAACATAATGTAGCTTGCCAGATTGTTTTCAGCAAGATTATTTATTGTCTACAAAAACTGTGTACAAACTTGTGGATATCTTCTGAATATCAACAACAAACCATCTAAACAAAACCGTCTTTTATGTAGATTAATTTTAAATCAAATAATTTAATTATTTACAAACAGCATGTTAAGTAACAATAGTCTCAGATATACCTAGAGACACATAATCCGCCCTATATTCATCTCCCTGTGTGGATCATTTAATAAATATACCCATGAGTTTGCCATCAATACCTGAGATTACACATAAGATTATAACGGTAAGTGATTTGAATAGTAACGTTAAAAGCACTCTGGAAAAAAAATTTCCATTGCTTTGGATACAAGGTGAAATATCTAATTTCAAACAATACTCATCCGGACATTGGTATTTCTCACTCAAAGACGCAAATGCACAAGTTCGATGCGTCATGTTCAAACATAAAAATCAATATATTGACTGGCTACCTAAAGAGGGAATGCAAGTCGAATTATTTGCGTTGGTTACACTCTACGAAATACGCGGCGATTATCAGCTGAATGTGGAAACCATACGCCGTGCTGGTCGGGGTTCATTATTTGAAGCATTTGAGAAGCTTAAGAAGCGATTGGAAAAAGAAGGGCTATTCAATCCTTTGCTCAAACAACAATTACCTATTTTCCCAAGGCAAATCGGTATTATCACTTCTCCGGCTACGGCAGCGCTCCACGACGTCATCTCGACCCTGAGAAGACGAAATCCAATGTTACCAATAGCGATTTATCCAACACTTGTCCAAGGCAATGATGCTGCAGCAAACATTGCAGCAACCATCGGACGCGTATCCAAACGCCAAGAATGTGATGTACTGATTATATGCAGAGGTGGCGGCAGTATTGAAGATTTATGGGCATTTAATGAAGAGATTGTTGTCCGGTCCATAGTGGCTTGTACGATCCCAATCGTCTGTGGAATTGGGCATGAAACCGATTTTACTATCGCGGATTTCGTAGCCGACAAACGTGCACCCACCCCGACAGGTGCTGCAGAAATCGTCAGTCCCGACCGCGAAACATTACAACTCCAACTCAACAAACACTATCAAAAACTGCACCATGTAATACAACGCCAAATTGAGGATCGTATGCAAAAAATAGATTTACTTACGCATCGACATACCCACCCTGGTGACCGTATTCAGAATCAAATCATTCATCTCAAACATATACAGGAACGGCTAGCCTGGTGTTCTACGCACCTACTTGAAAAACAAAATTATATAATCAGCACATATCAGCAACGTATCTGTGCACTCCGGCAAGATCCATCCCAATTCATTGCACACCATAACAGACTATCCGAACGCCTACAGCACACGATTACATATTACATCGAAGCCATGAAAACAAAAATGAAGCATCAAAAAGTTCAATTAGAGCATTTGAATCCACAATCTATTCTGAATCGGGGATACAGTATTACTTATTCGGCTCAAGGGTCTATTATCCATAAAGCAAATCAGGTCCGTCCAAATGAAAAAATTAAGGTAAAATTCGCACAAGGACAGGTCGAAACAACGGTTACAAAAATCAACAAATAAATATTCCACGTATTTATAAATGCAATAACGTGCAATGTACCGACGGTTCAAAGACGACTGAATACCAACTTATTCCCAAAAGGAAATACCAATGCCTAAAACCTTTCTTTTGCTAGGCGCCATCAACACTCTTATTTGCATAGCACTCGGTGCTTTTGGTGCGCACGGTCTAAAAAATATAATGACCGATGACATGTTGACAACTTTTCATACCGGTTTGCAGTACCATTTATATCATGCCTTAGGATTAATGATTATTGGCTTACTGTTAATCCACTTTACCAAATCCCGCTTAATTGAATTATCGGGCTGGTTGATGCTACTAGGTATTATTTTGTTTAGTGTCAACGTTTATTTGCTCAGCCTGACTGAAATCAGAGCATTTGCTGTCATTACGCCATTCGGTGGCTTTTCATTTATTACTGCCTGGGTCATTCTTGTCATTGCGCTCTGGAAAGAAAAATAGATCAGTTAACCGCTCCCCGGATAATACCATGCAGTTCTTTGCCCCTTGTCCACAGGGGCTTGAGCAGGTACTCTCCAAAGAGTTGGAAGCAATCACCAATAAGGCAGTGCAGCCAATCAAAGCCGGCGTGCATTTCCAAGGTGACTTGCAAACCTGTTATCGGGTCAACTTAATGAGCCGCATTGCCAGTCGCATTCTATGGCAGCTCGATTCAGCCGATTACCGCAATGAGCAGGACATTTACAATACCACGCTGGCTTTACCCTGGCATGAATGGTTCTCACCCAAATTAACCATACGCATTAATTTGGCTGCTATTAAGTGCCCTTTACGGAGTTTGGACTTTATTACCCTGAAAATTAAAGATGCTGTATGTGACAAATTCCGCAAAACAACTGGGAAAAGGCCTAGTATAGATACTAAACAACCCGATATCCGTATCCATGGCTTCCTAAATGCGAACAAATTTACACTCTATTTGGACACGTCGGGAGATGCACTATTCAAACGTGGGTACCGGAAAATAGCCGGCGAAGCGCCCATACGCGAGAATCTGGCTGCCGGCATCTTACATCTGACCAACTGGCAACCGGAAACTCCATTACTTGACCCTATGTGCGGCAGTGGAACATTTCTGCTAGAGGCCGCCCAAATTGCGCTTAACATCGCCCCCGGCTCACAACGTCATTTCGGTTTCGAACAATTGAAAACATTTGATTCTGATCTTTGGCATCGCATCAAAACCCAAGCACTAACAAAACAACAACCTGCATCTCAGCTATCTATATACGGCAGTGATTTGTATGGCTATTCGTTAGCACATGCCCGCACCAACCTCGAAGCAGCAGGACTAATTGAGGCTGTACACTTGAAACAAGCAAACATTCTGGAAATTTCAGCTCCAGAATCATCGGGTATCTTGGTAACAAACCCACCCTATGGTATTAGAATTGGCGAATCTAATACTCTGAATACATTTTATCCGGAACTTGGCAACACGCTTAAAAACCGGTTTAGTAACTGGACAGCATTTATTTTATCTGCCGACCCTGCTTTATCTAAAACAATTCGTCTTAGAACTTCACGCCGCATTCCGCTGTTTAACGGCGCATTAGATTGTCGCTTGTTAGAATACAAACTTGTCACGGGTAGTATAAAAAACTAAAGCAACCGTAAAGATCTTGTCGCAGAAGCACTGCTCACTTCCATCAACTTGCCACGCTATCATTGGTCTCGGCACTTTTGCCATTCCCTTGAAGTCGATCAAAATTTACTTAGAAACATATCGTTATAGCCAAAAAAATTTTGCACTATTTATTCCTTTTATATAAAATGTAATAGATAGTCCAGTTAATAAAGATGGAGTTCGTTATGAATGTCTTGTGCAAAATAGGAAAATGGGTATTTTTCAGTACAGCACTGTGCTTTTCCACATCAGCTTATACCGGCATCATCAACGTCACTGAAACTGAGGGTAATAGCTCGATGAATGCTAACGCAGCTATCATTAGCGCCCCCAATCATATACTGGAAGACAATACATTCAATAGAGCCATGCAGGGCTTTAACGAGGCGCAAAGTATATTCACTACTGCTGCACATGCAATTGATGGAGGCAACTTTATTGCTGCCGGAAGCAATGTAAGCAGTCACATGATTTTCCTTAATTCTCCAGGAAACGCACGCTTAAGTCATACAGGCGTACAGTGGACTTTCGATGGAATCATTATTGGCGTTATGTCGGATTCAGGCGGTTTCTTGGAAGCATCATCTTCTTATGAACTGGGAAATCCGCTTACCAATTATACGAATACATTTGGTGGCAGTGGTGCCGCTGCACCATTTGGCGCCCGCGGTTTGGAGAACAATGACAGCTACATTGTCGATGGAAATACCATAACAGTAAATATGACTGTTACCGAACCTGGAGACTGGATTAGAGTCATTACTATATCTGAGCCTCACATACTAACTGTCATTACACTCGCACTCGGAATTTTCGGATTTATTCGCCTGGCAACCCATCCATTTTCGAAAATCGCGTAATACACTTTAATCAAATCTAAGTCCGAGAATTAATTTCGCTAGTAGTAACGCAGCATAGCGTCCATCACTGGAATAATACATTGAATCATTACAACCCCTCATATTGAGAAGCCAAGTTCAAGCGCTGGCACAGGTAATCACTTTCACCACACACCAATAATATCTGTTTATATTCAGTATATTATATATATCACAAAATACTCCAAAGCAATTACCACGTATATTTAATCTTCATCGGTACATTGATATATCGACAAATAATATCTTTTACCCAAATTTTCCCAGCTATTTTATACACTCCCATCAGAAACAATTGTTCTATTTGTACAATAAAACCTATTCTTCGACCCGATTACTTCGTACTCTCCATAATTATTTTAATGTTGGGACTGTTGGAATCTCATCAACATACTTCATTTATTGATAGCAATAACAAGTCAAAATCAATTTCTGGCAAACAAGCATGGTAATAGGTTTTTCTAATCCTCAAATAAACAGACTTTTCCACCTTTAATCCTCCTTTAAATTTCACTCCAGTTTCACTCCAAGCATGTCGTTGAGCACATGTCAACATAATTGATTGAGTATGACTTTTTCGAGAATGATTTTTAAAAGATAGCCCTCGGACTTATCTGAAGCGATATTTACTATCAATACTTCTTAAACCCACATTCTTAAAAAATAAAAAGACTAAAAATATCATTGAGTTATACATGAATCAATTGTTTTGAATTTATTAATAGACAGGAGCAATTGACATGATTAAAGGCATCAGGATATTTGCATTAGTATTTTGTTTTTTGATTACTTATGCTGCACACGCGAACACAGATGAAGAAGAGGTTTTGCATCTGCCGGTTGTTATGGAAGATGATGCAGCAGTTATTACAACCCCGAAAGACGTTGTGCCAAACTTTGCGGCATATCCCACGATTGTTTCAAAACAAAGCGGCAGCTGGTTTAGTGCATCGACGTGGGAAGGTGGTCGGGTACCGGGCGATAATGATGTTGTCAAGGTGGAACAGGGGCATGCCGTAAGTTACGACGGTGTCAGCAACGCTTCGCTTGCTGCGGTCGGTATAAAAGGCACGCTAACATTCAGTTCTTACGTCAACAGTAGAATCAAAGTCGGTACGATACTGGTATATCGTGAAGGCAAGCTGGATGTGGGTACGTTATCAAATCCGGTAGCGTCGCATATTAAAGCAGAGATCATTATTGCCAATCGTCCGTTGGCGACAACGGCACCTGATCCGGCGACAGGAGCATACGATCCATTGCAGTTTGGCACCGGTATTGTAGCGTTTGGTGAAGTAAACATGCACGGTAAAGAGATGGCGCCGACTTGGGTTAAGTTAGCACAGGAACCGAAAGCCGGGCACAATGCACTTATACTTGAATCCAATCCGTCCGGCTGGTCGGTGGGTGATAAGCTGGTACTGCCGGATACCCGGCAGCTGCCTGTAGTCAGAAAATGGCAAAAAGATCCTGTCACCCCTATCGAGCTTCAGCTTGAAGAGTTAATCGTTGCAGGTATATCGGGCAACACGATTACGTTATCCAAGCCATTGTTGTTTAATCATTTAGGCGGTCGTGATACAGACGGTAATATTGTTGGCATGCCGCACGTTGGCAACCTGACACGAAATGTAGTTGTGCGTTCTGAAAATCCCAATGGTGTCCGGGGTCACATCATGTTCACAGAGCGTGCGAAGATTGATGTCAGATATGTTGCCTTTGTGGGTATGGGCAGGACGACGGCGGAGCCGTTGGATAATACAATCATTAAAGACGGTGTTGTAACGCATGTCGGCACCAACCAGATTGGCCGCTATCCTGTTCACATGCATCACCACATGGGGCCGGTAAATACGGCAAATACGGGATATCAGTTTGCGCTGGTCGGCAACGCGGTAGAGGACGGTGCCAAGTGGGGCATAACGGTGCACAATTCGCACTTCGGCCTGATTGACGCGAATGTTGTTTATGACATTGAAGGTGCCAGTATTATTACCGAGGAAGGCAATGAGCGGGAAAATGTCTTCAGCAACAATTTCGCTGTGAAGGT
>JAUIIB010000045.1 GCA_030431985.1 Gammaproteobacteria bacterium
CACTAAAATGGACTATGCCAATCCATAACTGGAAACAGGCGCTGAATAGATTTACAATCGAATTCGAAGACCGTTTGAAGGACTACACTTAACTCAGACAGTTACACAGAAAACTTTACACTCTCCATTAATTAACACTACGAAGCATTAATATTGCTTTAGCAGCTCCACCGCCCATCCTACACCAAAGCCGGTGACGTCACTACCGACAGCACCAAGGCCGTCCTTGTGGCTGCTGGCCGATAAATCCATGTGTATCCAGGGGGTTTCGTTGACAAATTGGCTGAGAAATCGTGCCGCAAGAATATGATCACATTCGCCCCCCAGCGTACATTGTTTGATATCTGCAATATCACTGTCCAAATGTTTGTCATAATCAGAATCCATAGGAAATACACAAACGCGTTCACCACTTTTTTTGCCAGCGGTAATTGCTTTTTGTACCAGATTTTCCTGATTGCAGAAAATACCGCTGTAATGGGAACCTAATGCAGTGTGCATACTTCCGGTTAATGTAGCAAAATCAATGATGATATCGGGTTTTTGTTTTCCGGCGAGCGTTAACGTATCCGCTAGAACCATACGCCCTTCAGCGTCAGTATGAATAATTTCAATTGTCAAGCCATTTAACGCAGTGATGACATCGTTTTGCTTATAGGCATGTGGGCCGATATGGTTTTGGGCGATAGCCAGCCAGCAGTCAATCTTGAATGGCATATTAGCGCGTGTTGCGGCAAGTAAAATACCAAGCGCAACAGCCGATCCGTTCATGTCCTCGTGCATACCGAGCATATAACGGGATGGTTTCAAGTTATGCCCGCCGGTGTCAAAGCAGATACCTTTACCAACCAGCGCGACGTGCTTCTGATTCTTTTTTTCACTTCCGAGACCATTGTAGTGTAAATGGATAATGGCGGCATCTTCTGAATCACTACCCTGCGCAACGGCCACAAATGCGCCGGCACCCATTTTTCTGAGTTTATTCAGTGTATAAGCCTCGTATTCCCAGCGTTCATTTTTGGCTAACTTTTTTATTTGTTCGCAATATGTTTTCGGTGTCAGTTCATTTGCGGGTAACACTGTAAGGCCCCGAGCCAACAAATTGCCTTCGGCAAGTGCACGCTGTACAGCAAAATTCTCGGCATCTTGATATCCGTTCAGAGAAATGTGTGACAGTGAAGTTTTTTCCGGTTTTTGTTTACGAACAGGAAGTGCCGCACCGTTGACCCAAGCAGAATAGACTGCGATTTCCGCGAAGTGGCGTTTTTGATTATCATTGCCATAAACAGCTAAGTGTAGTGTTTTGGGATTTTCAGTTAGCAACAACTGTAAGGCTTTGCGAATGACGGTGTGCTGCTCGAAAATTGTTTTACTGGTGTCTATCATTACCCATGCGCACATTGCACCGCTTTCCAGGTTTCCCGAGAGCGGTGTTTCATTGATTTTGTTAAGTTCTAAGTGACGGCGTTTCAGTAGATTTTTGAGTGCACTATCGCCTGGAATGACATATTTTTTCTGGAGCTTCTCCATTTTTGGGAGGACAACCAGTATATGAGACGCTGTGGTCGATAAATCAAATACAGAAGGGTCTTGGGTGAGTGTTGCCAGCATTAACGCTTTTCCTGTTAAGTATGAAATATTGCATGGACAGAAGTTGTCATGCTATCGAATGATCGGGTTATGGCTGTGGTGCAAAAAATCAACTATTACTGAATCGCTACTTATTGCTTGAATTACCATGAATGCATGCTGCAAAAATAATGAAAATCACGGGCGGCAAAAGGGATGACAAAAGCTAAGATGCGAGGCAATTGTCGTCGCGATTGCTATGGAATAATTTTTACCGCTATCCTGCAATGAGAAATGTTACTATATTATAATATTATGATTGACAGGATTGTATACTTTATTTCCCTGGCTATTGCAACACCTTCATAATATTTTGCTCTCAATTCCCATTTATCGTCATGCAGCAATATCTTCAATTGATGCGCCATATTCTTGCAAATGGCCATAAAAAGACTGATCGGACGGGAACCGGAACGCTTTCGGTATTCGGTTATCAAATGCGTTTCGGTTTAAATGACGGCTTTCCTCTGGTAACGACTAAACAGTGCCATTTGAAATCAATAATTTATGAATTGCTCTGGTTTTTAAAGGGCGATACCAATATTCGTTATCTAAACGATCATGGTGTGTCCATTTGGGATGAATGGGCCGATGAGCATGGCGACCTTGGCCCCGTTTATGGCAGGCAATGGCGCTCATGGGTCGGGCCGGATGGACAGACAACCGATCAAATACAACATGTCATTGATCAAATTAAGTCAACGCCGGATTCACGGCGCATGATTGTTTCAGCATGGAATGTCAACGATTTGGGTAGAATGCATTTGCCGCCGTGCCATGCCCTGTTTCAATTTTATGTGGCGGATGACAGGCTGTCATGCCAATTGTATCAGCGTAGTGCGGATGTATTTCTAGGTGTGCCGTTTAATATTGCGTCATATGCGTTACTGACCATGATGATTGCACATGTGTGTGGGCTCCAGGCAGGTGAGTTTGTCCATACTTTTGGTGATGCACATTTATATCTAAATCATCTTGAACAAGCGCAACAGCAATTAAGCCGGGAACCGAAACCTTTGCCCGTAATGCAGCTGAATCCGGCCGTGAGTGATATTTTTAATTTTAAATATGAGGATTTTACACTCCATAATTATCACCCCCATCCGGCAATCAAAGCGCCGGTTGCCGTGTAATGTCTGTGCGTTTATCTATTCTGGCCGCCGTGGCTAAAAACGGGGTGATTGGGAAAAATAATGCGTTACCCTGGCATTTGCCTGCCGATCTGAAGCATTTTAAATCATTGACAATGGGGCACATGATTGTCATGGGGCGTAAAACCTATGATTCGATCGGTCGACCTTTGCCGGGGCGTACGAACATTGTTATCACAAGCCAGTCCAGTTTCCAGCCCGCTGGCGTAACCGTCGTTCATTCTCTAGAAGAGGCACTGGGTATGAAGAAAAGCTCTGATATGCCTAAAGATGATGGCGAACGCTTTATTATCGGAGGCGCTGCACTTTATCAACAAGCGATTGCACATTCGCATCGTATGTATCTGACAGAAATACAGCATGCCTTTGATGGCGACACCTATTTTCCCGAATACAACAAAGATCAATGGCATGAAATATCACGCGAACAGCATTTTACCAACCAATCTGAGAATGAAACTCCAATAGAATATCATTTTGTTATATTGGAACGTAAAACAAACGAATGCTATTGATCCAAATAAGGCGGAATGATGCTTTTATGGATCATTCCGCCTTGTATAAGGGTCGGTTTTGTGATTAATCGCTTAAATTACATGAACATCGGGTAGCGGGAAACCATTAAAAGTACTGGCGTAAGCCGTAGTGTAAGCACCAGTATTGGGAATATAAATCATATCACCCTCGCGGATATCGGCCGGCAACATAATATCGTGCATCAAAACATCGACTGAATCACAAGTCGGGCCTGCAATTGACCAGGGCACGCACTGTCCTGTCCTGTCAGTCAAGATTTCATAGTTCAAGCCTTCGGTTACCTCGATCATGCCGCCAAATAGACCGGCGTCCCAGTACATCCAGCGTTTTTCATTGCGGGTTGCGGTGCCGACAACCTGGCAGACAAAATAGGCTGAATCGGAAACCAGATAACGGCCCGGCTCTGCGATGATTTGGATGGTTTCGGAAAGTTCGGCTATCGCTTCGTTAATGACGTCGGCAATCACCTCTATGGAAGGAATCGGCTTCTGATGGCGTACCGGATAACCGCCACCAATATTCAGTAAACGGGGCTCAAGACCGGCCTGCTGCATTTCGGTAAAAATCTTGATTGATCTTTCAATTCCGACACGCCAGTTTTGTGGGTTACGGCATTGGGAGCCGACGTGAAATGTGATGCCCGCCAGATCGGCTTTTAACTTGACCGCTTCTTCTATGATGAGTGAAATGTCAGCCAGATGAGTGCCAAATTTTCCGGCCAATGGCCAGTCGCTGCCGATATTGGGTGTATCGATGCGCAGATACATTTTGGCATCGGATTTGACGCTGACAATTTTCTGTAATTCTTCAATGCTGTCTATGACATACCATTCAACGCCCATATTGGCGGCATATTTTAGATATGTACGGGATTTCATCGGGTTGCTGTAAAAAATTTCCGCTGCGGGTACATTCAGTGAAAGCAGCAAATCCAATTCGGCGATGGACGCAATTTCGAATCCGGCGCCTTCTTCAATTAAGGTTCCAAGTACCTGCCTGTCTGGATTGGCTTTGACGGCGTAGTGCGGACGAACGCGAGGTAACGCATTCATAAAACGGCGTGTTTTTTGACGGATGATACTGCGATCAACCAGTAGAAAAGGCCTGTCATATCCCTGTAGCAGTTTTTCCTGTACGTGAACAAAATTCAGGCTGACTTCTGGATGGGTATCGAATAGTACTTCGGGTTGAGTGGATTGCTGGGCAGTTGCGGAAGAAAAGGGTATCAGCATGTGAATGTTCCTCTATGAGAAAGCTACGTAACGGGAATATGTATATTAATTAATTCAATAGAGAGATAAATACAGTGCGTTGGTATCATGATTGTCCTCACTGGGTTAACTTGAATTTAGGATGTCCGCATTATAGCCCGCATTTTTTTGAAATCAAGCTTTTTTTAATAATCTTTTGACTTCTTATTTTGTTTTCAAATCAATATATAAATCAATCAACTAGACTGGTTTACCTGGGGTTATGAATTTCCGGGAGCTGAATAAAATTGCAAGGTATCTGATTTTCTTTGAGTGCAGTATTTTCAGATTTATAGCGTGTTTTTACGGTATTAATGTGAGCGTACGCTCCGCTTTGCCTGGCAAAAAGGGTGTTGGCTTTCCCGTTACCCAGTGTTCGTGACCGCTGCCGTAATAAGGCGATAACGGGTGTCCACTCTGACCGCCAGGCATATCCAGATGACCAGCCTCTTCATTGCCCGGTGCTACTACGGAGCGTTGCGATGCACCAAAGCTGGGCGTTTGAATCCGTGGCATATGTATATCGCCAGATAGCGGGTCAGCTGGCATATCCAAATAGTGTGAAAGCCATTTGGGTAGATGTTGACTCAGTGGATGTTTGATATGGGCGGCATTATCTTCACCCCAGGTACGCTGAGTTATGTCTTCAGATTGGTTTTGCAGGTGTGTGATAGTGCGTTGAACACACTGTTTAATGAGACCGCTCCAGTTTTCGTAGTTTGCCGGGAGTATGTGTGCCGGCTGTGTTTCGATTAACCGCCAGATGGCATGCTCGACCTGACTTAAACGCGGTATTATGAACGATGGATGACGTTCCTTGATTGTTGCAGTTAATATGTTGAGAATAGTCTTGGTTACTTCTTTCCGAAAATTACGCACAATCCGGTAGGCTACGGAATCGGCTGCAGCCAAGCCATCCCAATCTTTCAAAATAGCTTCAATCTGGCGGTATGATACATTATTTGCAGGGAATAAATTGTCCATCAACAGAGAGTGCCAGCGGTCATAGAATATTGCCCGGTGGTCGAGTTGGATTGATTTAAGGTCATCAGCAGTAAATTGATCGCGTGCAAATAAACGATCACGTATTTGTCTGGACCGGGCGCCCAAATCATATCCGCCGTCTCCAAGTATCGCCAATGACTTCAGATCAATAGCGCGTGCATTGGCCGTCCATAAACGACCCGATTCAGGATTGCGGATAAGTGGATAGTCGGCCGGGTCCAGCCAGCCTTGCCAGCCTGTGCCGGAATTGGCCCAACTAGCGGGCAGTTTCGGGTCGAAACTACTTGCGCGCAGCGGTATACGTCCGGCAATCGTCCAAAGTATGTTGCCATTTTTGTCGCCGACGATAAAATTTTGGGCGGGCATGCCCGTTTGTTGTGCGATTGTAGCTGCGTCATTGACAGTTTGCGCGTGCTCGAGTCCAATCAAATTGAGATTGATACTGTTTGATTGGAGCGCTGTCCAGGCGATAGCTAGCGGCACGCCGTCGTGATCGTGTGTGACGAGTGGTCCCCATTCGGTTTCCTGTACCGTAATCTGTTTTGCGGATGCATTGCGGATATGAATGGTTTCCTGAAAATGCTGAATTGGTTGCCAACCGGAAGATCCCCGGTAACGCGACGTATCTTCAGGATCGAGTGTGACGCGTACCCAGTCGATAAAATCGCCGTAGCTGTTAGTAAAGCTCCAGGCAATATGGCGGTTCGAACCGATGATAATCAGGGGAATACCGGGCAGGCTGAGACCGTTAATATCCAATTGCTTTGCAGTAGCGTGGGTGGTATTTTTGTAAGACTGAATTAAACGCGTGCGAAACCATATATTGGGCACTCGCAAAGTCAAATGCATATCGTTGGCAACAAGCGCCGCGCCATTGGCCAATTTGCCTGAGACCGCAAAATTGTTACTGCCCGGTATGAATTCATTATAGAAGGACGCAGTACTAAGCGGTGGAATCTTGTTGTTACTTAAATCGACGGTATCAGCATCAGGTATGGGTGGCCATTCAAGTGTGTCTCCAATTAGAGGGGTATCCCATGAGCCGCCGCTAGCGGTTAAAAAACGGAACAAATCATCCGGTAACGCCGACCGCATAACAGACAATGCGAGTTCACGAGTAGCGGTTGATTGGTTTAATGTGATAAACATGGCAAACACAACCAGCAGGGTGTCTTCTTCATGCCAGGGTGCCGGCTTGGTGCGCGTAAGCAAATAAGGGTAGGGGCGCACTGACAAAGAACTGAGCCCGTTATTAACGCCGATACGGTAAGCGGTCAGCAATTGCTGCTGGTCATCGGGTAATTGTTGCAAAATTTGTTTTGCACGCGCACGCATACGGTATTTTCGCGTTTCCAAGTCCAGCGGTAAGGCATCTTCCCCAAAAATTTCTGCCAGTTCGCCTGCACCCTGGCGGCGCATGAGATCCATCTCAAAAAAACGCTCTTGTGCATGCACGAATCCTAATGCGTTCGCAAGATCTAAGCGGTGTTGACCTGTTAGCGTTACAGAGCCGAGTACATCGCGCTCGACGGTCACCGGTTGGGTCAGATTCGGTTGATGTTTTTTACCGTCATATTGTGGCAGGCTGCCGTATAACAAAACGCTGGCAGAAAGACTGCACAACAAAATCAAACCCAATAACAAAACCAGGACGGAGCGAAGCCATGTGATGAGTCGTTTCATTGTAGATTACATACAATCGGGCCGGTTAATAATCAGAAAGTATTCCAGTAGCAATGATAGAATGGTCATCACAGTCTGTTTTGCAATACCTGTAATTCAGGAAGACGGCGTTTGTAACCGGTCTTATCAATCAAACGTGAGGCTTCGGAAACATGTTCTTGTACCGGCAACTCCTGCTTGTCGTCTGTTTCAGTTGGCGGTTGTGCAGAACAGGTTTGCTCAGTTAGCAGTAGCCGCGCCATTTCCAGATGATAATCAACTAGGTGTAGCAGCATGCCGCTGGGCTTGGCAATATTGTATGCTTCTTGCAAATCCTGACGGGCAAGCGTGAAATTGTAATCGGGATAGTTGATATTACGGTGAAGCGATGCCCGCTCTAGCAAACAGCGCACCACATAATCCTGTACACCAGCGTTTCGTATACCCATCAAAGCATGATCCAGCCAGCTAGCGGCATCGGGGAAATTCTCCTGCAACAGATAAGCGCGCCCGAGGGTAAACTGATCCAGGGCAATACTCAGTGGACTGAAATTATTGCTTTCCCTGGCCCATTTAAGTGTTTGTTTGGTTCGCTTTAATGCTTCTCCTGCGTCGCCTTGACTTAACAGCAAATCACAGTAATAGAACCCCTGTACCGAATACAAATAGGGATATTTCGGATGGTGCTGCTTCTGGAAGTGCTCGGTGTCTCTAAACAGTTGATCGGCAAACGTTGCATCGCCAGATTGATGTAGTACGTTAGCATGGGTTGCATGAGTTAGGATGAGCGCATTAATGTCTCCAGAGCGTTCTGCATAGTCCATACTGCGTTCGCCGCTATTGAGAGCGTTGTCAATTTCACCCAGTGTTAATTGCAGATTGCAGAGATTACCCATAGATATTGCCGCAGGACTCCATAATCCCTGCTTAATATACGTCTCAATGCTTGTTTGCATTGGTTCCAGCGCTTCTCGCAACCGTCCCAAGACACTTAAATCAAAGCCGGCAGAGGCCAGTATATAAATCTGATCAGTTTGAGACAAGATCGTTGTAGGCGTATGCCAGGGTTCGGAAAAAAAATGCGCGAGCGTGGCCAGATCGTCACTGATAGCATTGAGCTGTCTGATCAGATAGTTTTGGTTTTTGCGCCGTATCCGTGGGTTGAAGACTTCGTGCAACGCCTGCTGGTGTAGCCCGGCAGCGCAGCCATGTGCGACAGCGTTAAACAGCGGCTGCATTTCTTCCAGTGTGTCTGGGAGTTCTTTTTCCGGTAATGCGTTATAGTATTTGAATAACAGCGCGTGTGCCTGTGTCCAGGCATCGGGTTGTGACTCCCGTAGTTGTTGACCAAGGTATTCGCGAAGCAGGGGGTGGCAATCAAGTTGATCCGGGTTATCATTATTGACCACTAACAAGCGGTGTTTGTCACGCAGATTTTTTGTCGCTGTTTCCCAGGTTTTCAAGTCGATGTCTGCTGTCAGATTTGGAATTTGGGACTGGAACAGTTCCTGTAAAACCGCCGCATCAACCGGTCGGTCGAATAATCCCAGTAATTGCAACAGTTTAAGTTCTGGTGTGTCCTTTAGCTTCTGGCTGTAAGCTTGTATGATCTTAATGAGGTTTTCGGCTGCGTCATCTTTGTCGGTAATATCGACTAGAGAGCCACGATTTCCAGCTTTATCGTCCAGATAGGTATGCAGCGCGCTACCGAGTAGATGCAACGTCAGCGCATGACAATTGCATTCTTTGGCAACCTTTTTGAGTTCTGTTTGATTACCATCTACACCGAGCGATTGCAGTAGCCTGACACCGTCTTCAGGCACAAGATTCCCCAGCTCTTTTGAAATGACATGTTGGTTGTTGTCGTAAAGCTCAGGTAGTGCAATCCGCGTAGTAATGATGCACAGGCCCGCGTTGTATCCGATAAGCTTTTTAAGCAATTGGCGAATGGCGCGATCTTTTAGTTCACCGCGTATTTCTTTATCTGAGTGCTGTAACGGCTCCAAACCGTCCAGAACGAGTACACTTCTGGATTGTTGCAACAATTCTGCAAGGTATGAGCCTTTGTCTTCTTCATTAACGAATGTGGTACGTTCCGCGTTAAGTAAACGAAATGCATGACTAAAGAACGACGTGGCGGAAATGTGTTTGTCTTTATCCGAACCCTGTGAGTAGAAAGACCATGCAATCAGTGTGTCGATCGTGCTCGTTTGATTGAGCCAATGGTGTAATAGTTCGGTTTTTCCAGTACCTCCTGGTGCGAAGAACTGGGCAACACGTATGTTCTTGTCTGTCCATGCTTCGTCGAGTAACTTCAGTTCGGTATTGCGTCCAAAAAATCCGCCGGTTATACCTGGTAAGTGATTGGAGTATATTTTTTTATTCATTTTTGTTGTGGATTTTATCGTTTTATTTCGGAGAAATTTCAGATACACGTGTCATTGCTGTTATGCGCCGAGAAAGTATTAAAATGCTGAGTCACTGGCGATAATTTCTGATTACGAGGATTAAAATATCAAAATTATGATATATCAATCATACCGATTGTGGCGCGATTTGTCAGACCGGTAGGTCTGGGGTTGCTCTGTAAAACTGACACCCCCTTAAAAATAACGATAATTTGAATTTTTATGCTTAATTCTCTCAATACCGAGAATACTTTACGATGGCAATTCTGGATAGATCGTGGCGGTACATTTACCGACATTGTTGCGCGGTCGCCACAGGGTAGCATCGAAACTTGTAAATTATTGTCGGAGAATTCGGAGCAGTACGATGATGCCGCTGTGGCCGGCATACGCAGGTTAATGGGTGTGGATGCTGGCAAACCCATCCCGGTACAGCAGATTGGGCATGTCAAAATGGGAACGACGATTGCCACCAATGCACTGCTTGAACGTAAAGGCGAACGTGTTGCACTGGTTATAACAAGGGGTTTGGGCGATGCATTACGCATTGGTTATCAAAACCGTCCGCGGTTGTTCGATCTCAATATCCAGCTACCGGAGATGTTGTATGAAACCGTAGTGGAAGCACATGAGCGAATCGATGTAAACGGTGAAGTGATTGAAAGGCTCGATGAAAAAACGCTTGCGAACGCATTGACGCAAGTTTACCAGCAGGGTATCCGTGCTGTCGCCATTGTATTCATGCACGGTTACCGTTTTCATGACCATGAAAATTTGGCGGCGCAGATTGCCGTAAAAATAGGTTTTACACAGGTTTCAGTCAGCCATCAAGTTAGTGCGTTGATGAAGCTGGTGTCGCGCGGGGACACCACGGTGATGGATGCCTATTTGTCCCCCGTCCTGAGGCAGTATGTCGACCGGATTTCAGCAACATTGAGCGGTGTGCGGTTGCTGTTTATGCAGTCGAGTGGCGGTTTAGTACAGGCGAAACAGTTTCAGGGTAAGGATAGTATATTGTCGGGACCTGCCGGCGGTGTCGTCGGAATGGTACAAACGGCAATCCAGGCAGGTTTCAAACAGATCATTGGTTTCGATATGGGCGGTACATCGACCGATGTCAGTCATTTTGATGGTGATTTTGAGCGGGTTTATGACGGACAGATTGCCGGTGTTCGCGTTCGTGTGCCAATGATGGCGATTCATACCGTGGCTGCGGGTGGCGGTTCAATTTTACACTTTGACGGTAGCCGCTTTCGTGTCGGTCCGGACAGTGCAGGCGCGAATCCGGGACCCGCATGCTATCGCCGGGGTGGACCGCTGACGGTGACGGATTGTAATGTTATGCTGGGCAAACTCCAGCCGGATTTTTTTCCGCATATTTTTGGACCTAATGCCGATGCACCGCTAGATGTGGATAGTGTTAGAGCGCAATTTACGCATCTGGCCGCCGAAATAACTGCTGCAAGCAAGCAAATGTATACCCCGGAACAGGTTGCAGAAGGTTTCTTACAGATTGCTGTAGAAAATATGGCTAATGCCATTAAAAAAATATCGGTTGAAAAAGGCCATGACGTTACGCGCTATACCCTCAATGGTTTTGGCGGTGCGGCGGGGCAGCATGTTTGTATGGTGGCTGACGCGCTAGGTATGGATTCTATTTTTGTTCATCCGTTGGCGGGGGTGTTGTCAGCTTACGGTATGGGGCTTGCTGATATTACGGCAATTCGTTCTGCAACAGTGGAAGTGCCGCTTGACGAGCAAGCATTACACATTGCAAATTGTATGTTGGAGGACCTATTACAGACCGTACACGATGAAGTGGTCGATCAGGGTATCGCTTCGGAGCAGATTACCTTGGTTAAGCGCATTTATTTGCGATACCAGGGTGCCGACACTGCATTGGTGTTAACGGTTGCGTCTCTCGAGAAATTAAAAACGGATTTTGCCGAATTACACCGGTGTCAATTCGGATTTGTTCAACCGGATTGTCCGCTTGTTATTGCGATGATTTCGGTTGAAGCCATCGGTGCAGCCGCGAATGAAGACAATAAAATTGAGCCGGGGATACCGCAAGCCAGAGCGTTAAAACCGATAGGTACTGTAAATATGATAAGTGGCGGCGAGAATTATGTTACACCGGTTTATTCGATAAACGGATTGGGGGAGAACGATTGTGTAGCAGGCCCGGCGATTCTAACGGACAGTAATGCGACACTAATAGTCGAGCCAGATTGGCAAGCCTGTTGCCTATCCCATAACGGACTGATACTTACACGCTACAAGCCACGATTACAGCGCAAAAGTATTGGTACGCACGCTGATCCAGTCATGCTGGAATTGTTTAATAATTTATTTATGTCAATCGCCGAGCAAATGGGTGCAACACTCGCAAACACTGCATCGTCGGTAAATATTAAGGAGCGCCTTGATTTTTCATGTGCCGTATTCGACCGGTTCGGCAATCTGGTTGCTAACGCACCACATATGCCCGTGCATTTGGGCAGTATGGGTGAAAGCGTCAAGGCGGTGATTGCCGGGTATCCGGGTATGAAACCGGGTGATGTGTTTGCAATTAACGCACCGTATAACGGCGGCACGCATTTGCCCGACATAACTGTGGTAACTCCTGTGTATGACAAGCCAGGTGAGCGTATCTTGTTTTACATTGCGTCCCGTGGCCATCATGCCGATCTTGGCGGGATTACGCCCGGGTCAATGCCGTCAAACAGTCAGACAGTCGAAGAAGAAGGTGTTTTGTTTGACAATATTCAGATTGTTCGCAACCATCAGTTGTTACGCGATGACATCTATCAGTTACTTGTTCGCGAGCCCTATCCAGCGCGAAATCCCGAGCAGAATATTGCCGATCTCGGCGCACAAATAGCCGCCAATGAGAAGGGTGTCGATGAATTAAAGCGCATGGTCGATCACTTTGGCCTTGATGTGGTAGAGGCGTATATGCAGCATGTACAAGACAATGCTGAGGAAACAGTACGTCGCGTGCTTGATGTCCTTTCCGATGGCGAGTTCATTACTCACATGGATGATGGGTCGACAATCAAAGTATCCATCCGCATCGACAAAACAGCTCGTAAGGCCGTAGTCGATTTTGCCGGTACTAGTGATCAGCGTCCCAATAACTTTAATGCGCCACTGCCGGTTTGCCGCGCAGCGGTTTTGTATGTGTTTCGCACCCTAGTCAACGATGAAATCCCACTCAACGCGGGTTGTTTGAAACCAATCGAAATCATTGCGCCAGTAGGGTGTATGCTCAACCCCCAATATCCTGCAGCTGTCGTTGCGGGTAATGTGGAAACCAGTCAGTGTGTGACCGATGCACTCTACGGCGCACTTGGTGTAATGGCTGCTGCACAGGGAACGATGAATAATTTCACCTTCGGCAACGATCACTATCAATATTACGAAACAATCTGTGGTGGCGCCGGGGCAGGTCCTGATTTTGATGGTCGGAGTGCCGTGCATACGCACATGACTAATTCAAGACTGACCGATCCTGAAGTGCTCGAATTGCGTTATCCGGTCAGACTCGAAAGTTTCACGGTTCGCAAGAATTCAGGTGGCAACGGCCGCCACAAGGGGGGTAACGGTGCTATTCGTCGCCTCCGCTTTAACATACCCATGCAAGCGTCAATTTTGTCCAATCGCCGGTGTATTGCGCCATTTGGATTGGCCGGAGGTGAATCCGGGAAAATTGGACGCAACTGGGTGGAACGAAGAGATGGCGCAGTTGAACGACTCGGTGCTACCGCTAATGTGCAGCTAAAGGCCGGGGATACCATTGTAATTGAAACACCAGGAGGTGGTGGGTATGGCCGCGAATCGGATCAATAGCTTTTCATTCAAATTACCTATTCATACAGCAGTGTGATTTTTCCCGCATTAAACTGATTGAGTTGCTTCTATAGTGCTTATCAGCAGCGTAGCTTTTCTATGCTTCGATTCATTTTTCCTGATGAAATTTCACTCAATGGGAGAGTTTATGAAAGCGCTATTAATAAAATACTGTTGTCAGGGTCTGTATCGCAACCCCATTTGTCACGGCATTTTGGGTTTGATATCACTGTTTATCATTAGTGTGCTGATGTTCCCGGGAGCTACGTATCCTTTAGAAGCGAAACCAACCCAGATAGCATTAAAGCGGTGTCCATATCATTGGCCGCCTTCATCGAATCAGGATGGGTGCGACACAGGGTTACGTACGCTACAGCTGGGAGGCGTTTATTTAAGCGAAGGTTGTTCAGACGGCTGGGTGCGTTCCAGTGCACCCGGCGGGTGTTCACCGAATAATTTTACGTTGCAAACCCGGTTTGGCGGTATAGATCGTGCAGAATACCACTGTGTGTTTGGTGATGAGTGCAACGCTATTATTGAAGTGATTAAATCCCTTGGTGGAGTGTGTGAGACGGACGGTTTTGATACCACCTGTGAATTGCCGTCATTGATTGACTAAAACGAATAATCGTATAAACCGAGCGTAATATCGGGATTGTGTGGTGCGTATTTCCCGTGATGGATACAATGCTGGAAGTCAGTCAACTGGTAGTTAATTTGCCATTGTTTCAATCTATGGCAGGCTCGGCTAGCAATGAAGATTTTGTTAGCTTTGTGTATGAGAATGTGGTTGGTAATGAACCTTCCACATCAGAAGTGGTTTCCCTGACTGGTTTGCTAACTGATAGTGGTGGTTCAATGTCGAAGGCCAAGTTACTGGCCTTGGTCACTATAATACCGGGTTGAACGAAAATCGTATTGATCTGGTTGGTCTGATACAATCCGGTGTTGAATACAGTGTAGCTTGATATTCCGGTTACGGGTTTTCATAGAAGATATAACTGGTGGAATAATCGGAAAACTCAAAATACACCTTCGATTCGTCGTCGTCCGCTATTAAATTTAAATTTTGATCGAGCACACCGTAGCCAAACCGGTACGGACGGGGTTCTTTCCCGTTAGTACTTATGGCTGTGGACAGTTTGTCAACTTCGATAAATCGTTTAACCAGTTTGTCCCCGGCATAAACTTCTAAAACACCGTTTGTGCCAGTCCAGTTTTGTACAGCGCGTCCAAGCTTGTTCTGAGTTTCTTGCGTACAAGCGCCAAGTATTAAGCAGAATAATATTCCGATAAGATAATTATGTGTTTTCATCATATGTTTTCGCTTTCAGTAATTGGAGCGGCGTAAAAATTTCAACCCGGGAGTGTCGTCATGAGCTATGTGCATTTCTGCGCAGGTAGATTTATAGTGAATATTTGTGAAAAGTACGTAACTATACATAGCTCATGACGATACTACCTTATGGGTCAAACTTTTTCGTTGATTCATGGGACAAGAATACCATAGATAAATAAATGAGGGTTCCGTGTCGTTGTTTTCACAGAACAATCTGTAGCCTGTGATCTTACTTATGATTTATCCGGTATAAGTTCATTATCATTTAACAAGGCGGGTTCTTCCTGAATGGCATTCCCTTCCACCTTTAAAAGACTCATGATTTTCCAGCCTTTGCCGGGTTCGAGCGTATTGTTTTCGATAAATACCCGAATATTGTTTTTAGGGTCAAATGCAAAGAGTTGAATCACTTTGCCATCATACTTTTCATTGTAATCATCATATGTAAAGGTTTCAGTTAACGTAGTAATACGGATTTCCGCACCCTGGCCTAATAGAATAGCCAGTTTCGCATAGGTGACGTCTCTGCCGAAGAGTACCCGTCCGCGGTGCTCTCTCGATGCAACGTGCTTTTCATCCCGATCGTGCGGAAGCGTATAAATGGCATTTTTACCGAATTCAGTTTGGTAACGCATACTGGCGGTGGTAACCAGTTCTGTGTGGGGCGTAATCGCAATCATTCGGCCAATTCCCACCAGATCAAGATACCGGTCGGCGTGACTTGATACCGGATTGCCATAATAAGTGTTGAGTCCTTCCATACGCGCACTACGGATGTTATCCCAACTACTGTCCGCAAGAATCGTTGTAATTTGATTATCTTTTAACGATTTTGCAATTGCACGGGCAACAGGGTTGGCGCCGATTACCAGAAAGCCATTCGGTTCGGGGTCGGCGACGCCGAGCAACCTGGCAATAAAACCGGACGTACTGCTTTGTAGTACGACTGTGCCGATAATCACGAAAAAAGTTAACGGTACCAGTAGTCCTGCAGTAGGATCGCCGGTTTCCTGTAGGCGGAGTGCGAATAGTGCAGAAACGGCCGCTGCCACGATGCCGCGTGGACATATCCAGGCCAGTAAGGCTTTTTCCTGCCATGTAAGTGATGAGTTTACAGTTGAAATGATTATTTTTAATGGCCTTGCGATAAATTGCATCACCAAAAATACCATGACAGCCGACCATCCCAGAACAGTAATTTCTTGAAGCTCAATACGTGCTGCCAGAATGATAAACAGACCAGAAATCAACAGCACACTTAGGCTTTCCTTAAAGTTGAGGATTTCATCGAGCGGAATATTACGCATATTGGCAAGCCAGATGCCCATGATAGTTACCGCCAGCAAACCGGATTCGTGCTGGAATAAGTTGGACAATGAAAAAACAGCTAAAACAAAGGCAACTGTAGCAGAAGTATGGAGATATTCAGGCAGCCAGTGATGTCTTAGTGTCTGGCCCAGAATATAACCACCTGCGGCGCCAAGACCGACACCGTTTAAAATGGTTTTGGCAAAGGCTATGAGTGTGTGGCTTAATGCGGTGCTGTCTTGTCCCGAAATGATGAATTCAAAGACCAGTACGGCGAGCATTGCGCCGATCGGGTCAATAGCTATACCTTCCCAACGTAAAATATTTGCGATTCTTACGTTCGGACGTACGGTCCGTAACATTGGTACAATCACCGTGGGGCCGGTAACTACTGTTATCGCACCGAAAAGGAAAGCCAGTTCCCAGCTTAAGCCAATGATCCAGTGTGTTGCGGCTGCGGTTGCCAGCCATGTTACGATCAGCCCGCTTGTCACTAGTCTGCGAACGATTTTTTCAATACCCTTTATTTCTTCGAAACGCAGTGTCAAACTGCCTTCAAACAGAATAATCGCCACCGACAGAGAAACCATCGGGAATAGCAAATCTCCGAACAGTTCATCTGGTTTTATGAGGCCCGTTACAGGACCGGCTGCAATACCGACCAATAACAAAAATAAAATTGCCGGCAGTTTAACCAGCCAGGAAAACCACTGACAGATAATGCCAGCGACTGTTATTCCTGCAAAAGACAGCATAATGTATTCAGTTGAGGTGGTTTCCATGTTTGGGTTCTCTGAATCGTTCTTCGAGTAGATAGTACGGCACGAATATGGTGATTCTACCAAACCTGGATGGACCTCAGAAATTACATTTGAACAGTCGGTCGTATTATATAATCAAGATTCTATTTGATTTCAACGTTCAGGCCTTGAGGACAATAAAATTACCGGCTTTGCAAAGTATCATGGTGGTGCTTCAATAAGTAGCACCACCAACAGCGGTAAGATACTGGGATAAAATGTTGGTATCAAAGAACTAGGCATTAACATCTGAAGACGTCAACACTGCAGCAATACCCTTGTGCAAGTGCAACGCCATCAAAGACGCTATTGTCCGAAGCAAAATGTTATCGAGTTACGTGGCGGGTGCTTAAAATAGACAAAATTGCATCATGACTCATGAGCCCTTTCAGTAACAAGTTAGTGTTTCACTACACGCGGCAGTTCTTTGGCTTGTGCGATCCAGTCTTGAACTTGTGAGGTGGTTGGGACCTTGCGGACTAAGTGCTTTTCGTCGTTAACTTGCGCCATTTTAGCTTGGAGGTTGTCGGCTTTACGTTGGGCTAACTCGGGAATTGTGTCCACGCCTGCACATTCAAGTAAGTCTGCATATTGGGTGCTGATACCTTTGACTCGAGTCAAATCTGCGCGGTTTACCCAGTTTAGAATGAGCTTTTCATTGATACCTGATTTTTCCGCAATTTCCTTACGTCCTTTTTTTTCGCAACCTGTCGTCAAAAGGTTTTCAAGAGAAGTAATACCTGCCTCCTTTAATTTGGCTGCATAAGATTCTCCGATGCCTTCTATTTCAGTTAGTTTTGCCATAATAAGCGCCTCTATAGTTGATAAAGTTCAATATCTTAATGCGAAATGACCGCAAAGCCCAAAGTGATTAAAGTTGATAGAAATAGAATTTAGCGTTTAAGACGTTTAAAAATTATTTCCCCCAACATGTACAGGATCAGAATATCAATAATATACGATTTTAATTTTCTAAAGTCTATTTTTAATGCAAATTCGCAGAAGATGAGTCGATTTGAGATAATAAATGGAGGGCATGCTGTCAGAATCTGTCGCAATACAATGCTTAATTATATTGATTGATACGTGAAAAGAAATAATTGCCGTTTTGCTTCACTATGAGCTATCTATAAGCAAAACATTGCCAACAGTTGTTATTGCTTCCTCGTTAGTGGCAATGTCGACGGCGAGCCATTCACGTGAAATGTCGCCATTTTGAAGTTGGAATAGATGCTGTTCAATTTCGTTGTCGTTTGCTGCTCTTGCGAATGTTTGTTGATAAAGTGTTTGAATATAATCGGTGTTTGTCAGATTATTCAAGTCGGCATTGTTTTGGAACCAGTTTAGAATCACGTTAGGATCAATATTGTTGGCTAACGCTTCACGTCCCGACTGCCATTCTTCAATTGTCGCATCACGATTCAGGAAGGTGCGGAATAAGCGGCCCAGGATGTTTTCGATTGGGTCGTGTGCCAGCAATATTTTTTCACCGCTGTCGAAAGCGATCATTTCAGCATTGCTGAGGCTTAGCATGGCGCCGTCTTCGAGGCGTGTCATTTCAATGGTGTCATTGAAATGTTTGATATAAAAATCATTACGGTTGCCATGCATGCTGAGTACATCGTGTCCGCCGCCGCCGTCAATATTGAGGGCCAGTTCCAACCCTAACGGTAAGCGACCATGTTCGTCGGCATCGCCGCCTATGACGTTACGATTTACATCAAGTTGGATGATATTGGGGTTATCATCCAGACGTTCAAGTAATTCTTCCGTTGATTTGTTCTGGAAGTCTGTTGCGTCTGGAAGCTCACGAAATGCGCGTACGATGCTGTTGATATCGGTTTCCTGCCAGTTTTTTACGGCATTGTATTCAACGGCCGTTAAATCTCTTCCAAGCCATGTTTTTACCAAATGATGTGCGGCAGCCTCGGCATCAGAATGAGCAATTGCCAAATTCGGGCCATCAGCAAACTGAATCAGTTCAGCATCGGTAATTGTATCGATCGTGGAGTTGGTATGGGCCAGAATAACGCTGTTTCCTTGCGCAGTAACCTGATAATCCGCCAATTCTCCTTCTTGCAGTACGATATCAAAACCAAAGCCGCCGTTTAACCGGTCATTGCCCGTGCCGCCGCTAATGGTGTCATTGGCCGATCCGCCATAAACGGTATCATCGCCCGCATCACCTGAAGTTTGATCATTACCGGCCAGACTGCCGACGGTGTCATCTCCGCCGCCGCCAAATAGCGCGTCATCGTCCTCGCCGAGTACGATAAACTGATTTTGATCATCGCCTGATACAAAATTCTCTCCAGCACCGCCGACAATACGTACTGCACCAACGATGGCCGCAAATGTAACATTATCGAGCTGCAATGTTGTGCCTGAGGGCAAGTTGTTAGCATCAATGACCAATGCTTGCTTGTTGCCGGTTAGATCATTTGGGGCAGCGATAATAATGGGGGAATCGGGTACTTGGCTGCTGCTTACAGTTGGTGTGATAGTTTTTACCGCTACGGTATCATCGGAAGTCAATGAAGCCAAAAAGTCCTGACCATGCGCTGTCATTTCCAAACGCTGGTTACTGTCGGCTTCTGTTATTTGCTCGATCCGTTCAATTAAATCATTGACGGCATCTTGTGTGCTGAGTACTCCTGCTTGGCCGTTGACATTCAAACCTATACCCGTTGGCAAGCTTACGGTCAATATGGGTTCTCCATTGGTATTGTTCAGGATAGGAATATCTGCAAGGATATTGGAAATTGTTGTTGGGTCATCCACCCGTGTATCGTCCACAATTGGGATAGTGGTTGTAACAGTGCCATCAGGTTGAGTTGAGGTGGTGGTCGTGACACCGTCAATAACAGTGGTGTTGGAATTTGGCTCTGGATCTGGCTCTGGATCTGGTGTGGGTGTTGATGTAGGAGGTGTAGGAGTGGGCGTTGGAGGCGAAGCTGGGATCGTAACGGTAATACCATTCGTTGCATCGGCCACATTAACGGCGGTGTTTGCGCCGGCGGCCCAGTCTTCGGCGGCGGCCAGATTGTAGGTTGTGCCACTGGTTGAAGAGG
>JAUIIB010000003.1 GCA_030431985.1 Gammaproteobacteria bacterium
TAACTGGAAACAGGCGCTGAATAGATTTACAATCGAATTCGAAGACCGTTTGAAGGACTACACTTAACTCAGACAGTTACACAGAAAACTTTACACTCTCGAACTAGATCATCTTGGTTTTGCTAAGCATGTGCTAACAAAGCTTTACTGTCGTTACTAGCTAAAATGTTCGGTCAAATAGTCACCTAACTCTTGTACAAAACGCCAAACGTCGTCCTCTCTAGTTGGATTTTCCCTTATAAAGTTTGCCGCTTCATTTGCCCATGCCCACTTTTTTCTTTTTGAAGCAACTATATTACAGCCAGAAAGCCACTCCTCCAGTTCACCTACTTCAACTATAAAGATTCCCATTACACGTAACTTTTTAATGACACTTTTAAGCCGGTCAGCTATATCACTGGGTAGTTTGCTTATCCCACCACTTTTCAAGTCACTCATTCCGTCGAGTGACGAACGTAGCGTAGAAAGATCATTTCTCAGGCTTATATCGTCTCGTCTAGTCCAGCTATACTTTTTAGATGCCATGGCGTTAAGCTTATCAAGCACTTGCTTTTCGGTAATAGTCGGGGGCAGCTTTCGCACTTCTTCAGCTACACTTTCTATTTCTGCCATCAATTCCAAAACAGCAATATTGTCATCACTAATACTGGCAAGCATCTGCTTCATCTTTACTGTATCAGTAATTACGTCCAGATCCGCTATGATTGCCACAGGAATTCCAAGGATTTTATACATATTGCAAGTGTCAGCTATCCCACCTGTACCGCCAACAGTAGTAAAGTGGATATCAAAATTCTGTTCGACACCTATTTTTTCCCATGCAGCTTGGTAAACTATGCGATCTCCATCACCTTCTACAATCGTTACAGCTTGTGAAAATATCCCGTCTAGAACTGTTTCAGCACGAACAGTTGGTTTTTTCATTGCATCTGCTAATGCTGCAGAATCGACATGCCTAGCCGAGAACCCATCTGAATTTTTTGTTAGCCGTATTATTTGGAGCTTAGCCGCTGTTTGAATTACACCACGAAGAATTTGACTACTATGGGTGGCTACAAATGTAGCTGTTTGATCTGATGTAGCATTTTGACCTATAAATTGTCCGAGATTATAAGACTGGGGTGGATGAAGGCACATTTCCGGTTCATCTATTACGCTAACAGGTCTGCGGCCTAATAAGAGGGATATGACAGTTGCAATGTATGATTTCATACCGTCACCCTCAGATTCTATAGTACGATATTTTTTCATTTCATGAACTGATAAACGCGCTTCTGCACTAGGAACCTGTCCATCTTCACTAACCCTTAGACATAACTTGTTTCCTCTAGAACCATCTGACCAAATGGCTTTTGAAAATGATCTCTGTGATTCTTTTGTTAACGCGTCACGAGCAACATCATTTAAATGTAGCGCATGAAGATCATTGCCAGGTGCCTGCTTTTCGAAATCAATCATACCCACTGAAACCAAACTGGTTAAACGATTCTCAAGAAATAGTGCGGTAACTAAAAATTTACTAGTCCAATCAAAGTACTCATTCTTGCGTTTTTTAGAGGTTGCTGTCGCTGATTTACTTTGCAATTGTTGGAGTTGTTGGGAACCTATATTTTTAGCACCTTGACCAGTGCCAAGAGATGTTGTCATAGGAATATACTGCTCTTGATCGTTGTCATCCCACATACTATACATGTAGCCCTCTTGCTTTAAACATCTTAGAAATGGGTCGAGTTCTGGGGTTTCTATTTCTAGATCAGAAGCAACAACAAGCTCTCTTGGTTCGCCAGATATTCTTTCCTTAATATCACGCAAAAGTTGGCTTTTTCCTGACGAGTTCGGCCCAACAATTACCGTCAACCCGGTACAGAAAATTTCCCCTAACCCCGGTAATTCAAGACGTTTTATCGGTTTAAAATCGGTTAGTTTTTCCATGATATCCTAACTTTAGTGTTATCAAAATTCATTGGCGCTATGGTAAGCATTTTCATACTTACCTTGGATTGAAATCAGATGCTCAACATAATACAGAATATCACTGCATCCAATTTTCTTTTTGTTTCCATGAGCATAATGGAGAACCATAGCATGTGGTACATACATTCTGATAATGTTTACGTCCAAGATGAATTTTGATTGTTGGAGTTGAGCGGCGATACGTTTTGATGGTGTGGTGAAGGTTGGAACGGATTATTGTTCCCGTAGGCCACACCATCGGCGAGAGGTATGCAACAGGAGAGCGCAGCTGTACGTCGTCAGATAATTTTAATCAGAATATCAATGTAGGACTTGTAAAACTTCCAGGGCCCAATCTATCGGATGGTCCTTATTTACACCCTTATTCTCTTTCACAACTTATTCACATCAAGTTAAAGCTAAATGCCAAGGTTTTCTTTGCCAGCAGATTATTTGTTGTTCCTGAACCCGGCACACTCACACTGATAACGCTTGGTATGTTTGCGCTCTTTTATTACATCAGGAGAAGACATTATTAGAATGAATAAAAAAGGCCGGATCAAGGGGAATCCGGCCTTTATACAACGCTCATTTATTCGCTTTTTTGGAAAGCAATTCTATTAACGGCAGGTTTGGTGTTAAGGTTTAAGCCCTTACTATTAATTAGTGTGCCGAGATTTTAATAAGGTCTTTACAGCGTACAGCGTCGGTCAATGTATAAAGCTGTCAACTGGGAGTATGAGAGAAATTATAGTTTAGAAGAGTGAGCGCGAGTGTGCTGTGTTTCAACAGATATTACATTGTCTAATACTTCATACATAAATTCCTTAACCCCGGGCGCACTAGAACCACGAGGGACGGCAACATTCAGAACCTGAATTTAACTACTACAAATTACCGTAACTCTGAGAAAGTCAGATTAAATCGTTGGAGAAATACTTTAAGACGATTGGTATCGTTGCTACTGTTTTTTTTGAGCCTTGAAACATTGAACAAGATTCGTCCTGCTTCGGCAATGGTTTTGCAGTTTCTGCAGACCTGAATAACTTGCGAAAGTTGATATTGCTCGAACAAGTCTATTTGTTCTATTGCTTCATCGCTTAAATAACTGTTTAAAATATTGTGTTGGTCGGCTTTATCTGCTGATAGCCCCTTCCAGTCGGCTTGTAACCGTCCAATTTCATTGATAACAATTTCTTCAGTAATTCGCCCGCCATGCGCTAAAATTGCCATACGAATCACGCTTGCATTTAGGTCTCTGAAGTTTCCATGCCAAATTGCATTGGGCGCCATGCCGAAGTCCAAATAGCGTTTTAACGCCGCTTGATTAAAGCTGACTTTATAGCCAACCAGTTGTGTGATTTTTTGGAGCTCGTAGTGTAGATTGGGCTCCAGATCTTCAATCCTGTCTTTAAGTGATGGCAGCTCATAAGTCCAGAGATTAATACGTGCCAACAAATCCTCTCTGAATCTGCCGTTTTTGACATGCTCATGCAGTCTGCGATTGGTTCCGGCAATCAGTTGAAAGTCGCTACTAACCTCCTTGTCGCCACCAAAAGGCATAAATACTTTATCTTCCAGAGCGCGTAGTAGCATGGCTTGTTCGTCCAGCCCTAATTCGCCGACTTCATCTAAAAACAATAGTCCGTTATTTGCCTCACGGAGCAACCCTGTTCGGTCATTTTGCGCACCGGTAAATGCGCCTTTTACATGCCCAAACAATGCAGACATGGCGTTATCACCTCGTAAGGTTGCGCAGTTTACTTCAACCAAACGACCACTCAAATGCATACGTTGTTGTTTTAAGGCATAGATTCTCTTTGCCAAACGTGATTTACCTGCCCCAGTCGGACCAGTGAGCAGAATTGGTGCGCTCGAGCGTAATGCTACGCGTTCAATCTGCTCTATCATTTGATTAAATGCAACATTACGGGTTTCGATACCGCCTTTAAGATATTTATTGGCTTCCATTGCTTCTTTTGCAAAGCGTGAGGCAATTTGATCATATTTTGATAAATCGAGATCAATGATGCGCATAGATCCATATAAAGCATCAGGTTCACCTTGTTTTCCAGGTGAAGTTTGCAATAACTTTGCAGGTATGTATCTTGCCTCAGTCAGTAAGAACAAACAAATTTGTGCAACATGTGTACCTGTAGTGATGTGAACATGGTAATTCTCATGTTCTGGATCAAAGGAATAAGTGTCTGCAAATGTATGCAGTTGACTGTAAACCGTTTCAAAATCCCAAGGATTTTCATAATCAACAGAATATAAGTTGACTTCAGTCTTTGGTGAAAGCTCACGTATATCTGCCGCCGTTAATTCTGCGAGTTGCCGTTCGTTGATATGGTGTATAAGTTCTAAGCGAGCAAGGGAAAAATCTTTTTGCATTGCAATTGATACTGTAGGCCGCCATCGGCCATACCTGCGCATCCCTAATCCACCATGATCCAGTCTCGAACCTAAAATACCAATTACAATATTATTCATAAAAGTAATTATCTATTTATTTTAATAGATTTATTATAAGTTTAATTTATGTTATTGAGAATTAAATTTTGATGAAAAATATATTTATTAACAAAAACAATATTTTATTAATTTTTCCATAGATTTCTGAATTCTGGCACAGCGATTGCTGTAACTAATAGCAACCGAGTATTAAGCTGCTCAACTAAAAACACGTTTCGATAAAGTGTCGAGCACAAGAATCTAACCCGTAACTCGGATCAAAGTTCAGAAGGAGAAAAGATGGATACCAAATACGAAGTCATCGCCGAGCAAAACCAAGCTGTGGTCAAATCATGGACGCGAGGCGTAACGTTTGACGACAACGCACGAAAACAGGTACGTCAACTCGCGAGCATGCCTTTCATTCATCAACATATCGCAATAATGCCGGATGTGCACTTAGGTAAAGGTGCAACAATAGGTAGTGTTATTCCAACAATAGGCGCGGTGATTCCTGCTGCAGTCGGTGTTGATTTGGGTTGCGGGATGATGGCTGTGAGAACCAGTCTAAATGCATGTGATTTACCAGACTCACTGATTAATCTACGCCACGAAATTGAGAAAAATGTGCCACATGGTCGTTCCGCCAACTACCAACATGGACGGGACAAAGGAAGCTGGAACAATCTTCCTGAAGACGTGGAGCAAGCTTGGCTAAGCTTAGATGACGGTTTTAATCGTCTATGTGAAAAACATCCATTTCTAAAAAACACCAATAATAAACAGCACCTAGGAACACTCGGAACCGGGAATCACTTTATTGAATTGTGTTTGGATGAATCAGATAACGTTTGGGTTATGTTACATAGCGGATCACGTGGTGTAGGCAACAAGATTGGTTCTGAGTTTATTCAAAAAGCAAAGAAAGATATGGAGCGTTGGTTTATTCATTTGCCTGACAAAGATTTAGCTTATATTCCAGAGGGTAGTCAGCATTTTGGCGACTACATTTCAGCCGTTTCATGGGCACAGGATTTTGCCAGGGCAAACCGTCAGGTAATGATGAACCGGACATTGACGGCATTACAGAAAATCATAACCAAGCCTTTTTCAACAGCACTAGAAGCGGTCAACTGCCACCACAACTATATTAGCCGCGAACACCATTTTGGCAGTGATGTTTGGGTAACTCGGAAAGGTGCAGTCTCTGCCAGACTGGATGAGATGGGGATTATTCCAGGCAGTATGGGAGCGAAGTCATTTATTGTACGCGGTCTTGGTAACAGTGAAAGCTTTTGTAGCTGTAGTCACGGCGCAGGACGGATAATGTCCCGCAAAGAAGCGAAGCACCTTGTATCCATGGAAGAACATCTGGCTGCCACAGCGGAAGTGGAATGCCGTAAAGACGAAAGCGTGATTGATGAAACACCATCTGCTTACAAAGATATTGAAAAGGTAATGGCAGCACAATCTGATTTAGTTGAAATTGTACATACATTAAAGCAAGTCGTTTGCGTAAAGGGATAAGTCTATAAATTAGATACAAAAGCATCACATAAGAATTTGGTCAGTTTTTTCGTTAGCGGAGCTGGTTCAAAATCCAGCCCGACACAGTTTAAGTTTATAAATTTGTGTATCAACGCTAAAAACAACCAAGTAATGCGACTATAGCTCAGCCAGGCAGAGCAACGGAAACAAAATTTCCGCAGGTCGCTGGTTCGAATCCAGCTAGTCGCGCCTTCACTGTAGCTCAGTTAGGTAGAGCAGTTGATGATTAATCAACCTGTCGGCGGTTCGAATCCGCCCGTGAAACCACCCTGTAAAGGTGTTTTAAGTTGGGAAGCTAATCATAGCGAGTTGGTTCGAGTCCAACACATTAAAGTAATACCAAGGTGCTCTCCCTCGAATGTAGCAAGTCAAGTATGACGATAGATAGATAATTAATTATTTTCATACTCCGATTTTCTGCAATCGGCTTCGGGTTTGCCATCACTGAGGGTTTGTTTGTTGCGGAATAATAGACAGTTTACCCGATTCCCCAGCTTGCACAATTAGCCATGCCAGGCACGAAGTATAGGAAGCACCATATATCTAATTGGAGAAAAAAATGTTATTTCAACAAAAATTTATAATCTCAGAAAATCAAAAAGGATTGCTATATAAGGACAAAAAATTCTTCAAGGTTCTTGATGCAGGGAAATATCGCTTCTGGTCTGTCGACAATAATTATGAATTAAAGCTAGTTGAATCGATAGTACTGAATCGCGAAATTACGAATGAAGACTTATTATCCGTCGTTGAATCACACACATCTGAATTTGCTCAGCATGTTACTCTTTGGGAAACCAGTGCCGAAGAAATCGGGTTGATCTATGAACAAAATGTGTTGAAAGACATTAAATTATCAAGTCAACATGGCGCCTTCTGGAAAAATGTTCGTGAAATCCGTATCGATAAAATCAATATCAGCAGCGATTTCAACATTTCCCAACGTATGGCTGCACTTATGCTGGACGCCGAAAACGCAACACTACGCCAATCGGCCAGTAAAACAATTTATGCAGTTACAGTACCGGAAGATCATATCGGATTCTTGGAAATCGACGGCAAAGTTTCAAAAACATTAGATACAGGATCTTATGCCTGGTGGAAATTTAGCCGCACACTAAATGTCAAATTGTTTGATATGCGTTTACAAAATATGGAAGTCAATGGGCAAGAAATACTGACCAAAGATAAAGTAAGCCTGCGTATTAATTTGTCCGCAACCTGGAAAATTGCCAACGCTAATCTGGTGCGCCAATCATTGACAGATCACAACGACTATTTGTATCGTGAAATGCAACTGGCTTTACGCACCGTCGTATCAACACAAACGTTAGACCAATTACTGGCAGATAAAAACCTGTTAAATAGCCAGGTAAAAGCATTAGTTTCAACCAAAGCGCAGGAATATGGCATTAGTGTTAAAACGGTAGGAGCCCGTGATATTGTATTACCTGGTGAAATGAAATCAATTTTGGCTCAGGTAGTTGAAGCAGAAAAAATGGCCGAAGCTAATTTAATTAAACGTCGCGAAGAGACACAAGCTACCCGTTCATTGCATAACACAGCCAAAGTAATGGAAAACAATCCTATTCTCTTGCGGTTAAAGGAACTGGAAAGCTTGGAAAAAATTACAGGTCATATTAATACACTCAATGTTTATGGCGGCTTGGATGGTGTTATGAACGACATGATTAAACTGTAGTAGTTCAGCCTATTCTGTCCAACTTAGGCTAACGGGGGTACAGCTCTTATTGCTGACTTATTTGGTGACTTTATGGTGACTCGTTGCGATGGCATCCTTGCTGTTTAATTATAAGTCACTGTTTATTTGGCGCTATTGAGAGGAGTCGAACCTCCGACCTACTGATTACGAATCAGCGATTTTTTGCTTTTTATAATCTTTTGAAGGTGCTCACATTTTATTTATCCACTGATGTTCGCAACTATCCGGCAGCATAAGATGGGTAGAGCGCTGGGTATAATAAATCACAAATTTATTTTATTATTTATTTACAGACAGATATATTGTTTTAATGGCGGAGACTGAGGGATTCGAACCCTCGATGAGGCTATAAACCCCATACTCCCTTAGCAGGGGAGCGCCTTCAGCCACTCGGCCAAGTCTCCGAAAATGAGGAATCAGCATAATAATATGCTGTTGTTTTATGTTACTGAATTATAAAAGCGACATTGTATAGAATTTACAGTGCTTGTTCCAGATCAAATGCTTTATGCAGTACACGCACGGCAAGTTCCATATATTTCTCATCAACAACTACTGACACCTTAATCTCTGATGTGGTAATCATCTGTATGTTAATACCTTCTTCCGCTAAAATTCGGAACATTTTACTGGCGATACCCGCATGTGAGCGCATACCCACACCGACAATCGATACTTTAGCGATTTTATCACCACCAATAACATCCCGGGCTCCGATATGTGGTTGAATTTTTTCTTTGATAATGCGTATCGTGTTATCAAAATCGTTACGATGTACTGTAAATGAGAAATCAGTCAGATCATCATGACCAACATTCTGAATAATCATATCTACATCAATACCGGCATCTGCTACAGGCCCAAGTATCTGATAGGCAATACCAGGATGATCCGGCACACCCAGAACTGTTATTTTTGCTTCATCTTTATTAAATGCGATGCCGGAAATTACAGCCTGCTCCATATTTTCATTTTCCTCAAAAGTAATCAGTGTGCCTGGCCCTTCATCTTCAAAGCTAGACAAAACCCTCAGTTTTACCTTGTACTTACCCGCAAATTCTACCGATCTTATTTGCAGCACTTTTGAACCTAGGCTTGCCATTTCGAGCATTTCTTCAAATGTAATACTATTAAGACGCCTTGCTTCCGGTACAACACGCGGATCAGTCGTATAAATACCGTCAACATCCGTATAAATCTGACATTCATCAGCATGTAATGCTGCAGCAAGCGCGACACCTGTTGTGTCGGAACCACCACGCCCCAATGTGGTAATGCTGCCATATTGATCCATACCTTGAAATCCGGCAACAATGACAACATAACCGTCATTGAGATCTGCAAGAATTTTATCAGCATCGATATTCAAGATGCGCGCCTTTGTATGGGCGCTGTCGGTAAGTATTTTTACCTGCGGGCCTGTGTAGCTTTTAGCCTTAACATTTAATGCTTTTAGCGCCATCGCCAATAAAGCGATTGAAACTTGCTCGCCGGTGGAAACCATCACATCGAGTTCACGAGGGTCCGGATTATTCTGAATTTCTTTAGCTAAAGCAATCAGCCGGTTTGTTTCTCCACTCATCGCCGAAACCACAACTACAATTTGATGATTATCGGCGTGAAACCGTGCTACTCTCCTAGCAACATTCTTGATTCGTTCGGCACTGCCAACCGAAGTCCCACCGTATTTTTGAACGTAAAAAGCCACTGATTATTGATCCATCGGCATGATGGATTTTTAATAAAAAGACGGGATTTTACACCTTTCTTTACAAGAACACTAATTGACGATCTTTCTAAAGCAAGCAGCAATCAGATATAGCTGACGACTACTCGTGCACGGATTTTAATAAAAAATTGTATAATATTGGGTTGTTAGGCCACCAACAATAATACTAGGGTCCAGTATGACCAAGCATCAAAATAATCAAAAAAAGATAAAAGTACTTTTTATATGCATGGGCAATATCTGCCGCTCACCTACTGCAGATGCCGTTTTCAGACATGCAGTAAAAAAAGCCGGACTTGATCATCAAATTTTTGTAGATTCCGCAGGTACTCATGCTTATCATATCGGCGATCCGCCCGATTCCCGTGCGCAAAGTTCTGCAGTAAAACGCGGCTATCGAATGAATGAATTGCGTGCACGCAAAGTCGCCGCAAATGATTTTATTGATTTCGATTATATTTTAGCCATGGACAACGAAAATCTAGCGCTATTACATCAGAATTGTCCAAGCCAGTTTAATCACAAACTTGGGCTATTTATGCGTTTTAGCAATGGGGCTTATCATGATCAGGAAGTACCTGACCCCTACTTTGGGGGTAACCAGGGATTTGAGCAAGTACTTGACATGATCGAAGAAGCAAGTCAGGGACTTTTGCAACATATTCGTAATCAGGACACTTAAAGCATTCACTGTCATCCATACACAGACAATCACGTCGATTGGATTCACCTAATCCATTCTGCCTGATCCAATAATTGAACATGTCAATCGTTCTTCAAATAGGTGTAAAACCGTAAATCACGACTTTACACCTTTACACATGCACATTACCGAACGTCTTTACCCGTCAAAGAACCCAGAAATGCTTTAATATCTCTAACGTCATTGTTATCGAGATGATTACGCCCCAACTGATGTTTAGCCATTAACTCAATAGCTTCATCCAGCGTTGCAACAGAGCCGTCATGAAAATAAGGTCCGGTCCGGGTAATATTTCGCAGACTGGGCACCTTAAAAACTCTCTTATCACCTTCAAGCTTTGTGACTTCATATCGCCCCATATCTGAAGTATTATAGGGCACGACAATACCAAGTTTTTTATAGGAATTGCCGCCAATTACGACACCATTGTGACATGTAGCGCAGCCCACATCGACAAACTTTTTAAGCCCTCTTTTCTCGTCTTCGTCCAATGCGTCCTTATCACCCTTAAGAAAGTCGTCAAATCGCGACGGTGTTAACAACGTCCGTTCGAAGGCACCGATAGCAACACCAATATTTTTATATTTAAATGGATCGCTCTGATCGCCAAACGCTTCAGCAAACAGAGTCTGATATTCATCAATACCCTGCAGTTTTTTAACGACCGCCTCTTCATTCGGCATACCCATCTCAACCGGATTCAGAATCGGCCCCAGGGCCTGTTCTTCGACATTTATCGCTCGTCCATCCCAAAATTGTGTTAGATGCAGTGCCGCATTCATGCTTGTCGGCGAATTTCTATCGCCCCGTTTACCTTCATGACCCGGTGAAGTGGGTTCATTATCAACCCCAAAATTATTCAAACCATGGCATGAGTTACAGGAAATCCGGTCATTAACTGACAGTCTCGGATCCATATACAATTTTCTACCCAGACTGATGAGAGCAGCATGCTTCTGCTCATCTATGATTGACTCAGGTAATGGCTCAAAAAACTGCTTGAGCCGTGTCTCATCAAGCGCTTGATCTACAACGCTTTGCGCGTGGACTTGAACACTTAAAAAAAGTGCAGCTAATACCGTTAGTTTCATTTTCCTTCCTCCTTAATATTATTGCTTTGATGACATCCGCTCGAGTTAATAAAACATCGAACAGCTTGATCGAGAAGATTTAATCAAATCCTAAACTGAGCATCATCAGCTTAGGTATATTGACTATTACTGTAAAGCGAATAATAATTAATTTTATGTTCGTAAAAAACGAATTAATGTTATAACGTAAGAGAATTATGCTATTACCCAGTCTTAGACAACTTGAATATTTGATTGCGCTAGCTGAACGCCAGCATTTTGGACAGGCCGCGGAGCAATGCCACGTTACCCCTTCAACGCTAAGCGCCGGCATTCGCGATCTTGAAGACATTCTCGGTGTCGCACTGGCCGAACGAACCAAGCGTCAGGTAGTCATGACAGCTATCGGCATGGATATTGCCCAACGTGCACGTATTCTCATCCGGGATGCAAGCGATCTTATGACGCTCGCCGCGGCAAATCATGCACCAATGACAGGCATCATGCGATTGGGTGTTATACCGACAATCGGCCCCTATCTATTGCCCAAAAGCATGACAAGTTTAAAACAGCGTTATCCCGACTTTCAAATGTACCTCGATGAAGAAATCACTACGTCTTTACTCAACAAACTGCGCGACGGCAAACTCGATGCGGCCATTATTGCATTGCCATTTGACACTGAAGATCTGGAAGTCATGCACCTGTTCAAAGACGAATTCCAGTTTGCCTGCCATCACAGCCACCCTTTCTCAAGCAAAAAGAAAATCCGACAAAATGAATTGAAAGGCGAACCGTTAATGTTGTTGAAGGAAGGGCATTGTATGCGCGGTCATGCATTAAGTGCGTGCAGCCTGGGGGACTATCAAACGCGTGCGCAATTCGAGGCAAGCAGTCTGTCGACACTGGTCATGATGGTTGATGCAGGATTGGGCGTAACATTACTGCCCGAGCTTGCCATTAACGCTCAAGCTACAGCAAGCACCAAAATTTGCCTATGTCCGCTCGAAAACCCTGCATCGCGTGACATCGGTCTGGTCTGGCGCGCTTCGACTTCAAGGAGACAAGAATTTAAGATGCTCGCGGAAACGATAATTGAGTCAATAACACTTTGATAATCCTAACACTCGACTAGCGATCCAGACCTACGTGGCCGCTCATCATCCCCTCAGATAATCGGCAATATAGCCGAAAATTCCTGATTAATCTGGCAATTAAATATTTGTTTTTCGGTTAAGCTAACAGCTTCCTGTGAAATAACACAACCACATAGATTTTGCTCAGATTCCTTGGGGATGTCGCCAGAAGTTATGACGACATCCGCTAAAACAGCACAGCAATTGATTTTGTTAACCATGTCTTATGCTGGCAAATGACAGAGGAGAAATTTTGTTTTGGGAAAATTGGCTTTTTTCTTAATGATTGGCGTACTCGTTTACTGGCTGATTAAAGTCCGTTTATCAGAGGAAAAAAAACACCAGGAAAACCACACCGATGAAAAAAATAATACCCTGGAATCACCTGAGGAAATGGTTCGGTGTGCGTACTGTGATATCCATCTGCCTCGAAATGAGAGCATTTCAAGCCACGGGAATTTTTACTGTAGCGATGAACACCGTTCGGCCCACTTGAATTCTTCATCATAACAGCTGTGATTACCGATACTCTTTCGTCCCTACCAACGGAAACACGCATCAAACATGGCCGTACACGGTACGCTCATCCAGATTCTTTCTGGCACTCGCTTTACCTATTTAACATTTCGCACATTATAATCACAAGCGGGCTAATCATCCTGGCATGGGCGTTTGAATACACCAGCCTGGGTTCTCGCGACGCTCAGTTATTTTTTTACGCCGCTTCAACTTACCTGCTGCTCATTTGCCTGTACATGCTGCTCATTAAGCTGCGTAAACCGGGTTTTAACTGGCAACTGATACAACAAGTCTGTACGGATGTAATATTCATTTGTACGATGAGTTATGCCAGTGGTGGATTAGAAAGCGGGCTGGGTATTCTACTGATGATATCACTGGCTGGCAGCAGCCTGATCAGTAAAGGCAGACTGGCGCTCTTTTTTGCCGCAATCGCCACCATTGGCATTCTGTTGCAAGAAATTTATGCTTCCCTCTATATCGGACCATACACTGCACAATTCACGCACGCCGGCTTACTAAGCATGGGTTATTTTATAGTCGCATGGATTGCCCACTGGCTCGCATCACGTACAATCGCAAGTGAGAATCTGGCGCATGAACGCAGCATCGATCTGGCAAACATGGCCCAGATCAATCAGCTGATCATCCAGGATTTACAGGAAGGCATTTTGGTTGTCGACAAACATGGCAAAATCCGCCAATGCAATATATATGCCGAGCAATTAATCGATTTAAAGTCCCGACCGGATTATTTCAAACCTCACAGCCTTGCCATAGACGCACCACAACTAGCTTCCCGGCTATCACTCTGGCGGGAAAATGCGGATACAGTTTTTGACTTATTATGTTTACCCAAAGATAACATAATGGTTAGAACCCGCTTTGTACCGATTGAAAATAATCCGGACGCCAGCGTTATCATTTACCTCGAAGACACAAGCCGCACTCAACAGCAAATACAACAACTGAAACTGGCTGCATTAGGACGTCTTACAGCTAATATTGCCCATGAAATCCGCAATCCTTTGTCGTCAATCAGCCATGCGGCAGAACTACTTGAAGAAGACGGACAGCTTGCCGGTGCGAAGCAATCCGGTACAGCCAACAATAGCCGACTGCTACGTATCATTCACGACAACATTCAACGTTTAAGCAAAATTGTACACGATGTCTTACAATTGAGCCGACGAGAAGCCGTCAATACAGAATCCATTGATATCGTAGACTTTATGCAAGATTTTATTCATGATTTCTGTTTGACGGAAAAAGTTGAACACTCGGTTATTTTGTTGGATAGCAAGGATATTAGCCCAGATTGTCGAATAAATTTCGACCGGCATCATCTACACCAAATATCGTGGAACTTATGCCGTAATGCCTGGCGACATAGCAGCCAACAAAATAACAGCATCACAGTAAGCATTACCTACTGCATTCAGAATCATAGAATTTTGCTGGATTTTATCGACGACGGTCCCGGGATACCGACGCACCAGATTAAACAAATCTTTGAACCCTTTTTCACGACCGCAGCTAATGGCACTGGTCTAGGTCTTTATATTGCCCGAGAATTATGCGAGACCAACCACGCATCGCTTGAGTATTTAAGCCATATAAAAAGAGGTCATTTCAGAATAATCTGCAGGGATACCAACGGTCATGCCTGAGCAAGACACTTCCTATAATCCCGCCAAGCCTGATCCACAATCGATTCCGAATATCCTGATAGTCGACGATGAGCCGGATATTATCGAACTGCTTGAATTAACATTGATTCGCATGGGCATGAACGTAACCAGCGCTACAAACACCAGCGACGCCCAGACATTATTGCAGTCACGTACTTTTCAACTATGCCTGACCGATATGCGGTTATCGGACGGCACCGGAATTGATCTGGTGCAGTATATCACTCAGTATTGCGCCGGACTACCTGTCGCAGTTATCACAGCCTACGGTACACCTGAGAATGCCGTTGCAGCGCTCAAAGCCGGTGCCTTTGATTATCTGACCAAACCGGTTTCTTTAAAACAACTGCGCACTCTGGTAAAGTCGGCTTTAAGTCTGCCGCCCATCAATACTGCAAGAACACTCAACAGTAATACCGAAAGATTGCGCACCCTACTTGGCGATTCGTCTCCGATGTGTGAGCTGCGTTCAACCATCGAGAAATTATCGCGCAGTCAGGCCGCCGTCTATATCAGCGGCGAATCAGGCAGTGGCAAAGAACTGGCTGCAAGAATGATCCACGAAAGGAGTGCACGCCATGACCAGCCATTCATTCCTGTCAATTGTGGTGCAATTCCCGAAAATCTCATGGAAAGTGAATTTTTTGGCTATAAGAAAGGCGCTTTTACGGGTGCAGATAGAGATCACGAAGGTTTTTTCCTTGCTGCGAATAACGGCACACTGTTTCTTGACGAAGTTGCAGATCTGTCGCTTGCCATGCAAGTCAAACTGCTGAGGGTCATCCAAGAAAAACAAGTTCGCCGTCTCGGTGATGTCAAAGAAATCGGTATCGATGTTCGCATTATCAGCGCAACCCATAAAAAACTCCATGAATGCGTCGACGCCGGGCAATTCAGGCAAGATCTATACTATCGATTAAATGTGATTGAACTCGATATGCCGGCGTTGCGTAAAATGCGAGACGATATTCCGCTCATTGCTAAAAATATACTGGGAAAAATTTGTCGTGAAACGGGAAGATCCGCCTGCCACCTTAACCAGGAAGCACTTGCTGAGCTGATAAACTATGATTTTCCTGGCAATGTACGCGAACTGGAAAATATTCTGGAACGCACCCTTGCACTGTGCTCAACCGAAATAATCGGAAAGAAAGAGCTGCAACTCAAGCCCAAAGATGCGCAAAATGGATCTGATAGTATTTCAGTCACAACTGATCAAGAACTGCCACTACAAGATTATCTAGACCGCTTGGAAAAGGAATCCATTGTTAAAGCATTAGAACAAACGCGATATAACAGAACGGCAGCTGCAAAATTACTGGGTATCACGGTACGTTCAATGCGTTACCGGATGGATCGGCTCGGATTGAATCTCAAAAAACCGGACACCCCTTAATCTCCCTAAACACCTCATCGTTATCATTAAACAACTCGCCACAGTTAGTTTTTTGCATTTACTTTATGCTTTTTTGGATAACCCGCCGGTTTATTATCCTTTCGTACTTGTCGTGCCGACCACACTACCAGGGCCACCCCCGCGACAATCATCGGAATCGACAACCACTGCCCCATCGTCACGCCTAACGTCAACTTGCCCATAAACCCTTCACTCGGTTCACGGAAAAATTCTGCAACTGAACGCACAACACCGTAGCCAATCATGAATATTCCGGTTACTGCACCCGTAGCACGAGGCTTTGCCGAATAAATCCAGACAAACAGAAACAGCACAACACCTTCTAAAAAAAACTGATAAAGCTGTGACGGATGTCGCGGCAAATCGTCGACATAAGGAAAAATCATACCCCAGGAAGCATCTGTCGGACGCCCCCAAAGTTCTGCATTAATAAAATTTCCGATACGCCCCGCACCCAAACCTAAAGGTACCAATGGAACACCAAAATCGGTGATATTCAGCCAGTGTATTTTATATTTACGAGCCAAAATAATCATTGCCGTAACGACACCGAGAAACCCGCCATGAAACGACATGCCACCTTCCCATACAGCAAAAATATGCAGCGGGTTTTCCAAATAATATCCGAATTGATAAAATAACACGTGCCCCAATCGACCACCGATAATGACGCCCAGCATACCGTAAAATAAAATATCGTCGAGAAGCGCTTCTGTGACGACGGTTTTTGGACCATATTTGATACGATACCGCCCCAGCAGAAAAAAAAGCAGAAAGCCAGTCAGATACATGAGCCCATACCAATGGATGGACAACGGTCCCAACGATACAGCAACGGGATCAAACTGCGGATGAACAAACATGGGTTATCACCACCTTATATTACGGTAAAATAGATTTATTATAACAAGGGGAATTGTCTGAAAGCATTTGCTATAGTAGAAAGCTTGCTTAGCACATTCTTCACAAATGATATTACTTCAGGAGTCAATATGCCAGACAACAAACGCAGCCAGGCCATTACGCAGGGCACTCAACATGCACCAAGCCGCGCGATGTTACGCGCAGTCGGTTTTACCGATGACGATTTCAACAAGCCCATCGTCGGTGTTGCTAATGGTTACTCTACCATTACCCCCTGCAATAAAGGACTGAATGACCTGTCAATCAAAGCAGAACAGGCCTTGCGTAGTGCGGGTGCAATGCCGCAAATGTTTGGCACAATTACCGTATCTGATGGTATTTCCATGGGAACCGAGGGTATGAAATATTCACTGGTTTCACGGGAAGTTATTGCTGATTCAATTGAAACCTGTGTCCAGGCAGAAAGCATGGACGGCGTCATTGCTATCGGCGGTTGTGACAAAAACATGCCGGGCGCAATGATTGCTATCGCACGCATGAATGTTCCCGCAATATTCGTGTATGGCGGCACAATCAAACCGGGAAAATACAACGGCCAGGATCTCACCATTGTCAGTGTCTTTGAAGCAGTCGGCCAGCACAGTGCAAAAAAAATTGATGATGACGAACTGTTGCAAATCGAACGTCATGCCTGTCCAGGCGCAGGCTCCTGCGGTGGGATGTTTACCGCCAACAGCATGTCCTCAGCATTTGAAGCAATGGGAATGAGCTTGCCGTATTCGTCCACAATGTCAGCAGAAGATGAAGACAAATCAATCAGCACAGGTCAATCTGCCGAAGCACTTGTCCACGCTATTAAACAGCAAATCCTGCCGCACGACATCATTACCCGCAAATCGATTGAAAACGCGATATCTGTCATCATGGCGGTCGGCGGCTCAACAAATGCTGTGCTGCACCTCCTCGCAATTGCGCACGCTGCGGAAGTCGATCTGAGTATTGATGATTTTGAGACCATTCGGGCTCGTGTGCCGGTCATTTGCGACCTTAAGCCATCCGGTCGTTACGTCACTGCCGATCTGCATGAAGCGGGCGGCATTCCACAAGTCATGAAAATGTTACAAATCAACGGCCTGCTGCATGACGAATGCATCACGATTACTGGCCAGACGGTTGCCCAGGTGCTTCAAGACATTCCGGAAACACCGCGAACCGATCAACATGTCATCCGCCCCTGGAATAACCCTTTATATCAGCAGGGGCATCTGGCGATTTTGAAGGGCAACCTATCTCCGGAAGGATCTGTCGCCAAAATCTCCGGAATCAAAAATCCCAAAATTACTGGTCCGGCACGTGTATTTGAATCGGAAGAAACCTGTATGCGTGCAATCTTGGACCGTAAGATCAACCCCGGTGACGTTGTCGTCATCCGTTATGAAGGACCCAAAGGTGGTCCGGGCATGCGCGAAATGCTCTCGCCCACATCTGCACTGATCGGTGAAGGGCTCGGCGATTCTGTCGGCCTAATTACTGACGGCCGTTTTTCCGGTGGTACCTATGGTATGGTTGTCGGCCATGTCGCTCCAGAGGCCTTTGTCGGCGGCACCATTGCGCTGGTTAAAGAAGGCGATTCCATCACCATTGATGCCGAACAGCGTCTATTACAACTCAATGTACCCGACGAAGAAATATCCAACCGCCGGGCTACATGGCAGCCCCCACAATCACGTTATACCCGTGGCGTACTCTCAAAATATGCAAAGCTTGTATCAACGGCAAGCAGAGGTGCCATCACAGATTAAATTTACTCAATAAAAACAATTATATTCAATTAAATTTATCATGTAGAATAGTTTATATTTATAGACCCATCATTTCATAAATAAATTGCCATTGTCTTGTTAATTGCGAGTACTTCCCTAATTCGACACCCAAACTGGAGCATATCATTGTGAATGCAAATCTCGGCAAAACTCTAACTCGGAAGCCCGTAAGACTTGTGGGGATTGGCGCATCTGCCGGCGGGCTGGAGGCCTTGCGTGACCTAATGGGCTCTCTACCAAAGTCTGACTGTCTATCTTATATCATTGCACAGCATGTTTCGCCGCATCATATCAGTATGCTGATTAACCTGTTGAAACCGTTGACGCCGCTAGAAGTACGAGACCTGCAAACTAAGCAAAAGCCGCAACCGGGGATTGTCTATATAACACCGCCCAATCACGACGTGATTTTGGAGAAGGGATACCTGTGTCTTACAGAAACACAGCATGCAATTGGGCCAAAACCTTCTGTAAACCGCTTTTTTCTGTCACTTTCTGAGGAGTTAAAAGAACAGTCAATCGGCATCATTTTGTCAGGCACCGGCTCTGACGGTGCATCCGGCATACAAGCAATAAAAGCTGCAGGTGGCATTACCATCACGCAAAAACCTGAAACTGCGAAATATGACGGCATGCCTAATGCCGCAATACATACGGGCAGTGTCGATCTGATTCTCGGAACAACTGAGATAGGATCGGTATTAGAACGATTACTCAAAAATCCCGAAGATTTATCTGTCATATTACCGCCAAAAAAACAGGACTCTGACGAATACACCGATATCTATACATTGGTCAGAAATTATACCGCGTTCAAACTCGATGCCTACAAATCAGGCACGATCAAACGCAGAATCGCGCGGCGCATGAGCATTCTGGGCATTTCCACACTCGCGGGCTATATTGAGCGCCTGAAACAATATAAAGAAGAATCACGGTTACTCGTTCGGGATATTTTCATCAGTGTCACATTTTTTTTCCGCGATCAGGAACCCTTTCTTGCGCTGGAAAAAGTCATCAATAACATTGTCAATAAACAAGAGAAAGATAAAATTATTCGATGCTGGGTTCCCGGATGCGCATCCGGCGAGGAAGTGTACAGTATCGCCATGTTGTTCGAAGAAGCCATCGTCAATCAACAGCGCTCTGATCTGCAGTATGTGATTTTCGCCTCCGATCTGGACGATGCAGCAATTGAGCGCGCGCGTGTCGCACTCTACCTTAACAACGACCTCAATGCTATCCCGAAAAACCTGATTGATACTTATACGGAAAATGCCGGCGATCATTTCAGAATTGCAAAAAATATCCGCAACCGGATTGTGTTTGCCAAGCAAAATGTCATTGTAGATCCCCCTTTTGGGCGGCTGGATTTAATCAGCTGCCGCAATCTTCTGATCTATCTGAATCAGGATATACAGAAGAAAGTACTTGAAATGTTCCACTATGCCTTGAACCCTGACGGTTATTTATTTCTTGGAAAATCCGAGAGTATTGATACACATAAGGACTTGTTCAAACCGGAAAATCGAACAGCCTGCATTTACACCCGGCAACCCGGTACCGCTTGCTTATCAGTTCCAGAACCCAATCATTTGTCCGTTCTAAAAAATGAATTGGGCAAATCAAATGATCAAGATATATCCAGTACACGCTATATCAGTACCCGTACGCTTGAGGAATTAACCCAGCGCTATGCACCACCCTCTGTCGTAATTAATGAAGAAAACAATATTGTTCACTTTGAAGGTAATCTAAAGCCCTATCTGAATTTCCCGAAGGGTAAATTAGACATGTATCTGTTCGAAATTGTCTGCGCACCCTTTCGCGTTGAACTAAGAGCATTGGTGTTCCGGTGCCGCCGCGAATCCAAACGCATTGAAGGAAAGCCCAATACATTTAAAATTGACTCCCAACCTTTTATAGTTGTGCCTGTGGTACAGCCGCTCGATCACGGCAAAACGTCACTACTCATCATCTCGTTCATAACCCAGTCAATTGACCAGCATGAGCATTGCAGCGAAGCATCATTAGAAGCCAGTGAACATGACAATATCGTCTTCAGCGAACTGGAGCAGGAGCTTGCCAATACACGAACGCAATTGAACACTGTCGTCGAGGAGCTGGAAACATCCAGCGAGGAATTGCAGTCGCTCAACGAAGAGTTACAGTCCTCTAACGAAGAGTTGCAGTCAACCGTTGAAGAGCTGCAGACCTCCAACCAGGAACTCCAATCGACGAATGAAGAGTTATTGACAGTCAATGAAGAGTTGCAGGTCAAATCCGATGCGTTGGAGAAAACATCTACCGATCTTCTCAATGTTAAAAAGAGCCTGGATTTTCCACTCTTAGTGGTTGATAAACAACTGCATATTACCCAGGCCAATTATGCCTGCGCAGAAATCATTGCGTATAGTCATTCTCTTGAAAATACTTCACTAAATAGCGCTCAATGGCGCCTGGAAATGCCCGGCTTGCTCAATACAATTCGCGATGTTATCAATCACGGCAACTCCATGGAAAAAGTCGTTTACTACACAGATGCCGATAAGGTTTTTTTGCTCAACATTATGCCGTATCGGAATATTAATGAAAGCATTACCGGCGCTATCCTTCTGTTCAATAATATCAGTGCGCAACACTTGGCCGAGGCCGCATTACAAGAAAGCGAGGTCAGATTTCATCAAGCAATGCGCCACGCCCCGTTGGGAATTGCACTGCATACCACCAAAGGTGAATTGCTTGATATCAATCCTGAACTTTGCAATATTCTGGGCTATCAGCGTGACGAATTATTATCGCGAAATCTACAATCCATAACCTATCCGGATGACGCAGAAACTTACGCCAACCATGTCAAAGAATTGCAACGAGGAGAAAAAGAGAGCTTTGCAATGGACGCGCGTTATTTTCATAAAAACAAACAAATTATCTGGACAGCGTTACACAGCGCCCCGGTAAAAAATGAGAAAGGTAAAACAGATCACATTATTTCATTAATTCAGAACATTACCCTGAGAAAAAACACCGAGAATGAGTTGCGCCTTGCCGCCAGGGTTTTCTCGAACGCTTTGGATGGGATTATTATTGCCGACAACAAAACCCGTATCATTAAAGTTAACAATGCCTTTGAAAAAATGCACGGCTTTTCCTCGGACGAAATCATCGGGAAATATGTGAAATTCCTGCGCTCTCATAAGCATGACAATAATTTTTACCGCGTCATGTGGCGGGAAATATACGAAAAAGGGTGCTGGCAGGGAGAAGTCTGGAGCCGCCACAAAGATGGGCACGGCGTTCCTGTCTGGATCAGTATCTCAGCATTACGAAATCCCGGCGATCAACCCGATCACTATATCGCAGTCATGCACGATATCAGCGAACAAAAGCATTATCATGAAAAAATCAATTACCTGGCACATTACGATGCGCTCACCAAACTGCCTAATCGCATTTTGTTTAGAGAACGCCTTCAGCATGCGATAGCGAATGCAAAAAGAAAACGCACCAAGCTTGCGCTGCTTTTTATCGATCTGGATAACTTTAAGCATATTAATGATTCACGCGGGCATCACGTCGGCGATGAATTGCTATGTAATGTGGCAAGCCGATTAAACGCCACATTGCGTTTAAACGATACCGTCTCAAGACTCAGCGGCGATGAATTTACAGTATTAATCGAAGATGAAGTCGATGAAGATAAATTAAGTATTGTTGCGGAAAAAATATTAACGGCTATTGCCAAACCTTATGATTTGTCGGGAGGCTCGGCATATATCTCCGCAAGCATCGGTCTAACCCTGTTTCCAGACGATGGCGATTGTGCCGACACGTTACTGAAACATGCTGATTTGGCCATGTATCGCTCGAAAGAATCAGGCCGCAATCATTTTCATTTTTTCACACAGGAAATGTCAAAAAGAGTATCTGAACGCATGCTGCTGCATACAGACCTGCGTCAGGCGCTACGGGAGAACGAGCTGCAATTGCATTATCAGCCCATCATTGATATTGGCTCAAAAACATGTATAGGTGCCGAAGCGCTGCTACGCTGGAAGCATTCCGATTTGGGCTGGGTGTCGCCACACAAATTTATTTCAGTCGCTGAAGACAATGATTTAATACATCCAATCGGGGAGTGGGTTTTACAGCAAGCCTGCCGGCAAATCAAAACCTGGGAGGATCAAGGCATCAACCCCGGCTTCCTCTCGGTCAATGTCTCGGGAAAACAACTCAATTCGAATAATTTTGTTAAAAACGCGCAAACATTTTTGGAAGAAATCAATTGTTCACCCGAAAGTATCGTACTTGAAATGACCGAGAGCTTTATTATGAAAGAAAGTGAGGGCGCGATTTCCGCTTTAAACAAATTACGTGAATTAGGATTTAGCATCGCAATTGATGATTTCGGGATTGGCTATTCATCCCTGAGCTATCTAAAACGTTTACCTATTAACAAATTGAAACTTGACAAATCATTTGTCGATGATTTGCCAAACGACACTAATGATATCGCGATAACCCGGGCAATCATAGGGCTAGGCAGCACTCTGGGGCTGGATATTATTGCCGAAGGCGTTGAGACGATATCCCAGCATGAATTTCTTGCTTCTGAAAAATGTTTGATGGGACAAGGCTATCATTACGGAAAACCCATGACACCAACAAAATTTAAAAAATACCTGCTCAATGCTTGAACAGCTAGGCGCGAAACGTTAATTCAACCCAGATGCAAGATTAAGGGATTGTCAATTTTGATAGCTGTTTAACGACAGAACGGCCATGCCTGATACCAATGTCTGCATCTGAAACGCTCATCGCACCGACGTAGTTGTGCGCCATATTCGCGCGCCGTGGAATCGACACGTCCGGCCACTTGCAGCAACCATTTTTTACTACGATATGTACCACGGCGGTAACCACCATGACCTTCATGATAGGCAAGGTACAAATTTCTTGGGTCCCATTTTGAGATTCCCAACAACCGATGGCTTTTATCGTTATACCAGCCGATGAAATCCAGTGCGTCTTCCATATCCGAGCGACTTTTGAACAATCCGCCGGTTGCTTGCCTATAATCCTGCCATGCCGGATCCTGAATTTGCGCATATCCTTTGGCTGAAGAAGCACGCCCCAACGGAATGAACAGAAACCACTCGAACGGCGGCTTGGCATTATGACGATAATTCGACTCATGACGCACAAAAGCCATCAGAATATGCGCCGGTACACCCCATTTTTTTTCCGATGCACGGGCATAATCGTACCAATCGGGATATTGCTCGAAAACCATACATACATCGTGCTGTTTACGCGGTGGATCAGCAGCGCATCCAATCAACCCAAACAGTAACAGCAAAATTTGGACGTATCTTAGAAGATGACTGACAGTATTCATGAATCAAGCCCATTTGGGTTTAAATTCTGCCATTGTAACAAACCCCAACTCAACCAATAATCAGCCATCTTGCATGAAAAGCAACCAGCTTAAATTGCGGCTAATTTAGCCTGTAAGTCGCTAGTCAGTTCATAACCAGCCATGCCAGTGACGACAATGCTGTAACGAGCTTAGCGAAAGGTTCCATCGCTACTCCTTTAGAAACAAATAATATTAAGGCAATATCATAATACGATATAAACTAAGACATACCGTTATATCACGCTGCTGCAGCTGAATCATTTTATGTCTCGGTATCAGTTATTTACCACCGAATTGTATGCATTGATCTAAGACAAGGCTACGCTTACTATCGTCGATTTCTGAAGTCAGCATTATATAGTGTCCAGCGCAACGGTATCATTTCGTATGATACCCATAAATTTCTCCAGCAACCTTTTCCCATCTCGCTTAAATACGACTTTCAATGTGGTTCACTGCCAGGCAAGCTAATTCTTCAATAAATCAAGCACAACCAGCACGCTACTGCGGAAAAACAGCCACATAAATGACAGATATGAAACTACACCAATTGCAATCAACTGAACCAGGTGCAATACATCCCCAGATGAACCAAAAACAAATGGATTAAGCCAGGTAACGGATACGAACATCACTACACTTGATATAGCCGGACCCGCCATAGCTTTTAGACAATCGGACACTGTTATCCCAATCAACGGACATGTTCTTCTCAGAAAAATATAGTAAACCAACGGAAAAGCTGATATCCAACTCAATGCCAGTCCGTATGCCCCCCATTGCGCACCTATCAGAAAGGAAATGGACATTACGATTGATGCAATCAACAAGTTAACTGCGTTTACACCTGGTTTTCCTATTCCCCATAACAGTGGCGTAATGATATTACCAAGCGCTCTGAACGGCATGACCAATGCCAGAATCTGCAAGGGGAGAATAACCAGCTCCCATTTTTCTCCAAGAAAAATTTTTACCAATTCAGGCGCCGTACACGAAATTCCCAAAAATGCCGGAAAGGCTATCGTACAAGCAACCTGATTTGCCTTCAAAAAATAAACTCCGGTCTTATCCGAAACCTGCTGCGCTCGAGAAAATGCAGGAAATGCAATAGATTGAATAAGTCCAGACAGTTTTTCGATAGGAAACGAAGCCAAATTATACGCCACCGCATAATAGCCCAGCATATCTGCTCCCATAACACGCCCGCCTATCAATTTATCCGATTCCGCATGAACATACCGCAAGCCGCGACCGAGCACAACGGAACCACCGGATGAAAGCAACTGCTTTAAGCCACTAAAGAAGAAATCGGGTTTGCACCATGCCGGAGAAATAATATTCATCCCAATAGTTCGTCCCGCGTTCAAGATCAATGATCCAAATACCAGCGACCAGACACCCAAACCCTGATGGGCAAAAAACAATACTGATGTACTGGCCAAAACCATTGAAATCAATTCGACTATAGACCGGTGCTTAAAAGCAATTTCTTTGTCGAGTTGTACCAGCGGCAAGATAATAAATATCTCGAAAATAAAGCCGATCGACATCACCCGCACAATAGTACTCAGCTCGGGCTCATCAAAAAAGTTGGCAATAAGCGGCGCAAACACAAGCAATCCGACGAAAATAGTCAGATTGGCTAAAACAATTGCAGCAAAAATCTGACGTCGCTCGCTTTCAGTTAAATCCTTTTTTTGGACGAGCGGCACATCCAATCCCAACGTACTTAATAACGATAAGAATGATACAAATACCGTTGCCATGGCTAACAAGCCATAATCCTCTGGACTCAAAATTCGTATTACGATGATGGTCACAACCCAGTTGAATAGTTGACCCGCAAAACGTGCTGTTACGGTCCATCGTAGCCCCGAAAGGACTTTTGCTCTGATATCCATAGTGTCGATTGATGAAAAAACAGATCTTAATAAAAAATAATTATTATGCAAAAAAACGGGAAGAAGCGAGAAGCGCTATTCGATAAAAACCGGTTCTATCGGCAAAATGCATCAAATATAGTGTAGACAATACCACTACAACAAAATAAGAACTCACCCTCTAACATCGTGAACTCATACCGTGCGAAGGTAATGATGCACTCCTTTTTTCTAAATTTACTTGCAAGTATGTACTAATATTTTGCTTAGCCGGCTTAAAACGCGATAAACACCCAGAATCGAAAATCTTATGAATCTATATTGCTTGAAACGATCGGATTCCAAAACAGGCTCTCCATTTTTATTTTCATTTTTGCCTGTATATCCCCTAACTATAACACCATTATATTAATGGTTATATTACCCCTAAGTAGTATAAAATAGTCATGCGCTCAACATCGTTTGAAAACCGTGAGATTTCGGCAAATTGCTTACAGCTTTCTTAAAAAATTACGTTATTTTGATTCACTCAACTCCGGCACATACCAACAAAGAACCCGTTGCAGTCCAAATTGTGCGGTGTAGTATAATACGCTATCTCAAGGTTTTCCCCAAAACAGAGGGCATACTCCGTCAAATGAGCACACCTGTGTTTTTTTCATACATTTATAACCAGCCGAACTGAAACACTCATGCAGCAACACATCATATATGGCGATATTGGCGGTACCAAAACATTGTTGCAAGCCGCTCAATATAACGATGGCACAATTAATGATCATGACGTACGCCATTATCAAAGTAATGCATACGATAATTTTTCCGCCATTCTCAATGATTTTCTAGAAAGTTCTCAAATCACTGCGTTACCCTCAAGTCCTGTCGCCGCCTGTTTTGCAGTAGCAGGTCCTGTTGTTTCACAGTGTGCGCAATTAACCAACTTGCCCTGGAAAATAGACGCCAACGAAATCGCTGAAAAATTCTCAATCCCACATGTTAGGCTGTTAAACGATTTTGAAGCTGCAGCACTGGCAGTAGACATCCTGCCGTGCGATGACTTGGTACCGTTACAGGTGGGATGTCCTCAGACTCAATCAACGCGTGTAATCCTTGGCGCAGGTACCGGTATGGGTGTTGCATGGCTTGTTTGGCAGGATAGCGGCTACCAGCCCATCTCTACAGAAGCAGGCCATGTCGATTTTGCTCCGACCGATGCATTACAGATTTGCTTACTTGAAGCATTGCAAAAAAAATTTCAACGTGTTTCGGTTGAGCGTCTGCTTTCAGGTGCCGGATTAACTTATATTTTTAATTTTCTTCAGGAGCATCTCAAAGAATTTCAAAATCTTACGCCGGTCCATCTTAACGATGACGATGGCGCAATAATCACTGCGCTCGCAGTCGAGCAGAAACACCCAATCGCCACCCGTGCTCTGGAACTATTTGCTGAAATCTATGGTGCCTATGCAGGCAATCTGGCGCTTACGGGATTGTGTAGAAGTGGCGTTTATCTAGCCGGCGGAATTGCACCCAAAATCATTGATATACTTCGCGCCGGCGGTTTCATGCGTGCATTCTGTAATAAGGGACGATTCTCAGATTTAATGAAAACGATTCCGGTAGGCGTCATTTCCAACCCTAGTATCGGTTTGTTGGGCGCCAAAAAAAGTGCACTACAACACATCGAAAAAAAATTCGTGTGACAGTTTTACAATAAAAATGAATAAAGTGAAATACTGTTATACGTATTAACCAACCTTAATATCACATTATCTTATCTTGCCAGGAAAATTGATTCATGTTTTCTAAAACCACATTTACTATTACGATTAATCCTAAAATACCGCCACGCCTGGAACGCCTGGAAGAACTTGCCAACAATCTCTGGTACAGCTGGGATCGGGCCACGCGGGCATTATTTTCCCGACTCGATCCGATTCTGTGGGAGGCAGTCGGGCATAACCCTAAGGCGTTTCTCAAACGTACAGATGAATCTGTGCTGTTAAATGCTGCAAAAGACCCCTCTTTCCTGACGGCGTATGACAGCATTTTATCGATTTTTGATTCTTATCTTTATGAACCATCGCAACAGGACAAGCTCAACGGCTTACATTCGACTGATCAAATTGCTTACTTTTGTTTTGAATTTGGCTTTCATGAAAGTCTACCAATTTATTCGGGGGGTCTAGGCATACTGGCTGGCGATCATTGCAAGGCTGCGAGCGATTTGCATTTGCCATTCGTCGCTGTCGGCTTACTGTATCGACAAGGTTATTTTTTCCAAAAGATCGATAATCAAGGCAATCAGCACGCAATCTACACGGATTCAAATTTTGAAGATCTACCGGTGTCACCGGCACTCAATGGTGACGGTACGGAAATGCACATTAAAGTCTCATTGCCGGATCGACAAGTTACAGTAAAGATATGGATGGTCAAGATCGGCCGCGTCAAACTGTATTTGCTCGATACAGATTTACCAGAAAACTCGCCGCAAGACCGCAATATTACCCACAAGTTATATGGCGGCGACAAAACTATGCGGATAGAGCAGGAAATTATTCTGGGCGTAGGCGGTGTGCGTGCCTTACATGAGTTAGGTATTAAACCAACGGTATGGCATATCAACGAAGGCCACGCCGCGTTTATGATACCGGAACGCATCCGTATGATGACCCATCAAAATCTTGATTTCGCCAGCGCGTTGGAAGCAGTCTCAGCAAGCACTGTATTCACAACACATACTGCGGTACCGGCAGGCCATGACCACTTCAGTGAAGAAATGATACGAAGTTATTTCGAATCATACTATCAGGATCTAAATATCACACACGAAACATTTATGGCGCTTGGCCAAACAGCAAGTTGTGCAGAATTCAATATGACCGCACTCGCTATTCGCGGTTCTCGTACACATAACGGTGTCAGTAAAATACACGGCAATGTATCTGCAAAAATCTGCCAGGATTTATGGCCACAAATAGAGCCGGAAGATAATCCTATGAGTTCAATCACAAACGGTGTTCACGTTCCGACTTTTCTTGCACAGGAATGGTCCGATCTGTTTGATCGTTTTTTGGGATATGGCTGGCGCAATAGATTATGTGATGAGGAATTCTGGCAACGAATCCACGATATCCCCGATCACATGTTCTGGAGTATACGACAATCTTTAAAATCACTGATGCTCTTTTCCGTTCGTGATCGTCTTGCCGAACAGAACACCCGCAATCACGGCTCCGATGCACATTTGGATCGCTTGCTTAAATTCACCGACCCAATTAATCCCAACATACTGACCATTGGCTTTGCGCGCCGTTTCGCGACTTACAAGCGTGCCGCATTGTTATTCGAAAACCTGAACTGGCTCCGAAAAATAGTACTCGACGATGAGCGGCCTGTGTTACTAATCTTCGCCGGTAAGGCGCATCCGGCGGATGAGCCTGGGCAGGACCTGATACGACGCATCAGCCAGATTGCGCATATGCCCGAATTTGAAGGCAGGCTTCTTCTTGTCGAAGGATATGATTTACGATTAGCCAGGCGTTTGGTCTCTGGCGTAGATATATGGCTCAACAATCCGATTTATCCACTTGAAGCCAGCGGCACATCAGGAATTAAAGCAGGAATTAACGGTTCTATTAATTTGAGTATTCTCGATGGCTGGTGGGAAGAAGGATACGACGGCAATAATGGCTGGGCCGTTAAGCCCGGTCCGGAAAATATGGAATCAGTCATGCGTGATCAGGATGAAAGTCAGGCACTGTATGAAATCCTGCAAGATCAGGTGATTCCACTCTATTACAACAGCGGAAAATTAGGCTACTCTCCGGAATGGGTCAGAATGGCCAAACATTCCATGGCATCATTAATGCCAAGATTTAATGCATCACGAATGGTGGGAGAATACCTGCACCAGTTTTATCATCCAGCATGTCATCAAAACAGACTTTACTCATCGGATCAATTCTCAAATGCAAGGGAAATTGCCGCATGGAAACAACGTATCAGACATGCATGGCAGGGTGTTACGATTCGCCGCCTGGACACACCACGCACGCGGGCGGATTTCAATGAAGTATTACATTTTAAAGTGGCTGCTCAGCTTAACGGCCTGAAACCAGTGGATGTTGTTTTAGAATTACTGATTTGCCGCCAATTCAGAAAAGTCCGGCTCGACAAGTTCAGTCATTTTACTTTCGAATTTACAGGTATTGAAGAACAGGGCGAGCATATCTTTGAACTTAAGCTTTCCCCTGAACTGTGCGGAAAACAGGAGTATTTTATCCGTATTTATCCCTACCATACACTGCTGACACACCCGTTGGAGATGGGCATGATGGTTTGGCTCTAGATTTGGGATAAATACAACAACTGCCAAAAATAAGCTCAGTTTATTGGCGTTCCCATCACGGTTGCGAACCTTCAGTTTATCATTTGTTATGATAGAAAAACTGAAGTACTGATACGATCTGCTTTCATCTGATACGGTAACGCCATACACAATAAAGGAAGCACAACATGACCTCACTTGAAAACGTGCATATAAACACAGCATCGCGTACCGGCGATGGTCCAGGCCCATTCTTTATCAAAGACTGCGCGCTTGTTGCGTTAGCAACCGGCAAGCGCGCACGTATGCTGCAGGAGTTTAGAAACGAATTAATTGATATCGACGAATCGAGCATCTATCATCATTACTGGGGCGGTTTAATGCTAGCGCACTTTGACGAGCCTGAATTCAATAATGATTTTGCAGCCTGGATCAGACATGGCATTCATGACGTGATTCTGGCAGAACGAATTGCAGCGCTGGATCCATCTGATTTTTCGGATCTCGAATCTTTACGCCAGGAGATGATCGAGCTGATCGATATGCGTATTGATGAGTGCGAAAGCCTGCTTTGGATGCGCGCCACACTGCAATTTGAATTCATTCGCTCACAAATCATTGTTTTTGATACCACACGTCTTTTACAGCATCCGACAAATTTGGCATCTGCTATTGAGCACTTTTCTACGACCAGCATTTTCTATCACTTTATTGATGCGCGTCGGCGTACTGCACACGCAAACGATGATTTCAGCGACTGGCTTGCAGGCTTTGGTGCTGAATTTGAACCACTGCGTGAACAAATTGCTGAAATTGATCCCTATTTCAGCAGCCTCACCGAACTGCGCACACAATTGGCACGTATTTTTCAGACTTATTTCCGGGAGACAGATTCATGAGTTTATTGGATGATTATGCGCATATCACCGGAGACGATGTCATCGCCCATTTGCGTCAGCTTGCCGCGCCTTTTTCCGGTGCAAAAGTTGTACATGTCAACTCCACCCGCGTCGGCGGTGGCGTTGCAGAAATTCTGACCAAAATGGTACCGCTCATGCAAGAACTCGGTATTGATACAAGCTGGGAAGTAATCACCGGTGAGAGCCAGTTCTTCGAATGTACCAAAGGTATGCACAACACGCTTCAGGGCAATCAGATTCATATAAGTGACACATTGCTGAAAGTTTATGAACAAACCAATGCCAACAATGCAGAATCAATGCGTGAGGTGTTGACAGAAGCAGATTTCGTATTTATTCATGACCCTCAACCCGCCGCTTTACTGCAACATTTTCCAAATCGCAAGGGGAAATGGATCTGGCGCTGTCATATCGACGCCAGCCACCCATACCGTCCGGTTTGGAAATATCTACGCCAGTTTATTGCGCCATATAATGCTAGCATCTTTTCATTAGCAGCGTTTGCCCGCGAACTGCCACACCCGATTTATCTGATACCACCCAGTATTGATCCACTCAGTGACAAGAATATCGAATTAAAGCCCGGGGCGATTCAGCATGTATATGAACGATACTCACTGGATCCAGAGCGGCCGCTAATTCTACAGGTTTCACGCTTTGACCGATTCAAAGACCCTGTCGGGGTTATCGAAGCCTACCGGCTGGCCAAAAAATACATACCTTCTCTGCAATTGGTTCTGGCCGGCGGCGAGGCCACGGATGATCCTGAGGGCAGTATCGTACTCAGCGAGGTACAGGAAGCCGCCCAGGGCGATCCAGACATTCATATTCTGTTACTGCCGTCGGACGCACATTTGGAAATTAATGCATTACAACGGGTATCAAACATTATTTTACAAAAATCGATTCGCGAGGGTTTCGGCCTGACCGTCACTGAAGCCATGTGGAAAGCTAAGCCAGTCATTGGCGGTGATGTCGGCGGCATCCGCCTGCAGGTTATCGATCACCATACCGGTTTTCTCGCCAATACACCCGAGGGCGCTGCATTACGGATCCGATATTTATTGAACCAGCCTGATAAAATCAATGAAATGGGAAACAAAGCCCGGATTTTTGTACGCGATAATTTTCTGATTACCCGCCATCTGCGCGAATACCTAACGCTCATGGTCGCATTACTATATGGATCACAAGATCGTATCGAGCTTTCCAGATCAAATCTACAACCACATCAACGATGAAAACAACTAACGACACCACATGACTGATAGTTCTTCCGGCCATTCATGCCATCAGATGCCGTTTGGCGCTGAATTACTGGATGGCCAAGTGCGTTTTCGCCTCTGGGCACCTGCGGCAAGAACCGTCGATCTTCATTTGAAGGATGGCGTTCATGAAAAGGCCGAGTCAATGTCGGCCTTAGCCGACGGTTGGTTTGGAATCACCACAGAATCGGCGCAACCGGGAACTTATTATCGATTTTGTATCGATGGCAACACACATATACCAGATCCTGTATCACGTTTTCAGCCGGAAGACGTACATGGCCCCAGTGAAGTTATTGATCCCCATAGCTGGAACTGGCAGGACGCTCACTGGCAGGGAAGGCCATGGGAAGAAACTGTCATTTACGAATTACACGTCGGCAGCTTTACGGCCGAGGGTAACTTTGCGGGTGTTCTGAAAAAGCTTGATCACCTGGTCAATCTCGGCATCACCGCAATTGAATTGATGCCCGTCGCGGACTTCCCAGGAAAATGCAGTTGGGGTTATGACGGTGTTTCACTTTTTGCACCCGACAGTCAGTACGGCAGACCCAATGAGCTAAAAGCCCTAATCGATGCGGCACATGCCCGGAATCTAATGGTTTTTCTGGATGTGGTTTACAACCATTTTGGCCCGGAAGGAAATTATTTGCATCTTTACGCACCGCAGTTCTTTTCCACTAAGCATCATACACCTTGGGGCGCCGCAATCAATTTTGACGGTGCGCACAGTCACTGGGTAAGACAGTTCTTTACCCACAATGCCTTATTCTGGCTGAATGAATATCATATTGACGGATTACGCTTAGACGCCGTTCACGCGATAGCAGACGACTCGCAGCCCGATATCCTGACAGAACTGTCGGGCCACGTACACCAAAATTTCGCTAATGAACGTCATATCCATCTCATTCTTGAGAATGACGACAACGCATCTCGCTACCTTACACACAATATTGACAACAATGGGAATGCGTACACTGCCCAATGGAATGACGACAGTCATCACACACTACATGTTCTGCTAACCAATGAAGTCAGTGGATATTACGCGGATTATGCTGACAATCCCGTGCATCAGCTTGGGCGTTGCCTGACAGAAGGCTTTGCCTATCAGGGTGAACAATCAGCTTATCGTAATCATCAACCCCGCGGCGAAACAAGCACTCACTTACCACTTACAGCTTTTGTATCCTTTTTGCAAAACCATGACCAGATAGGTAACCGCGCCTTTGGAGAGCGCATACAGTCACTGGCTAAACCGGCTCAAATCCGTGCCGCTGTCGCCATCCTGCTGCTCGCACCCTCGCCTCCGCTGTTATTCATGGGCGAAGAGTGGGGTTGCCGCCAACCGTTTCCTTTCTTCTGCGATTTTGGTGCCGACCTGGCCGATGCGGTGATTAACGGGCGACGTGAAGAATTCGCCCGATTTCCAGAGTTTAGCGATCCAGCTGAACGTGAGCGTATTCCCAATCCAATGGCTGTGGATACATTCGAGCAAGCCATCTTGAACTGGGAAAACAACGATCATCCAGATCATCTGTACTGGTTGGATTTGTACCGGGAACTGCTCGATCTGCGCCATCGCAAAATTATTCCCCATTTACCCGACTCGCCAACCCAAACCAAAGGATTCAACCAACTCGATGTACAAGTTATGAACGCCTATTGGACACTAAAACATAATATCCGGTTAGAATTATTTGCCAATCTCGGTGAGGCATCATTCGACGGATGTAATTTTTTGCCACAAACTATTCTATACACCACACATATCGACAGATTCAATCAAGCTAACAATCACACCCTCCCCCCCTGGTCTGTTGTCTGGTGTCTGAGCAAAAGGACGGCGCCATGACACCATCGAGCTTGCCCCGGGCAACTTACCGTTTGCAGTTTAACCGTTCATTCACATTTAACGATGCGACAGATATTATTGCCTACTTACATGAACTGGGCGTCAGTCATGTGTACGCCTCTCCATTCCTTAAAGCCCGTGCCGGCAGTCTACATGGCTATAACATTGTCGATCATAATACGCTGAATCCGGAAATCGGCAGCAAGACTGATTTTAAACGATATATTGCACAGCTTCACCACTATGGCATAGGGCAAATCCTGGACATTGTTCCCAATCATATGGGAGTCGGCGGCGATGACAACCATTGGTGGCTCGACGTACTTGAAAATGGTGAAGCATCGAATTATGCCACCTATTTTGATATCGACTGGCATCCCGCCAATCCGGCTTTACACAACAAATTGCTGCTGCCCTTTCTCGGCGACCATTATGGGACGGTTCTGGAAAACGGAGAATTGAAGCTTGAGTTTGACAGTCAAAATGGTGCGTTTAATGTACGCTATTATGAACATTTGTTTCCGATAGACCCACGTACCTATCCACAAATTTTGGGACTCGAACTTAACAGGCTTGCGCAGCATGATCATCAGTCCCAAAGGTTATTTGAAGCATTAACTGTACTCATTGCAGCATGTAAATCTCTGCCACGCAGAACAGATCTTTCTCAAAAACTGCGCGCCCAGCGCCAGCATGCAGCCATGGCATGTAAAAGTCATTTGGCCGATCTTTGCAGGAATCACACCGAAGCGCTCGAATTTATACAGACTAATCTTGCCTGTTTTAATAGCGATACCAGACATTCAACCAGTTTTAACCGGCTGCATTATTTATTGGAAGCTCAGGCCTACCGATTGTCCTACTGGAAAGTGGCCACAGAGGAAATTAATTACAGGCGTTTCTTCGATATCAATGAGTTAGCTGCAGTTTGTACCGAAAATAAAGAAGTATTCAACGCCACACACCAGTTTATCCGGCAAATGATCCGTTTGGGCCAAATCAACGGCCTGCGCGTCGATCATCCTGACGGACTTTCCGATCCATTCGCCTACTATAACCACCTACAACAGTTGATCCAACAAGAAACTGGCGGCCATTCAAATACAAACGGTGAATATTTTGGTTTGTGGATCGAAAAAATTCTGGCCAACTTTGAATACTTACCGCCCGACTGGCCTGTCAGCGGGACTACAGGATATGACATTGCTTTTTTATTGAATGGTATTTTTGTCCGCCAGCAAACCGAACAACCAATTAATCGAATTTACAGCCGGTTTATCGGACAAAACCTGGATTTTGAAGAATTGCTTCATGACCGTAAAAAACTCGTCACGCACCGTATGCTGTCAAGCGAACTATCGGTGCTCGCCAACCTGCTTAGTCACATTGCCCAAGCCAATCGGCGAACTCGAGACTTCACCTATTTGTCACTGCGCGACGCACTCAGCGAGGTGGTTTCTTGCTTTCCAATCTACCGGACTTACATTTCCGCCACACAGGTCAGCGAAGAAGATACTCGTTATGTGCAATGGGCCATTACACAAGCAAAAAAACGTAATCCGGCAGCCGATATTCATATCTTTGATTTCATCGAGCACCTATTGTTATTAACACATCTGGATAAATATGATGTTGATATACGCCCTAAAATTAAGCAATTCGTCCTGAAATTCCAGCAATATACCTCACCGGTTATGGCCAAAGGCCTCGAAGACACCACGTTTTATATCTACAACCGTCTCGTGTCTCTTAACGATGTTGGTTTCAACACATGCGCCTTCGGCATTTCGGTTGCTGCTTTTCATCTGGCCAATAAACAACGGCAAACCAACTGGCCGCAGGCTATGGTCACCACATCCACCCATGACAGTAAGCGCAGCGAAGATGTCCGGTCACGCATTAACATCTTGTCGGAAATTCCCAACGAATGGCAACGACACTTAAGCCGATGGGGAAGGCTGAACCGCAACAAAAAACGGTTGATCAATCAGGAACGTGCTCCCTCACGCAACGACGAATACCTGATTTATCAAACTCTGATTGGAGCATGGCCGCTACAATCCCAAGCAATTGTAAACAATGAAGATGCTCTGAGAACACTGCACGTTCGTATCGAGTCCTATATCCTCAAGGCTATAAAGGAAGCCAAGGTACACACTTCATGGATCAACCCTAATGAGGAATATGAAGACGCCACCCGGCATTTTATAAGTGCACTGCTGGCCCATCCAAAACGTAATGCCTTCCTGACAGACTTCCTTCCGTTTCAGCGATATATTGCGCACTTTGGACTGTTCAATAGTCTCTCGCAAACATTACTAAAGCTGACCATACCCGGCATACCTGATATATATCAAGGCTGTGAGCTGTGGGCATTCAATCTGGTTGATCCTGATAACCGGCGTCCTGTTGATTATCAGCACCGGCATCAGGTATTGAAAACACTCATTAAAGCGTCTGGAACATGTTCCAAATTATCCGATTTCACGCGCCAATTGCTAGCACAAATTGATAACGGACAGGCCAAACTCTATGTGACCTGGAAAATTCTGACATTTCGCAACCAACACCCGCAACTGTTTCAAAACGGCAGTTATACCGGTCTTGCCACGCACGGTTTGAAGGCCGATCACATCTGTGCATTCGCACGCAGCCATGAAGAACAGACTATTATCGTCGCTGCTGCCCGTGAATTCGTACCGTTGATAAACGCAGAGAACAATTTGCCTATTGGTCGACCGGTTTGGGAAGATACCCTGGTTGAAATTCCCGAAATACCTAACCCAGCACCGCAAACCTTTCGCAACATCTTTACCGGCGAGCTGATTAAAAGCACATGTATCGATGGCCAGTATTACCTTGAAGCGGCTAATGTGTTTGACAGTTTTTCGGTGGGAATATTAGTAAACGCATAAACCTTATTCCCATTATATATAGCTAAACGACACTACTGAAAAGAAAAAACCTCTTTTTCTAAATAATTCTTCATCTAATAAGATGCAGTTAAACTACAAACGATGTCTGGAGAAACTTGCTTTCCATAACGGAATGATGTATAAATCCAACCAGAGTTGCAATTACTCTTGCTAGAATGATGCTGTAAAGCTACAGCACTCCCTGAAAAGGGGTTCCTGAAGATCTTCCATCAACATGTCGATCCTAAGCGTTTGAATAAGAGTGAGCCGGATAGCTGCAAGGCAGCCATCTGAATGATTACTCTCTAACCACGCAAACGAAAAGATCATAAAAACGACACACAACCAAGCAGTAAAACAAGACAAGAATATAAGGCTGCATTGTTTTTGAAAAAGCCAAGTTGAAGCATGGCGACTAGTCCAGGCAGTGTATCTGCTTTACTTCTCTAGTTATTAAAGCGTGGTTCTTACCAGAATTAATAACCATCATTCATCGCAGACATGAGTCTTCGCACTGAACGCGGAGCATTATTGCCTGTAGCAAGGAATAATATATGAACACATTTCAAGAAATGGGCCTGCCAAAGGCACTGAATCAAGCATTACTACATATGCAATTTAATAAACCGACTCCTATCCAAGTAGAAGCCATACCATTAGCGTTGGAAGGTAAAGATATATTGGGGTCAGCACAAACCGGAACGGGAAAAACCGGTGCATTTGGTATTCCGTTAGTCGCCCGACTGTTATCCAGTTCACATGGGTCAGCCTTGGTAATGACGCCGACACGTGAACTGGCATCACAAGTCTTGACGCAACTTCAAGCGATGCTGGGTCAGAAATCAAAAATTAAATCGGCTTTACTAATCGGCGGAGATTCTATGCCCAAACAACTTCGGCAGCTTCGCAATCGTCCAAGACTCATTGTTGGCACACCGGGCCGAATTAATGATCATCTGAGACGCAAAAGCCTCACATTACATGACACGGATTTCCTCGTTCTTGACGAAACCGATCGTATGTTAGATATGGGGTTCACTGTACAGATTGAAAATGTAATGAACTATCTGGCGGCAAAACGCCAGACACTTCTTTTCTCTGCAACATTACCTAAAAATATTGTTCGCATCGCCAAAAAATATCTGAACAATCCCGTACGCGTGGCTGTTAGCCCTAATTCAGCACTGGCCCCCAAAATCAGGCAGGATATTTTGCGTATCAGTGAATCAGAAAAATATCCCAGTCTTCTATCGCAATTGGATGAACGTGAAGGCTCGATTATTGTTTTTGTCAAAACCAAACATGGCAGCGAAAGAATGGCGACCAAACTTTCCAAAGCAGGACACAGTGCCGACGCTATCCACGGCGACCTACGGCAAAATCAACGTAATCGTGTAATCTCCGCCTTCAGAAAGAAAAAATACCGCATTTTGGTGGCGACCGATGTTGCCGCGCGCGGCCTGGATATTCCACATATCGAGCATGTCATAAACTATGACCTGCCACAATGCGCCGAAGATTATATTCACCGTATCGGCCGAACAGCTCGTGCCGACGCAGAGGGTGCAGCCTTAAATCTTGTATCACCTATGGACAAAAGCAAATGGAATGCAATTGATCGATTGATAAATCCAGGCAGCCGCCAATCTCAACCCAAACAAAGTACTAAAAAACGAAAATTACAGAATAAGTTTCAGGAAGATATTGTGCCGTTTCATAAACGCAAAAAACCAAAACGCTCCACTTCCAGAAAAGCTGCGTAACTACGATAATACTACTGAGTTTCACATTTAAGTCACTCTAAATCTGATGGACTTCAAACTGTGCTATCTTTCAGCGGGCTTTCCATAGGTGTCACAAATAAATTTAGTAATAACCAACTTGAGAGATCGTCCAAGCGCTTTGAAAAACCTGATATGTAGCTGTAGCAGTTCAAATTTTATCTAACAGATACCGGTTTTTCCTACCTCGTTTTGAACTCTTGCAGCAAATACAATTTTCAGGCTAAACCTGCCGAACCAGATATTCAAAAGCTGCAAGAGCTGCCTGAGCACCTTCTCCGGCAGCGACTATAACCTGTTTTTCCTTGTTATCGGTTACGTCACCGGCAGCAAAAATACCGCGCACACCGGTCTTACCATGACGATCGACGATAATCTCGCCACGATCATTAGTATCTAAAAGATCCAGCGCAAAATCGGAAGCAGGGAACAAACCAATCTCGATAAATACGCCCTCGACATCGATAGTTCTTCGTTCTCCGGTCCTGACATCGTCAACAGTCAGACCGGAAACCTTTTCCTCGCCATGAATCTCAATTGGCTTATAAAATTTCAAGGTCTCGACATTCTTGGTAGAAGCAATCTTGTCTTGCAAAATCTGATCCCCAGTCCAATCACCGGATGAAATGAAGTAGACTTTCTTCGCAATCGAATCCATCTCAATGGCAGCTTCTAATCCAGAGTTCCCGCCGCCGACAATGGCAACAATCATATCCTTGAATAAAGGCCCGTCACAAGTCGAACAATACACAACACCCTTACCTTGCAATTGTTTCTCACCCGGAATACCAAGTTTGCGTTTTGAAGCGCCGGTGGCAATGATAACCGCTTTGGTCAAAATTTTCTTGCCAGAAGATAGTTGTATGGATTTGCAACGACCCTCCTGCACGATACCCGACACTTTCTCGCCGATACGCTTCTCAATATGATACTGATCAACATGTTCGCTAAGCTGTTGCACAAGATCAGGACCGGTAATTATCTGAAAGCCAGGATAATTGGCAATATCGTAAGTTGTGCCCATTTGCCCGCCCAGATCATAGGCCACCAGCACAGTTGTAAGATTTTTACGTGCCGCATAAATTGCGGCCGACATACCCGCAGGCCCGGCACCGATCACCACAACATCAAAAATTTTATCGGGCACATTTTCAGATTTAAGTCCGAGTAACGAATTCAGCTCACCCGAGGCATTTAATATTGCCATATCGTCGTAACCACCTACAGACCGGTCATCAATAAAAATCTGTGGCACAGTACGGCGGCCAGAACGCTTTATCATTTCCTCTTCAGATTTCCCACCATCGCTGATATCAATTTCTACATACTCTAAGCCTTTAGACTTTAAAAGTGACTTCGCTTTTGAACAATAAGGACACCAGCGCTTGGAATATATCTCTATTTTTTTCATGAGTTCGTTCCTTGATATCTATTAAACAATGCAATCAAATTTCACTTTGCGCCTTTTGCAATGTTATGAAACGAGATTTCATTTACCAATACAAAAGTGTGAAAAAATTTCGCCCAGCAAATCGTCTGCGGTGAAGCGTCCAGTTATCGACGATAACGCATCCTGAGCCAGTCTGAGTTCTTCGGCGAGCAATACCCATTCTGACTCATTGTCACGATATGCCATCGCCGTATTCAAATGTAGTTGTGAATTTTCCAGCGCTTCCAGGTGGCGTTGTCTGGCGGTAAAAAGCCCTTCTCCAGACTGGGCGACTTGCCAGCCGGCTGCATGCAAAATTTGTTCGCGTAATAATTCAACACCAGCACCTGTTTTTGCAGACAAATACACATCAACGGCGTTTTCCCATTTGTCTATTTTGGGTGCCCGGTCGACCAGGTCAATTTTGTTAAAAACGATAATTTGCGGTTTATCGTTAGAATAGGCGTATAAACTGATGTCGTCTTGGGTACGAGAATCCCCACTCAGATCAACCAAATGAATAAGGATATCGGCATCCCTGATGGCGGCATGCGTACGTTCGATTCCTTTCTGTTCGACAATATCTGTAGTTTCTCTTAAACCCGCGGTATCAATGATATGAACCGGAACGCCAGCCAATGTAATTGACTTTTGTATGCTGTCACGTGTGGTTCCGGGGATTTCAGTAACGATAGCGACATCATCTTCGGCGAGTTGATTGAGCAGGCTGGACTTACCGACGTTCGGTTCGCCGACCAATACCGTTTTAATACCCTCTTGCAACAGTTTTCCCTGATGCGCTGAAGCCAGAACACTGTTCAATTGTGCATAAATAGCATCAAGCTTGTTTTTAACCATTTCAGTGTGCAGTACATCAATTTCTTCTTCCGGAAAATCAAGTGTAGCTTCGATCAGCATGCGTAGCTCGATTAATAACCGAGTCAGTTCATCAATAGTGGTTGAAAAACGGCCCTGCAGCGAGCGAACGGCACAACGCGCCGCTTGACTGGTACTGGCTTCGATAATATCGGCGACACTTTCAGCCTGCACCAGATCCAGCTTCTGGTTTAGAAAAGCACGTAATGTAAATTCGCCGGGCTGGGCCATTCGGGCGCCACAAGCAAGGCACCGGTTGAGTAGCAAATTCATGATAGTCGGCCCGCCATGACCCTGCAGCTCGAGCACATCCTCACCCGTATAAGAATTTGGTGCGGGAAAATAGAGCGCGATGCCGTGATCTATAGCCTCGCCATGTACATCGAGAAACCGGCTTAACTGTGCATAGCGCGGTTTGGGATGCTCGCCCAGGATGTTCTCAGCGAGCGACGTCAGATTTTTACCTGAAATACGAATAATACCGACACCGCCTTTACCTGGCGGCGTCGCAATTGCAGCAATTATATCGGGCTGGTCCATCATCCCCTAATGCTGTTCCTGAAAAACCAGTCCACCATCTTTATCACAATGTGCCGATCGTAAACTGGTAGTGTGCTATCTTTTTTTGCTTCTGCTCCTATTCCTGCGTGCTCCTGCACCCGGTTTGGATTTGGGTTTTACAGGCACTGGTTTTTCGCCACCTGATGTTTTTTCAGTTTTGGTTTCTACCGCCTGAACATCTTCAATATCATTCTCGTCAGTTACAGCGGTATTATCAACATCAGTCAATTGTTTGGCTTCTTTATCAGTTGCCTTGCCCTTGCCTTTTGGTTGATTTGTACCTTTGGTTTTTTTTCCCTCTTCGATTTCCGCCTCTTTCTCAAACATGCGCGTAATCTGCCACTGTTGCGCAATGGAAAGGATATTGTTACACAGTGAATACAACACTAAACCTGCCGGGAAGAAAAAGAAAAATACACTAAAAGCGATCGGCATGATCTGCATGATTTTCGCCTGCATCGGATCCGCCGGTTTCGGACTCAATTTGGATTGAATGAACATGGAAATGCCCATCAATACCGGTAGCACATAGTATGGATCAGGAACGGACAAATCAGTAATCCAAAGTGCTAACGGCGCATAGCGTAACTCGACCGCAGCAAGCAATGTCCAGAATAGGGCGATAAACACCGGAATCTGCACCAAAATGGGTAAACACCCACCCAGGGGATTGATTTTTTCCTCTTTATAAAACTCCATCATAGCCTGGTGCATACGCTGGCGATCGCTAGCATATTGTTCGCGAATGCGCTGTAACTTCGGTGTGACCACACGCATTTTAGCCATCGAACGATAACCTGCTGCTGATAATGGAAAAAACAATAACTTAACCGTTACCGTTAACAGAATAATGGCAAGTCCCCAGTTTCCGACATAAGAGTGATAAAAAGAAAGCAACCAGAATAACGGTTTTGCCAGTACAGTCAGCCATCCATAATCTACGGTCAAATCCAAACCCGGCGCAAGTTCGGCCAACTTATCCTGATCCTGGGGACCGGCGTAAAAAGGCATCGTCACGACTTCAGTTTGCCCCGAATCTATCGTCCCAACAGGGACTATTACACCTGCTGCATATTGGTTATGCGCCAATTGCTTGGTGTAATATTCACGGGGTTCACCCTGCTTTGGCAACCATGCCGTCAAGAAATAATGCTCAAGCATGGCAATCCAGCCGTCATCGGCATTGGTCGGATGTTCGGCTTTATTTTTCTCCAAATCGGAAAGCGTAACTTTGGTAAACTTTTCCTCTTCAGTATAAAGCGCCGGACCGGTGTGGGAACGCACCATAAAAGTCTGTCCGGCCGGGTCTTTTCCATCCCGCAACATCTGAAAATAGGCGTACGGCTGGAACGTAGCGTCACTTTGATTATCAATCTCAAAAGTAACGTCGATCACATAAGTACCACGATGAAACGTATACACCTTTGCAATTCGGATTCCGTTGACCTCAGGCGCTACAAGACGTACGCTTAGACTCTCTTCACCGGGATTCAAAGTATAATCGTGTTTATTTGAATCTAGGGTGTATTGCGTCTTATGGTTTGGCAGGTTATCGCCGATTAATCCCGACTGTGCAATCTGAAAACGGGCAGCCTGATCCAGCAACAAATCATAGGGTTTATTTTTGTCTTCGCTGGAAGGGTGCTTCAAAAGCCCTAACTTCCTGATATCACCGCCTGCGGTATCAATTTCGGCAACAATCATATCGGTTGTAACGTGTATCCGCTCACCCATTTCAAATAGATTGGGTGTAACGGATGATTGCATGCCCTCAATTCCTTGAGCAATACCCGACATACCTGTTCCAGCCAGTTTATCGCTGGGTACCGGCAACGTATCATCATTAGACGCATTACCGTTCTCTACCAAAGGCGCCGGCGTTACTTGAGAAGCCGGCGGGTGAATTTCTTGTTGCCATGATTCCCATAATAGCAACAGCGAAGTTGAGAAGATAATAATAAGTATAAGTTTTCTTGTTTCCATTGTTATCTGGTCAGATTAATTGTGTAACAACTACCGGTTTGAACGCTACAAACAAAGTGAAACACGTCACGGCTGTTATATTCAACGTCTTGAACGACTCAAACCTCAGAAAGGGATTTAAGGCACAGGCTCATATCCACCTTTGCCCCAAGGATTACAACGCAGAACTCGCCAAATACTTAACCGTATACCACGTATAAAACCATATTTTGCGAGCGCTTCACACGCGTATTGCGAACAGGTCGGTGTAAATCGGCATGAAGGTGGCATTAAAGGACTGATGCAGTATTGATAAAGCTTTATAAGATTAATAATTAATCGTGACATTGTTGTAATCGATACATCAACAACCTGATTTCCGTAACAAATTGCGCCCTTGAAATATTTGCAGTTACAGGCCGACGCATACGCATTATCCAATCCATCTGCACCAGATTATCATTTTGGAACGTTCGAAACGTTTCACGTAACTGCCGTTTGATTCGATTACGCTTTACCGCACCCCGCTCAATTTTTTTAGGTACGATCAAGCCCAGACGCGAAAACGACAGGCCGTTAGGCATTGCATAGATCTGCACAAACTTTCCTCGCGCCTGATGCTTAAAACGAAAAACAGAATCAAATGTTTTTGCATGATGCAATCTTCGCGCTTTTGGAAGTAACAGTGCTATTTTATTTTTTTCGCTAATAAGACGGCTCAGCCCTGCGCTCAGATACCTGAAATCTTACCACAAACCTTATACACTTAATTTTGCGCGTCCTTTAGCTCGACGCGCTCTGATAACAGACGCACCGCCTCGTGTTTTCATGCGTACGAGAAAACCGTGAGTACGCTTTCTTTTAGTTACAGATGGTTGAAAAGTACGTTTCATCGCTTAAAATCCTCTCCTATCGCTTCTCTTTAATCAATAAAACCGTGTATTACAACCTGTTATGCAACCTGATGTCAACTGTTTTTAACAGGACAGCAATAAACAACGTACCCGTCAACCTGCACTTACTAAAGCCCCAGTGTTGTTCACAGCTCACCAGGATTAGCGCCCAATCTAAAACTTGGCACCTGTTCCAATAAGCTCGGCTGAAACAATTCGATAACTAAAATTTTCAGAATCCAAACTATCCTGACTCCGTCCATCGATTTCAGCATGAGGGAATAAAAAGAAAGGCAGTTTTCCTGCTTTACTGTTAGTTAACTGTACATCTTGTCCATGATTGAATGTAATCCAATTCATTTCCCATGCACCAAATAGTCTCTCCCTCAAATACGCCATTTCTAAATCATCCGGCTCCCTGTTTTCAAATTTGGCCACCTTGCAAACGTCAGCCGGATTGATGGGCACCCAACCCACATCATTCAGATAAAATTCGGCACGGCTGTGTTGTGCATGACTGATATCAGCCCGCTTGCCAATACTATCGTGTAATTGAGATTCCATCATTCGAATACCATATTGAACACGTGCAGGAATCCCGATTGATCGCGCCAACCCTACAAACAATGAATGAATATCCACGCACTTACCGCTTAACTTGCTGTTTTCCAGCATATATTTAATATCCCCTGTACCACTTCCACGGGTCATTTCATCATATTGAAAATGATCAACTAGCCAATCATAAATCGCTTTCGCTTTATCGACCGTGGTACTGCTTTCATCATAAATAATTGAATAAGCTACATCCTTGACAATCCCGCTAACCGGTATTGTACGTGTTGCATTGAGGAAAGGTCTGATATTACTGGGTATTGAAGTGTTATTTGAATGACGGTAATAATCGAGATTAACGGCGCGGTGTGATGTCTTAATGATGGATTGAACTGAAACCTGCCGCTTTCCCTCACCATTCCACTCAGCAAAAAAAACCGGAAATTTTCTCTGACCCAGCGTTGTAAATTGCGCCCGGGACGCAGTACCCGACCAATTACTACCTTGAGTATATTGATAACCCGAATCGAAAGAATTAGGTATTGGCAGCCACAAACGCGCCCTTTTACCGGCTGCGGGAAGATTAACCTCGTAAGTCAATCGAAAGCTATTCCATTTGTCGAAATCCAGTATTCGGCTATTGGTTAATAAAGCCGGCGAAGCCATTGGCATTAAAAGTGCGCTTGACCCGACAATTTTGATAAAATCTCTTCGTTTCATGGCTTTTAACTATTTCTTTATTGATAGATCCCGGGTTTTTTAATTTTTAAATCACTGCCTGCTGGCGAATTTTATCCTATTGCTTACTTTAGTCAATGTGCTACATTGACTACCTATTATGTCGAAACCTGAATTATTATCTACTGTTGAAATTGAAACGGCACCCGCGCCCGATCACACTGTAATCTGGATGCACGGACTGGGCGCCGATGGGAACGATTTTGCTCCGATCATTAATGAGTTTAAATCATCAACACAAACTGGTATACGATTTATTTTTCCACATGCGCCGATGCGGCCGGTTACCATTAACAATGGTTATGTCATGCGTGCCTGGTACGATATTCTCGACGCAAGGTTTGATGCTACAGAAGACGAAACCGGCATTAGAGAATCACATCATGCGATAGATGCACTAATCGATAACGAGTTGCAACGTGGCATCGCCTCACATAACATAGCGCTGGCCGGGTTTTCTCAAGGTGGTGCAATTGCACTTCAAGTTGGACTGCGTCAAAAAAACAAATTGGCGGGTATTATGGCTTTATCGTGCTATCTGCCGCTTGCCGAAACACTGTCGCATGAATCGCAAACAGTCAATGCGACAACGTCCATCTTTATGGCCCACGGCTCACATGATCCAGTCGTGCCGATATCGCTCGCTACAGCTTCCAGAGAAAAGCTACACCAAGCAAATTATCCACTCGAATGGCACGAATATCCAATGGACCATACCGTCTGTTTGCAGGAAATCCAGGATATGGATAATTGGTTGCACGGCATTTTCTTACCACCTGCAAAGCGTGCAAAATAATAGGATCATGAATTTATGAAACTGGCAACCTGGAATGTAAACTCACTCAAAGTCCGGTTACCCCAAGTTCTGGATTGGCTTCAGCAACAACAACCAGACGTATTGTGCCTACAAGAAACTAAATTAACCGATGAAAATTTCCCGCAACATGACCTTGCTGAAGCAGGCTATCACTCCCTTTTTGCGGGCCAAAAAACATATAATGGCGTCGCCATTCTCAGCAAGCAGCCCGGTAGCACCTTGGTCACAGCAATACCCGATTTTGCAGACGAGCAAAAAAGGGTTTTAGCTGCAACATTTGGCGAATTACGCGTCATTTGCATTTATGTACCAAACGGTGAAGCGGTGGAATCGACAAAATATGAGTATAAATTAAAATGGCTTCAGGCACTGCACGTATGGTTAGGCTATGAGCTAAAAAACCATCCTAAACTTGCCATACTTGGCGACTATAATATTGCGCCGGATGACCGGGATGTCCATGACCCGGAAGCCTGGGCGGGAAGCGTATTATGCAGCCAGCCAGAACGGGATGCTTTCCTCGAATTGCTGAATTTAGGTTTTGCAGATAGTTTCAGATTATTCGATCAACCCGAAAAAACATACAGTTGGTGGGATTATCGTATGATGGCTTTTCGCCGAAACAGGGGATTGCGCATTGATCATATCTTATTAAGTCACATGCTGGTTGAACATTGCAATGCGTGCCGGATAGATAAAGCCACTCGAAAATTGGAGCGCCCGTCAGATCACGCACCGGTTATCGCCGAATTATCATGGTAATCACCAAAAAATTGCATAAAAAGCTATTTTTACCTTAACAAGCCGCCAAAATTTCATTACGCTTGACAGACGACATGTGTTGTTCGCGTGTCAATTGGCGAGAATACTGTTTTGGAAAATATACCGCTTTATATCCTACTCATCGTACTGTTTCTGTTATTAATACTCTCAGGATTCTTTTCACTTTCTGAAACCAGCATGATGGCGATTAACCGTTATCGCCTGAAACATCTTGCCAAGCAGGGCAACCGAGCGGCGCTTCTGACCAGCCGATTACTGGACAAAACTGATCGTCTACTTGGCGTCATTCTACTGGGTAACAATCTACTTAACACGGCTTCCGCCACCTTGGTAGCCGTTATTATTGCGTTACTTTTCGGGCAGGATGAATTGGCATTACTAATGGGTACCTTGATACTTACATTCGCCATACTGATTTTCAGTGAAATCACACCCAAAGTTATCGCCGCGGCCTATCCAGAACGCATTGCGTTATTTGCCAGTTATATTCTAACGCCATTGCTTAAAATTCTTTATCCCGTGGTATGGTTTATTAATCTGTTTGTAAGCGGGCTTCTGATATTGCTTCGCATAAAACCCAAAGAGTCGACTACAGAACAAACCATCAGCATCGAAGAGCTAAGAACGTTGGTTCTTGAAGGCGGGCATTTTATTCAGAAAAAACATCAAAGCATGCTTTTGAATTTGTTTGATCTTGAAACAGTGACCGTTGAAGACGTCATTGTGCCACGCAGCCAAATAGAAGCCATTGATTTAACTGCTGATGATGAAACCATACAATCGCAATTGCTGACCTGTCATCATACCCGGCTACCTGTTTATCGTGAACGCATGGACAATATTGTCGGCATCGTTCATATGCGCAAAGCACTCAATCATATGAAAAGCGGCCCTATTACATCTGCTGTCTTGGAACAAATTATGCATCAACCCTATTTCATTCCATCCAGCACACCTCTATTCTCCCAATTGCAGCTTTTTCAGGAAAACCGCAAAAGAATCGGCCTGGTTGTCGACGAATATGGAGAATGGCTTGGGCTGGTCACGCTTGAAGACATCTTTGAAGAAATTATCGGTGAATTTACAACGCTTGCACCAACCCGTGCAAACTCTTATCTTGAACAAGCAGACGGCAGTATTATTGTTGAAGGCAGCGAATTGCTGAGGGATTTGAATCGGAAGCTAGACATGCAGCTGCCATTGGACGGGCCCAAGACCCTTAACGGCTTAATTCTCGAGTATTTACAGGATATCCCAGAAAATGGAACAGGTTTAAATATTGCCGGACATCCTATGGAAATTATTCAGGTTAAAAATCAGGTTGTAAAAACAGTTAGAATTCATCAGCAGCTACCCAACAGCCCCATTAATTAACCAAAGTTAAAAAGCAAAGGATAATGTTGGTCGGACTGGCTCTTTGCAATACGGATACCTTTAATTGTTTTAGTTTTATGATTGATAAAGTTGATCTTGTAGTCGATCCTTTATTTCCATAAATTTCTGCTTGTGCTCAAACAAAACGTCAACTAATTTGGGGTCAAAATGTTTTCCCGACTGTTCTCGAAAAAACTCCAATACTTGCTCTTTTTCCCAGGCCGGCTTATAACACCGTTTGCAGAACAAAGCATCTAAAACATCTGCGCAGGCGACAACACGACCTGCAACGCTAATTGCTTCTCCCTGTTTTTGCATAGGATAACCAGACCCATCCCATTTTTCATGATGTTCATACGCAATCATCGCAGCCAAGGCAATCAAAGTGCGAGTTGAACCCTTCAAAATAGTATAACCAATAGTCGGGTGTGTTTTCATAACCCCCCATTCGTCTGAATTAAGCTTTCCCTGCTTCATCAAAATATTATCCGGTATACCAATTTTGCCTATATCATGCATAGGTGCAGCTTGTTTGATCAGTTCAGCTTCATCAGGATCACAATAACCCGAGTATCTGGCAAATAAATAGGAGAATTCCGAAACGCGTTTAACATGCAACCCAGTTTCCAGTGACTTTGTTTCACAAACCTCGCTGAGCCTGTATAACAATTCGCTTTGCGTAGCTATAATCTCTTGATTCAGAATATTAACTTCGCCCAACGCCTCTGCAATCATATCCGCCATCTTGTCCTGATAGCACTTTATTTTAAGATGGGTGGCAACTCTCGCCTTTACCTCTTCTTCATTAAATGGTTTAGTAATGTAATCATTACCACCAACTGAAAAAGCTTTTACCTTGTCCGACACCTCATCAGCAGCACTGATAAAAATTATCGGAATCGATTTATAGATAGGCTCGTCTCTCAAGATCTGGCAAACTTTAAAACCATCGATATCCGGCATTCTGATATCGAGTAAAATTAGGTCTGGAGCCGATTGCCTAACCGCACTCAACGCCAGTTTACCGTTCAAGGCAGGACGTACTTTGTAGTTTTCCAGTTTAAGGATATCCGTAAGAATCTTTAAATTCTCCAGAGTATCATCCACAACTAAAATATCCGGCGGACTCTTCATATCTCCTCCCCGGCACTTAGCTGATCACTAACCAGCTAAGTCACTAAAAATTTATGTTGAATACAACATCGATCATTTCAAATTTTCCGCCAATACAATATCTTTTTTAAAGATAATCTCAATTCCAGTATTTCCAAACCAAATTAACCAAACACTCTTGCCATCATAAGTCGCTAGAACTATCAACAATAGCCTGAAGCTTACTAAAATTAAATTCATCAACAAGTTTTTGCAGATCAGCTGCCAATTCAGGCAATTCTTGACTAATGTTATTTATCACATCTGAAACATTTTCTATATCGAGCGCTAATACAGCCGATTTGAAAGCCCGTCGTGTAGCCAACGGAATTTCCTTATGAAACTGATTTAAATCGATGTCATTTAGCTGATTACTCCCCCCCTGATCCATATCATTCAGGCCATACTGGTAAATGAATTCAACGTTCAAATGTCTTACTAGACAATCGTGAATTTCTTCAATTAAAAATGGTTTCCTAATAAACTCATCAAAACCATATTCCATAATCCTTTCCTGATCTTCCTTGAATGCAGATGCTGTTATAGCTACAATTTTGGTATCTTTTCCGCCAGGTAATTCCCTAATTCTTTGCATAGCATTAATTCCATCCATTCTGGGCATTCTTCGATCCATAAAGATGATATCAGGATTAGTGTTTTTAAATACCTCGATAGCCACGAGCCCATCTACAGCAATTTCAACTTCGCAGTTAGAATCTACCAGTATGTTTTTTAAGTAAAGTCGATTATCCTCAAGATCCTCGACAATTAATGCTTTAGTCTTTTTCTGCCCAGGTTTAACTCCCAGAAATACTTTCTCTACCCGAACGTTAGACAATAAAGCTTCATTTAAGATCTCTGACACCAAGACATTAAATTTAAATACTGACCCGACATTCAGTTTGCTCTCAACATTAATGCTACCCCCCATATTTCTGACCAATTCTTTACAAATACTCAATCCTAACCCGGTTCCAGAGTGAGTATTTTTTGATCGAGTCTGCATCAATTGTTCGAACGGAATGAATATCGTCTCTAAATCCTCAGGAGAGATTCCAACACCTGAATCTTCTACTTCACAGATCATATTTACCTTATCATCCTGCCCTGGTTCACATTTAATACGGACAACAACGCCACCTTCATTGGTGTTATTAACTGCATTATTTATAAGATTAATAAAAATCCTACGTAACTTGCTGGCATCCGTTCGGATGTAACTTGGGCAAGACTTGGCCAATTCAAAACTTAATGTGAGGCCTTTCTGTTGAACCGCCGTTTGCAACATATTTTCCACATCCTTAATCATCGCTAGAAAATCAATGTCTTCTTCATGAAACTCTACTTTTCCAGCCTCAATCTTAGCCATTTCCAACACATCATTGATAAGTGTCAATAAATGATTTGCAGATTGAGAAATAATGCCCGAATGTTTTTTAATTACTTCTGGTGTCATTTGATTTTTGTAAATCAAATGTGAAAAACCAATAATCGAATTTAGAGGACTACGCAATTCGTGACTCATTTTAGACAGGAACATACTTTTTGCCAAAGCATGATGCTCTGCAATTTTTTTGGCATCTGCCAATTCCATTGACTTCTGCTCCAGTAATTGGTGAGATAGCTTTTTATTTCTGTATGCTATCAAAGTTAAAACAAACAAAAGAATTGATAACAATCCTGTAATAGCAACCAAAATCAAAAATCTTTTTTGGGTACTTATGACAGACTCCTGCTCTTCTAGCTGCTTAGCGGCTACTTGAATTTGTTTACTTTTTTTATCTAAAACTCTGGTTTTATCTACTATCGCGGACTGTAATTCCCTCTGCCTTTTCTCGGCTTCAGAAATAATTTTGTTACGATCGTTGATAATATTTCTTATATTGGCTGACTGAACCTGCAATTTCTTTAAATCCATCCTCTCTTTTTCAATTTTCTCCTGAAGATACCTGATTTCATCATTCTGCAGGATAATCTGTCCCTTAGCCTCTAGCAATTGCTGGGAAAGCCGTGATTCTTCTTTTTTTGTTTTTTCTAGATCGTTCGATAACTGTTTACTTCTATTTTTATGAGAATCAATTTCTTTTTCGAATTCTTTTAAAACAAGGCTCTGCGCCTGCAAATTTTGCATTCCCTCTTTATAGAGCTGCGCCACATCGATCTCTGTCCCACCGAGTAAGATAATATCAGGATTCAAACCGAAGTTCCGATTCAGAATATTTGCCTTGTTAATTTGAAAAGAAAATTCGTTCTGATCGTTTTCCTGTAAATCAATAAGCGCATTTCGATCATTTCTCAGATTCTCAGAAATGATCAGAATATTTTGATTTTTAGTTACTAAAAAAATTTGGTTATATTTATCAATACTGTTATTGGCTACAAAAACAACCTCTGTATTTAGAGGTACACTGACGCCTGTACTTCTGGTAACTTTAAATTCCTTACCATGTAATTTTCTAATTTGAGCAATTTTGTTTAGCTCATTTTCTATATAGCGATCTTCATCGATTAAATAAAAATGATAATATTTTTTTTGAGAAGCATTCTGCCATTGAACATGTTCAGCTAATTTGAAAATGTAAACAGCAAGCAAACTATTTCTAGACAGATTGTCTGCATAAACATGGCCGACAAATGTAAGAGCTGTTGACAAAACACATGACAAACAACAAAAATACCGGAACACATAAATTGATGCTGTTATGAAATTCTGAAACACTGACATTGTTGTAAGCATACCGACAACCTTTAAAGGCTATTTAAATATGTGCGTGCACAGTGCTAAATAATAGGTATTGGGATGAGTTTCTCCGTCTGCATGCACGAAAGCAAGTTATCCTCATTGTATCAATGCGTATTTTATTTGCCATTCGAACAATCCAACATTCTCAATTATCGGGTTACTTTTACATAACACTTGTATCTAAATGATTAGAATTGATATTTCCGAACGGGTAACCTTCGACTAAAATTTCGCTCTTAGCGTAATAGAAAGCGCAGGCGTCTCGAGTACATATGTACCCAATCGGGTGCTGATATTCCGCTTGTTTAAATCTCTGTCAATCAAGCCTAACAAATTATGTCCTGTTAGCATCAACTGCGAATGTTTATTTAGATTATAAAGAACGCTTGCATGGACAAACACACTGCTTGCAAAAGCCTTATCGTTGTCTTCAAAAAAAGTCGTATTTTCCTCACGTAACGGTGGAAGAACCTCACGGTTATACTCTGCCCAGTCCTTAGCGCCCTCATAACCCCAGTAAGCAAATCCCGACAAATTAAACGAAAAAGATTGGTTGATTTTATGATTCCAAACAAGCTTGGTCGTATGGTTTGACCATGAGGCCAGATCGTTTCCGAACCCGAATGGACTGGTGGAAATAAATTGCACACCTGGAAAGTCCCTTTCTAAATTAAAATCAAATAACTCTGTAATCGTATGCGAAATTGAAAACCGGCTGTTGTCCTTTGTGTAGGTCAGTTCAAATTCCAGGTTTCCAAATTTCATCTTTCCGAGCGGCGCATTAGTACTCAGGCTTTCGGTATCAGCTGAAAAAAAAGCAATGATATCGAGCTCCGAGTAAACTGCATGTACACTAGCATTCAGAGAATCAGAGAAAATTCTTTTATAACTGAGCTCTACATTATTCAATGTCTCCACATGCCGACTTTTTTTGCGTGTATTTAAATACTCCGACTGACTGAAAAAATCAGAAGTGCGGCGTACGGAGCGGGATGCGACAAGCTTAACAGTATCTTGAAGTGTGGGTGTGTATATCAAACCAATACGTGGAGAAAACATCGGTTTTATCCGCGAGTGTATATCGACACGGGCGCTGCTAATTAAGCGCAAATGATCATGAAGCCTGAATTGATGCTCTCCAAAAAAGCTATACATGATCGTGCTCCACGATTTGCCATTTGCCGTTAAAGGGACGACTTTATCGCTGGAAAAAAAGAACGGTGTTTTTCCAAACTCATCGTAGGTAAATTCTGATCCCAGAGCAAATTGGTGCGTTTGATTTGGGTTCCAATTCAGCAATAACCGAGTCATATACTCATCTTCCCTTAGGGAAATACTTGGATTTTCCGGACGAATTTCATTCGATCTGATCCGATCATAGATATCAAATGAAGATAGCAAGTTCAGTTGCAATGTTTCATTTATCTTCCAGCTTTTATCGAGTGCAACAGTCAATTGCCGATATGCAATGCCCACGGAATTTGAGTCATTAAATAAGAAAAAGCTTTTTTTATCGCCACGAAACTGTTCTCCACCAGCGGTAAATCTCACCCAAAACTCTAAATCATTCGGGCCGCTATATTGAAAATGAAATTTATGTCGCAGCTGATCTTGGTACGCTTGCCGGTGATTGGTAAGACTAAAAGGCAGATTCGTATGTGCAGGAGTATTAGAAACAGTCTGACTAATACGTGTTGGCGAGTGCTTTTTATCCGCACCTAAATATCTGTCAATGCCATAAAAAGCAAAAACACCATGATTATTTTCGAAAGTGTGTCCTACCTTTAATTGTAAAGAAGTAAAACCTTCGATAACACCCTGCCGTGCAACAAACTGAACACCGTTAAAGTTCGATGCACTAAACGTTTCTATATTAATAACACCCGAAATAGCACCCGGACCAAATACCGCAGAACTCGGGCCGCGAATAACTTCAATACGACTAATGTCACCCAGCATAGAAAGCATCATCTCAGAATCAAGGCCATAAAAAGCCTTATGATTCATAACCCGTCCGTTTACCCGTACCAAAAATTTATCTTTACCTGAAATACCGCGTACACCAAAACTTGCACCACCAAATGTATCCGTTAAACGTTGCATGTTGGGTACAAACCGCTCCAGCACTTCTTCCAGACTTCTTGCTCCAGACATATCAATCATGTCTCGTGTAATTAATGTAATGGCTGCCGGCGCCTTATCTGGATTTATCTGGGTCAAAGATGCGTTTGAAAACGGAACCTTACTCAATTCATCTAGTGATAAATCAAGCAAGCGAGCTATCTTATGGGAATCATCCTGCGCACTAACACTAGCTGCTAGTGTCGCCAGAAAAAAGAATAGAAAAGAAAGGTATAAAAGAACAGGAAGCATCGAATATAAGATAAAAACAGTAAATAAAACTGACTATCATTCGACTAACGTTTATTGTGGCAGATGCTACACCCAAAAAACCTGGGCTGGAAGATGACGGAGAGAAATACAGAATATTATTCTGGCGACTCGGTTTCATCATATATCATGACCCACCAAACCAATTCGAACCCCGGACTGTTTCTATAGCAATAGCGTACGTTAAAAAGGCTGATAACAGATAAATGTTTTCAGGAATTTCCTGCTCCGGTGCCAATACCTTCCATTGATAAGTCAGTATATACCGAATAGAGACGTTATTGAACTGGATAGACGCGACACACTTAATTGCGAAGGCAAAACCGGACAAGTTGAATAACGGCTACTGTCTAAGTTTGCTTGCGATAAGTATGCGAAACCGGCTACAAGCAACACGTCGCGGTCAATGCAGACAAAAACTATTGCTCAAAATCTGCCAGACACACCGCTACAAAGCCAGACGTTTATTTGGTAGCAATTTTGGTGAATCACTGTTGGCCCAGAATCACGACAAAGATCGCTGGTTCTGCCACCTGAGAATGCCTTAAATGCGTATTCTCCAAACGAAATCCGCGGACACGTTATCTTGGACAATGCCAAAATAGGTTCTGGGCTATCAAGGACGATCCGATAGTCTGGAACCCTGAAAAATATTACACTTTCTTATCATTTACTTCAGATTTTGAACAAGCTCTGAGTAATCTTAATTTAGAACGATCTGCTTCAGACCGTTCCGTAAAAATTTCAATCGACCAGTTCAAATCCTTAGCGTAAAATTGGTATAATTCTCCATGCTTATAATGTTCTTCTTTGAGTACTAACAACACTGTAATTTTATTATTCATAGAAGATGTGATGCGATCAATAACAACAATAGCTTCAATGTCATCTCTACTGAGATCAAAATCCTCCATCGCACTGAAATCCCACAAAGTCACTCTAGCGCTATCAAGATACTCATTTCCTTCAAAAAAAGTGTCACACGACATGATCTCTTCAAGGCTAACCCGACCCGTAAACTCAGCTGTAAATGAATATTTACTATCCCATTCACACTTGTAAGGCATCGTTCTTTTCTATGTATTAATGTATTGTGGACTATACTGCGATTTTACAATGAAAAACAGTATTCAGCTTTACTTGTAGAGAACAAGTAACTACCCCAATATGCAGCGCACAAAAACTGTAACTGTAGATTAATTGGGTATTGTATTGATGGAAGCAGAAACAGCAGTCGTTCAATAAACCTTTGTCTGAAAATAAGCGAACAGAGTAGAATCGCCTGAGGAAAAAATCAAACATCCATGCAATGAGAAAGAGATTCCAAAAAAGCCGGTTATATCGAAGCGCATGAAATAAAGTGAAATACAACCTCGTTTCCCAACAGTCAATTATTTTTTCCGATTACATTGCCTTGCGTCGTGATGAACATAGCCACTCAGCCTATTTGCCAGGTACATCGGCAAACGCCTGAAAAAAGACCCGGTCGGCAAGGTATTGACTAAAGTAAAGCGACCAAATGCACCTGGCCAGAATGCGAATTGAAAGTGAGTCTAAAAGTGAATCAATTTTTATCATCTACGCAATAAGTTTCTAGTATAGAATTATCAGCATTTTTATGAACAAGCACAGCGCTTATCGCTTATTCAATACGTATGCTGGAACAAAAATTCTCATTGCCCGTCCGGGTTTACTATCAGGATACCGATGCCGGTGGCGTTGTCTATCATGCTACACATCTTCATTTTCTTGAACGCGCGCGCTATGAATGGTTGCGCCAATTGGGACACGGTGTTCACGAATTACTCAAAACGCATCACGCGCAATTTATGATACGCTCGCTGGAAATTGAATATCTCAAGCCTGCAATTCTGGACGATCTACTACATGTTACCGTAGATACCGTTGAACTGGGACGGAGCCGCATCTCTTTGTTTCAGGAAATTGTTTGTAACAAAACGGTATTAGTCAAGGCCACTGTTTTTGCTGTTTGTGTTAATACAGAAAGTTTTAAACCCATGAGCATTCCCCTTCCTTTGCGAGAAAAAATCGAGAACCCTATATGAACGCTACACTTACTGAGGATTTGTCCCTTTATTATTTGATTAGCAGCGCCAGTTTATTCGTTCAACTGGTAATGCTGGTTTTATTGTTGGCTTCACTCCTATCATGGTGGTTTATTTTCAGGAAGTGGTTCGTACTTCGTGAAGCAGTTAAACTCAGCGATGACTTTGAAGACAGTTTCTGGCGTGGCGCGGATTTGAACACGCTCTATCAGCGTGCAACCGGATCACGATATACATCAAGTAGCATGGAACGTATTTTCGTTGCTGGCTTTGGGGAATTTGGCAAACATCAGCCGTCGGCACAAAGTGACACTATGATGGACAGCGTCCGCCGCGCTATGCAGGCGACTTACCAGCGCGAAATGGATAAACTTGAAGCACACCTGTCCTTCCTTGCGACAGTGGGCTCAGTTAGTCCTTACATCGGGTTGCTGGGCACTGTATGGGGGATCATGAATTCTTTTCGCAGTTTATCGAGCATTTCTCAGGCAACTATCGCACATGTAGCCCCGGGGATTGCAGAAGCGCTGATTGCAACGGCAATGGGTCTGTTTGCAGCCATTCCCGCCGTGATTGCCTATAATCGGTATGTCAGCGATACCGAAAAATTAGCGACCCGGTTTGAAAGTTTTATGGAAGAATTATCTAATGTTTTGCAACGCAGAGCAGTAGACTAATCAGGAGAGACCGGTCCAATGACTCGCCGCAATAAACGTCAACTTAAAAACGAAATCAATGTTGTGCCATATATCGATGTAATGCTGGTGCTATTGATCATTTTTATGATCACTGCACCGATGATTAATCCCGGACAAATTGAATTACCACAAATCGGCAAATCATCCGTTTCACCCACGGCTCCCTTAGAAGTTATCATCAACGCGGATAGCAGTCTCGCCCTGCGCGACCGTGAGAAAACCGATGTTGAAAAGCATGTAACACATCAGCAGTTGATCGATGCAATCAAGCTAAAACAATCAAAAAATTTTGAGCAGCCCGTTGTGATTGCCGCCGATAAAAGTGTTCGTTATGAAGAAGTCATCAATATTATGGACTTACTACAACGGCATCAAATCCAAAAAGTAGGCTTGTTAGCGCAACCCAAATAGTCCATTCGGAAATCCGTGCCGACTCTCTAGGCTGATCTTTTACATGGTTGTAGAAAACACACACAACATATCTTCCAAAGAGCCGCGGCCCGTTCTTGCCGGCGTCTTAGCAGTGCTGGTACACCTAGTTTTTATTGCCGTACTGGTATTCGGCTTCAACTGGAAAGACCGCACACCCGAAAGCATGACTGTGGATTTATGGCCAGCTTTACCGCAACCGGCACAGAAAATGTCATCAGAACTGCCCAAAAAACAAACTAGACCTCAACCTCAACCTGATCCCACTTCCGAACCTGAGGTGCCCCCCAAACCGGAACAGACAGAACCAGCACCCATTCAAGCCGCACCACCGCCCCCCAAGAAGCCGGACATCGAACTCAAGGAAAAAGCCGAGCAGCCTAAGCCTGTTCAGAAAAGCCCGGAACCTGATCCTGAGCTGGAAAAGAAAAAAGCGCAGGAGCAGGCGGCGAAAGAAAGAGCTGAGGCTGAACGGTTAAAGCAAGAACAGGAAGCAAAAAAGCAACGCGAATTGAAAGAGAAGAAAAGGCAGGAGCTAGAAGCACAACAGCAACGCGAGCAGGCTGAAAAAGACCGGATTGCCGCGCAGCAGGCAGCAGCACGCGCCCAGACCGCCAACGAAATCAACCGATATAAAGCAATGATTCTGGCCAAAATCAAAAGCAGAATTGTCATGCCGCCTGATCTACCGGGAAACCCTGTAGTCGAGTTCAATGTTACTTTACTACCTGGCGGTGATATTCTTAATGTCAGATTACGAAAAAGCAGTGGCTACTCATCTTTCGACAGTGCCGTAGAACGCGCCATTTTTATGTCAAAACCGTTACCCTTACCGCCCAATCCGGCATTGTTTAACGAATTTCGTAATTTGAATGTGACCGTGCATTATTTGGAATGATTGTTATAATCAAAATCCATTAATTGAATTTTTAATTACTTATATTTTATTCATGTCAACGCATTTTCGCACCGCCTTTTACGGTTTCTGTTGTTTATCCCTCTGGCTCGCCTGTATGCCGTTGCAAGCCAGACTTAATATTGAGATTTTTGGCGGAGGGATGGAACGTATACCCATCGCTATTGTGCCGTTTGCCGACGAAGGACGCCTGCAACAACGTATTACCGACGTAGTGGCCGCCGACCTCCAACGCAGCGGTTTGTTTAAATTGATCGATCCTACCGGTTCGACACCGCATGAACCAGCAGAGGTGAATTACAGTGAATGGTCTGATCGGAGCGCCAGTGCTTTAGTGATCGGACGCACGATCCCGTTGCCCGGCGGTCAAGTAGAAATCCAATTCCGCTTATTGGACGTGGCAAAACAAACACAACTAGCCGGACTGGCGACAGTGGTTCCTTTAACACAGCTGCGTGTTGCGGCACACCGCATAGCGGATATTATTTATGAAACGCTGACAGGAGAAACCGGTGTTTTCAGTACACGTATCGCCTACGTTTTAAAACAAGGCGACAAATATGCACTGCAAATTGCCGACTCTGATGGTTATAATGCCCATTCAATCATTGAATATACCGAACCGATTATTTCACCGGCCTGGTCGCCCGATGGCAGGCGAATTGCTTACGTGTCGTTTGAAAATAAAAAGCCCGTTGTTTACGTTCAAACTTTGGCAACACGAGAACGTAAAGCTGTCGCAAATTTTGCCGGAAGCAACAGCGCGCCGGCCTGGTCTCCTGACGGCAAAAAGCTAGCCGTTGTGTTATCGTTGCATGGAGGGTCACAGATTTATCTGATCAATGCTGACGGTAGCGGTTTACAAAGGCTAACCCGAAGTTCGGGTATCGATACGGAGCCGAATTTTTCACCGGATGGACGCGCTATCATTTTTACGTCCGACCGTGGCGGCAGTCCGCAGATCTATCGCATCCCTGTTTCTGTTTCTGAATCAGCCAAAGCCGAACGACTCACCTTTGAAGGCCGTTATAACGTCAGCCCTGATTTCAGCCATGATGGAAAAAGCTTTACATTCATTCATCAGCATAATGGTAGATTTAACGTTGCCGTCCAAGATTTAGCCACTGGCCAGGTTCAGCTGCTCACCAATTCTCAATTTGACGAATCACCCAGTTTTGCGCCGAATGGCAGAATGATCTTGCACGCCACAGAAATAAAGGGACGTGGTATATTATCAGCTGTTTCTAGAGATGGTCAGACAAGGCAGCACTTGTCTGTACAAACGGGCGATATACGCGAACCGGCTTGGGGACCGTTGCTAAAACAAAAATGATTTGAGAAATTTTGTTTATATTTAAGGGAGCGGTAAATGAATAAACTAGCAGGTATATTGGTCATTTGCTTGTTATCAGCTTGTGCCAGTCAAACAACACAGCCTACCGATGTGGAAGAACGATCGGTAGAAAGTGGTATTGGTGATGGTGCCAGCAACAGCGCACTTGGATCTGGTAGTTCGGGCTTCCATCCACTCAATGATCCCGGCAGCATCTTGTCACAGCGCAGTATATATTTCAAATTTGATAGTTATCAAGTTAGCAATGAATACAGGAGCTTGGCCATTGCACATGCCCAATACCTGCGTGATAACCCCGGCGCACAAGTAATTCTGCAAGGCAATACGGACGATCGGGGCAGCCGCGAATACAATCTTGCCTTAGGACAACGTCGGGCGGATAGTGTAAAAAACATTATGACATTATCCGGCGCACGCCCCGCACAAATAGAGTCCGTTAGCCTAGGTGAAGAAAAACCGCGCGCTTACGGAAATGACGAGTCGGCCTGGACCGAGAACCGTCGCACCGATATTATTTACAGAGGCGAATAAACCATGCGAATACGTGTATTCTGTCTACTTCTATTGCTATACAGCAGTACAAGCTATGCCGGACTGTTTAATGATAGCGAACAAATCGATGCTATGCGCCAACAGATTGAAGAGATGGAAAACCGTATCGCCTCAATGGAGGAGACACTCAAAAGTCAGGCGTTACTGGAGCTTTACGGTCAGTTTGAAACATTGAATCTGGAACTTGGACGATTACGCGGACAAATTGAAGAACTGACGAATGATAATGTATCACTACAAAAAAGACAAAAAGACTTTTATATTGATCTGGATACACGGTTAAGACAGATAGAAGATCCCAATGCCCCTCTACCGACTTACAACACGCCGATAGACGATGAAGACGAGTTATCTGCTCCAACATCTCAACAGTCCGGCGCCATCATTCAGGAGCCACAAGCCTCCAATTACACGACTGAGGTCGATACCCGTAACTTTGATAAACCTGTAACCGAATTAAGTGAGAAAGAAGCTTATGATGCAGCATACGATCAGTTTACCAATGGTGATTACTCTGGCGCGATAGCACAATTTGAATCGTTTTTAAATCAGTATCCACAATCGAACCTGGCACCCAGCGCTGCCTACTGGATTGGTAATGCACAATATGCTCTGCGAGATTTTATGGATGCAATTCAAACGCAACAAAACTTGATTGAACATTATCCCGATAGTTCAAAGGTACCTGACGCACTGCTCAATATCGCCAGCAGTCAAAACGAAATGGCTGATAGTAAAGCTGCAAGAAAAACGCTTGAAAACCTCATTACCCGTTATCCTTTCAGTAGCGCCGCTGCAAAAGCCAAACAGCGGCTAAGTAAATTTTAGTAAATCTGCTGATTTGAGCGTTAACAGTAAACCCCTCACGCAGTTGAAACAGATTGTGCTCGATCACGAAACGTTAACCCTGCGTATCACAGAAATTTTCCATTCGTTACAAGGAGAAACAAGCCGAAGCGGTCTGCCAACTGTTTTTATTCGGCTGACAGGTTGTCCGTTGCGTTGCGGTTACTGCGACACAGCTTATGCCTTCACAGGCGGAGAAACAATGTCTATTGCTACTATCATGCGGCTGGTTTCCAACTATAAGACACAGTATATTACCGTTACCGGTGGCGAACCGCTCGCTCAAAAAAACTGCCTGCCACTTCTGACTTCGCTATGTGATGAAGCCTATTCGGTTTCACTTGAAACCAGCGGCGCAGTAGATTTATCCAGGGTGGATTCACGTGTCAGTAAAATTATGGATATTAAAACGCCTGGTTCGGGTGAAACAAACAAGAACCTCTGGAGTAATCTGGATTATTTATCGGCGCATGATGAGATTAAATTTGTTTTGTGTGATGAATCCGATTACCGGTGGGCGCATCGAATGATTAAAAAATATCGCTTGAGCAGCTGCTGCCCGATATTGTTTTCTCCGGTCCATGAACAACTTGAGCCACGCACTCTTGCCGAATGGATACTACGCGATCAACTTCCTGTCCGGTTACAAATTCAGTTGCATAAGCTGTTATGGGAAGATGGGCCGGGACATTGAATCAATGACCGGAGAAGGCAATGCAAAAGCTGTAGTACTGCTATCGGGTGGTCTTGATTCTGCGACCACTTTGGCCATTGCCAAGCATCAGCAATTTGAAAATTATGCACTCAGTATCGACTACGGCCAACGGCATAAATCCGAGTTACACGCTGCAAAGAATATCGCCCAATCAATGGGTGTAAAAACACATCAAATTATTCAAATTGATTTATCAACATTCGGCGGATCGGCACTGACTGATTCATCTATCGCCGTACCAGTAGCTGAAGAAACGATAACTGAAAATATACCAATTACCTATGTCCCGGCTCGGAATACCGTTATGCTGTCCTTGGCGCTAGCATGGGCCGAAACACTAAGCTGTCAGGATATTTTTATTGGTGCAAATGCCGTAGACTACTCCGGCTATCCCGATTGCCGCCCTGAATTCATCCAGGCATTTGAAAATATGGCCAATCTCGCCACTAAAGCCGCAATGGAAGGCAGCAAATTTTCCATTCACACCCCACTGATCAACTTACCCAAAAAAGATATTATCCAGACCGGAATTGCACTCGGTGTAGACTACAGCCTGACGGTTTCCTGCTATCAGGCCGATGAAGCCGGTCGCGCCTGCGGAGTATGTGATGCCTGCAGGATCAGGCGAACGGGGTTTATTACTGCTAACACAACAGATGTAACACGTTATTACAACGCGTAATACAAGTACTTATAGCGTTAGTTACGCCACTAACTTCACTGTTTTAACATTTTAATAAAAACTAGGAACACTCAACATATGCGATTGATTCTAGCCATAATAGTTATAAGTTGTATAGGCCTAATCGGCTATGCGCAATACCTGCAACATATTGAAAACTTACTACCTTGCCCGCTTTGTGTTGCACAGCGTCTGGCTTACTGGATGATCGGAATAACAGCATTATTGGCTTTCATACGCAAACCTGGAGCTCTTGGACTCAGAATTTACGGAACGTTTATGACAATCTTTGCATGTATCGGCGCAATCATTGCCTTCCGTCAATCCTGGTTGATACGCTATCCCGAATCGTTTGAATGTGGTATCAGCCCTGAAGAAGAATTTCTCAACTCACTCCCCTTGGCACAGTGGTGGCCTGGCATGTTTGAGGCCAACGGAGACTGTGCCGATGTTGATTGGGAGTTTTTATCGTTGATGATACCGGATTGGTCGTTTATCGCTTTTGTTGTATTGGGGTTGGCATCGCTGTATGTTTTGTTTGCTCGACGTCTCACGCCATAGTGTTTATGGTTTATTTTATAGAGATCTCGAGCGTAAATGGTTGATCCGTAACAGAACGCATTAATTGCCCAACATTAATCCGGTACGTTTTCTTTTCAGTGGAAAATTGATATTTATCCTGTGCATCAATCACCCCCTCTACTGAAAACATCATGTTAACACCCAAAACCGTAACGTCGGCGATTTGTCCTTCAGCAGTGGTGATTACATAACAAATCACGCTGTCTGGAGGCGCAACGCCTTTGACTACCGTACCGTTGTTTCCACGCTGAAACCGGATGGTTTCACAGTCTTCATGAGCCTGAGCCGCATTCATTGTCATCAGTGAAACAACCAACGCAAATACAAGGGAGTTAATCAGACTGCTTATCATTGGCAATTATTGATTCTCAACAGGTGTATAACCAAATCAAATAAGGTGTTCATCAATCAGAAATACATTCAAATTTAGCCCATTGAGATAATTATTGCCCCAAGGTAGATTAAGACTATTTGTCACTTTTCCTTGAGTATAGCGTGTGGGAATTCTCACTTAATATTACGGGATACACTGTTATCTTAATATCAATTACAATTGTTTTCAATAAGTTGAAATCGATGTTGGTATATGATGATGGACACAGATCAAAAATCACAATGCTGCACAAAGGATCAGATTTTATTCTGCAAATCGGACTGCAATCTACAAAAAATCCAGTAAAGGAAATGTTATCTACATGGACAATCAATAAAAAAACATGAACGTACGACGGATTACAATTTTGGCAGGTAGTCTGTTGATATTGAGTGGAATATGCACTGTACCGTTGGCGCAAAAAACGTTTAATTTCGAGAAAATTACATGTCATATAAGCACATCGGATATAAAACATTGCACTGGCATACCGACACTGCATTCCGGTGTACTAACCATTGCACAAGCGGGTACCTTTAAACTTGTGGCGAAATACGATGGTTGTTTTATGGTTGAGAATGTCATTAAATCCGGTCTCGTTCAAACCGCTTATTATGGAGAAATCATACGTTTTGAATTCTTAACTACTCAGGTCACCGGAAGCATGAACGATAATTCGGATTTCCCACGAACGCTGGGATTTGCAAAGTTAAATTCAACACGCTTAGATGGCTTCTTAACCGACTTATCCGCGTTGATTCGTGAACAAGGGCACCCAACGTACACCCCCGTTGTGGCAAAACTGCAGTGTACGGCAACAAAATAAGATGAAATGCTTTATCCTACAACAGTATAAGAATCGAGCAATTTAGCTATTAAACCAGGAGCAGGAGGTCAGGTATGACGCATCATAAAGAAACATTTGCAAATTGCGTGATTGAAGTTAAAGACGGCACCCATCTATCGATTAATGGCAAAGTTATCGATTATGAGTATGACAAAGAAAGCAATAAATGGTCGTCAAGATATCTGCCATATACGCAATATGATTCAATACTTGAGATGGCACAAGCCATCGCCCAGCATACCGTCGAATTTTCTAGCATTAAAGATTAATGTCAAAAATCTGTGGGGTAAAACAAGGGAGACATAAGCTATGGCTATCCGAAAAGATGCAAATACACTGAACCCAAATGAACGCGCCGAATTTGTTGACGCCATTCTTGCATTAAAAGCCGCCGGCATCTATGACCGGTTTGTTCTAAGACATGCCAATGCCATTATGAACGCTATTCATCGGTCTCCTGCTTTTTTACCTTGGCACCGCCGGTTTATTTATGATCTGGAGTTAGAACTACAACGTGTTTCAGGTAATCCCGATCTCGGAATACCTTACTGGAATTGGCCATCCGGAGAGGCCGATGCTGCAATGTGGCGCAACGATTTCCTTGGTGGAAACGGAGACGCAAGCGGTGTCGTCCGTACAGGACCTTTTCAGGCCGGACAATGGACAGTTGTTAACGCCAGCGGTTTACCGTCAGGACCACTCATGCGAACTTTCGGTCAAAACGGTTTTCCTACATTACCGACTCAGACAGAAATAGATCAAGTCATGGCAATCACACCTTATGACTCACCACCCTGGAATATGAGCAGCAGCCCCAGCTTTCGCAATCAGCTTGAAGGCTGGGCCGGTCCTAATCTACACAACCGCGGACATGTCTGGGTTGGCGGCTCGATGCTGCCAATGACATCACCCAACGATCCGGTTTTTTTTATGCATCATTGCATGGTCGACAAAATTTGGCACGATTGGCAAGCGCGTTTCCCGAATCAGGATTACTTACCTGTAGTTGGCGGTCCATTTGGGCAGAATTTGACCGACCCAATGGATAGCACACCCTCAGGTCAGATTGGATCGCGACCCATTGATGTTTTAGACAGCGCGGCATTAGGGATTACTTACGATGACGGCACCACCATACCGCAGCCGACAATACCCCTCCTTGTTGTCGACGCGAATCCGGAACAATTTAGCATCGGCGCACCTGGAGAAACCGATATTTTTCAGTTTCAAGTTGCAGCATTTGGATCGCACACAGCGTTTACCACCGGATCGTCCGATACATTTATGACACTTTTCGGTCCTAACAACCCGGCCGCTCAAGTGGCATTTGACGATGATGGGGGGGAAAATCTGAATGCCCAGATTACACGAAACCTATCGGCAGGTACCTATTATCTACGCATTCGCCTGTTTAGTTCAAACTCCACAGGCAACTACGCAGTCGGTATTCGCTCAAATAATAATATTCCAACCCCAATTCCCGAACTTACTGTCGACGGAGCAAGTATCAATGCGGCAATTTCAACGGCTAATGAGAGTGATCTGTATCGATTGAATATCACTGACGATGCTATTTACACATTTCAAACATACGGCACAACGGATACTTTTATGACACTGCACGGACCCAATAGCCAAATACCCGTTATCGCCAGCAACGATGACGGCGGCGTTACACTTAACGCCAGAATCCGGCAACAGCTGACTGCAGGTGAGTACTTTCTCCGCATCAGGCATTTCTCGCCAATAGGAACGGGGTTTTATTCCATCCACGCGACTCGAGAATGATGTAAGAATCTGTTTTGAAAATACGATTTTCTTTTCAGTGTCTTTTACTGAACCTGAATAGACAACATGGTAAGGCTGATCACCAGTAACCTAAACAGTCTAATTTAACATTCATCGCGCGCAAAACTGCAATTATTTGAACTCACCACTTGCATTTATTTTTTCAATATATATAATAAGAATCATTCTCATTATCATTATTTAAATAACTATGTATAATTCAGCTGAAATACAAACAACCTCAATACGACCCGCAGCTGCCCAACCATCTGAGTTGTCAGCTTATACGTCGGCAATTGACAGCAATTCACTGTTTAATCATGGTAATGTTGTCTATATTCAACACCATGGTGAATGCTATTTATTACGACGTACAAGAAATAACAAATTAATTCTGACTAAATGAACAAGACAGTATTTCGTTGCCGTTGGGACTTATCCTTTCTCCTTTAACCACGGCATTTCGGCAAGCCAGCCTAACTCCCAGGGCAAGCCAGCCTTTTTTTACCGGGAATCTCAGAGATGAAGCGGACTAAAAATATGCTTTCTGACAGTGTATCACCACTATCAACCAATACAGTCATATCCATACCCAGCACCTTTGTATCCCTTGAAATATTTCTGGGCAAGATTTCACATCATTTCCAAATACTAACCGATCAAGTAAGCAGCGCGCTTCAGGTACCCAAAGTACAGCCCCGGAACACGCAACTTGATATCCCTCTCATAAAGGCTTCAACACGTTTTGTTGCACCTGACAATGCCACTTTTGCTGGACGCACTGTCCTTTGTGTTGGCGGCCAAAAAAATTTGTATCCTGCATACCGTCAAATTGTGGAAGACGCTATGGGAAAATTCTCCAGCTTTCATGGTAGCTATAATGCTTCTTTGACCGAATTGCATATGCTATTGCAAAAATCCAGTTTTATTATTTGTCCGATAGACTGTGTCAGACATGAGGCTTTTTTACTTACAAAGCGTCATTGCAACCAGTTTTGTAAACCCTGTGTCATGCTCGATAAATCCAGAGTTACAACATTCTACAATGGCATTCGTATGCTAAAAACTTTACAATGACGCGCAATTTTAATTCACAATCAGGCCGAACAAAACAGATGCGTGTAATACACACTTTTTCCCATTTCGTTATTTTAACCATCATTCTGCTAGGTGGATTAACCTCAACTAGCACACAAGCAGCAATCCGGGAATACTGGATAGCAGCTGAAAAAATGGTATGGGATTATGCGCCTGATAAAAAGAATCAGATTGACACCAACAAAGGATTGGATGTTTGGGGAGAAACACTCACCTATCATAAGTACCGTTATGTACAGTATCAAAGTGAAAAATTTATCGAATCTATTCCCCAGCCTGAATGGATGGGTATTCTCGGTCCGCAAATTAAAGCCGAGGTAGGGGACACCATAAAAGTACATTTTCTAAATAGAACCGATCGTCCGCTATCTATTCACCCACATGGTGTTCAATACGACAAGGCCAATGAAGGTGCAGACGGAGGCCCGGGGTCGATGGTCTTGCCTGAAAAAAATTTCACCTATACTTGGTTGGTTGACGAAGCATCTGGTCCCGGCCCAAATGATTCATCCTCAATTGTTTGGCTCTATCATTCGCATGTCGTTGCTGAAGAAGAAATGAACCTCGGACTCATCGGTACAATTGTAATAACGAAGCAAGGTATGGGGCGTTCGAAAATTGATCCAACGCCTCGTGATGTTGACCAGGAATTTACCGCTCTATATATGATATTCGACGAAGAAGAAGGTAATGAGAATGGCCTGAAGCATACTATCAATGGACGCATTTTTGGCAATCTTGAGGGTTTTGAAACCACACTCGGTGAAAGGGTGCGATGGCATATAGTCGCATTAGGCAATGAAGAAGATAATCATACGGTACACTGGCACGGTCACACAGTGCTACATCAGGGGCGGCGCACAGATGTTATTGAGGTTTTACCGGCAAGTATGATGACCGTCGATATGCTAACGCGCACTGCCGGAAACTGGCTGTTTCATTGTCATGTCAATGATCATATGATAGCCGGCATGTCAACCCGATGGATCGTCCATGCCAAGCAATAGTTTGATTATAAACTACTTCTATTAGGGCATTGACGTAAGAGTTCTGATCTAAAGTTTGATTGTATTTGGTCGTTGAAAGAATTTCCTAACAGAAAATTATAAGAGGCCAGACATCATGAAAATAAGTGTTAATTTTAAATCCGGATATCGACAAACATTCATCGTTCCAAAAACCATGCTTGCCACTGATTTTCGCGATTTAGCTGAAGGTATTGGAGGCAAAATAGCAAATATAGAATTTTCACTAACCGACAGGCATGCCGGCTTTTGTGATGTTGATCTGAAAGAACCATTATTTTCACCAGAATAACGTAAAAAAACGCTTTCTCTTTTTTAATCAAGACATCTTATCCAACATCATAAAAGTAATGATGCTGGTTTATTCAGATAATTAACTTTTTAGAACGGAATATCGTCCTCCATATCATCAAACCCATTATTGTTCTTAACAGTGGATTGCTCGGAAGACTGGTCAATTGTATTTTTATCAGATGAATCAAAATTATCGCTGCCAGACCTGTTGCCCAGCATTTTCATGTCTGATGCGATAACTTCCGTGGTGTAACGCTCCATACCATTTTTATCAGTCCATTTTCTGGTTTCTAGCTTACCTTCAACATAAACTGAGCGACCCTTTTTCAGATATTCACCAGCAATTTCAGCCAGCTTCCGGTAAAAAGTAACGCGATGCCATTCCGTCTTTTCTTGCTTTTCACCATTCTTATCTTTCCATACCTCAGTTGTAGCCAACGAAATATTGGTTACAGCATCACCACTTGACATATAACGCGTCTCAGGATCTTTACCCAAATTACCGATCAATATCACTTTATTGACTGATGCCATTTATTTATCCTCCTTGTCTTCCAACAGTTCACTCACCCGTTCTTCATCAAATCCGGTCATATCAACTTTTAAATAGGCAACCCGTTCATGGGCTAACACCAAGGCCTCACGCACACCTGGTAGCGCTGCCAATTGCTGCGACAATTGCCTAGATTTATTCACATCCATTTCATGTACCTGATACATTTTCGAACGCACGGCTGCTGGCGCTTTCATCGTATAAGCCAATATTAACCATAATGCCAGTAATCCACTACAAAATAAATAAATCGCTTGATGGCCATGATGCTCCATTAAATACCCACCTATTGCAGCACCTGCAAATGTACCGAGAAATTGAGTACTACTATAAATACCAATTGCGGTACCTTTGGCGCCCACTGGCGCAATCTTTGAAATGAGTGAAGGTAGACTGGCTTCAAGCAAATTAAATGCTGTAAAGAAAACAAGTAAGGCAAACACAGTACCCATAATTGTTTCGGTAGTCATCGCCATTGCCGCCTGACTACAGAGCAGTAACGCAATTGCTATAACGAACACCTGTTTCAATTTAGCTTTCTTTTCACCATAGATAATCACTGGAATAATGAGCAGCATTGAAAAAAACAATACCGGTAAATAAATCTGCCAATGGTCTTCAATCGCCATTCCTGCTTTACGTAAAGTTAACGGAATCATCAACCAAAGCGTCATCAATGTGGCATGCAGCGCAAAAATACCATAATTTAAGCGCAATAATTGAGTATCCATTAACACACTACCAATACCATTTGCAGAAGCTTCGGTATCAGAGTGAAAACGACTGATTTGTGGGTCAGGAATCAATGTTTTAACAATAATAATAGCTACAAGGGCAAGAACGCCAGTTACGATGAAAATGCCAGGAACCCCAATCCATTGACTGAGTATGGGTGCCACAACCAAAGATATGGCGAACACTGTTCCAATTGTCATGCCAATCGTCGCCATTGCCTTGGTACGATGTTCTTCACGGGTTAAATCAGCCGCCAACGCCATAATTGCTGCTGAAATAGCACCCGCCCCCTGAACAATTCGCCCGAATATTATCCAATAAATATCGCCTGCCATCGCAGCGATAAAGCTGCCCGCCGCAAAGAGAATTAAGCCTAAATAAATTACCGACTTTCGTCCAATGCGGTCGGACAGCCAACCCATCGGTATCTGGAGAATGGCTTGTGTTAGTCCATAAGCGCCCAACGCAACACCAATTAACGTATAGTTGTCACCACCGGGTAAATGCTCCGCATAAAATGCAAAAACAGGCAAAATAATGAATAATCCGAACATGCGCAAACCATAAATGCCGGCTAATCCAACTGTGGCTCGCAATTCTGTTCGCGACATTTTTTCTGATGCGCTTGAATCAATCATAAATCTGGTTATATTTTTTCTAAAAAGTTCGGTATATTATCAGGTTGATTCGCACATAGATAGCCAATGGAATTGATTAAAATCCGTGGTGCGCGCACCCACAATCTAAAAAACATCAGTCTTGACTTGCCTCGAAACAAGCTAATTGTAATCACCGGGCTTTCAGGATCAGGCAAATCCTCGCTCGCGTTCGATACACTTTATGCGGAAGGGCAGAGACGTTATGTAGAATCATTATCTGCTTATGCAAGACAATTTTTGCAGCTTATGGAAAAACCTGATGTCGATTCGATTGAAGGTCTCTCGCCAGCTATCGCTATTGAACAAAAGGCAACATCGCATAATCCGCGATCAACCGTAGGTACGGTAACTGAGATACACGACTACTTGCGTCTTCTATTCGCGCGTGTCGGTGATCCACAGTGTCCTACACATCACACTTCCTTGTCGGCACAGAGCGTATCTCAGATGGTTGATCATATTCTTGAGCTGCCCGCAGGAACGCGCCTCATGATTCTTTCGCCATTGATTATAGAGCGTAAGGGCGGACAGGTCGACCTATTTGACGAATTACGCATGCAGGGGTTTATCCGGCTACGTATTGACGGTGAGGTATATGATATTGATGATTCGCCGAAGCTACAGAAAAATAAAAAACATACCGTGGAAATTGTGATTGATCGGCTAAAAGTATCATCAGACGCAAAACAACGATTAGCCGAATCATTTGAAGTTGCCCTACAACATGCTGACGGTCGTGCCCTTGCTGTCGAGATGGATAACGGTCAGGAGCATCTTTTTTCTGCAAAATTCAGCTGCCCTACTTGCAGCTACTCCTTGTCAGAACTCGAGCCTAGGCTATTTTCATTCAACAATCCGCAGGGCGCGTGCCAGCAGTGCGATGGCCTGGGTCAGATTACTTTTTTTGATCCAAGCCGCGTTGTAGCGTTTCCACATTTGTCGTTGGCATCCGGAGCGGTAAAAAGCTGGGACCGGCGCAACCAATTTTATTTTCAACTGCTCACTAACCTTGCCGAACACTACGGTTTTAATATTGAAACACCTTTTGAAGATTTAGACCCATCGATCCAAAACATTATCTTACATGGATCTGGAACTGAAAAGATTCAGTTTACTTATCTTAAAGAAGGCGGCAAAAAAAATAGCCAGAAACATATTTTTGAAGGCATTATTCCAAATTTGACCCGGCGCTATCGCGAGACTGAATCGCAGACTGTGCGTGAAGAGCTCGGAAAATACCTGAATGCTAAAACATGCCCGGAATGTAACGGAACGCGGCTATGCACTGCTGCGCGCCATGTTTTCGTTGATAACCGAACTATTTATGATATTAGCGCATTGCCGCTCAAACAGGCGAAAGTATTTTTTGATCAACTTATTTTGCCCGGCCACAAACAGTCAATTGCTGAACGAATCGTTAAGGAAATTTCCAGTCGATTACAATTTCTGAATAATGTAGGACTGGATTATTTATCACTGGATCGTGCTGCAGACACGTTATCAGGCGGAGAGTCACAACGCATCCGGCTCGCCAGCCAGATTGGCTCTGGCCTAACGGGTGTAATGTATGTACTGGACGAACCATCGATTGGATTACATCAACGAGATAACGACCGTCTGCTCAACACACTAAAGCATCTTCGCGATATCGGAAATAGTGTCATTGTCGTTGAGCACGATGAAGACGCCATTCAACTGGCTGACTATGTCGTCGATATGGGACCAGGCGCAGGCGAGCACGGTGGCAAGGTAATCGCTCAGGGTGAACCTCCTGTCATACAATCTCACACCGATTCTCTGACGGGTGCATACCTGTCCGGTAGGCTGTCAATTAAAATTCCTTCCCAACGCACCCAACCCAATCCGGACAGAACGTTATACATTGAAGGCGCTTCAGGTAACAATTTAAAACATTTGCATTTAAAATTGCCTGTTGGTCTGCTTATTTGTATAACAGGCGTTTCCGGTTCCGGGAAATCGACGCTGATTAACGAAACGCTTTACCGTGCCGTCTCCCAGCATCTTTATGCGAGTACAACCGAACCGGCATCCTTTAAACACATAGACGGACTGGAATTTTTTGACAAAGTTATCAATATGGATCAAAGCCCAATCGGGCGTACGCCAAGATCAAATCCAGCAACATATACCGGCTTATTTACGCCTATTCGGGAACTATTCGCCGGCGTACCGCAATCACGAGAACGCGGCTACGCTCCCGGCCGTTTTTCATTTAATGTCAAAGGCGGACGTTGTGAAACCTGCCAAGGTGATGGCGTAATCAAAGTTGAAATGCACTTTCTTCCCGATATTTATGTCACTTGCGATGTATGCCACGGTATGCGGTATAACCGTGAAACACTGGAAATTCTATATAAAGGCAAAAACATCAACGAAATTCTACAAATGACCGTAGAAAATGCGTTTGAGTTTTTCAACCCGGTACCCGTTGTTGCACGGAAACTACAAACACTCATGGATGTCGGATTAGGCTACATTACGCTAGGCCAATCCGCGACCACATTATCTGGAGGTGAAGCACAACGGGTAAAATTATCATTGGAGCTGTCAAAACGTGACACCGGTAGAACACTTTACATACTAGATGAACCAACAACAGGATTACATTTCCAAGACATTGATTTATTACTTAAGGTATTACATAGATTACGTGATCATGGCAATACTGTCGTCGTGATTGAACACAACCTCGATGTCATTAAAACGGCGGACTGGATTATCGACCTTGGCCCCGAAGGTGGTGATGGCGGCGGCCACATTGTCGCCGAGGGCACACCAGAGGAAATTATTGATCACCCAAACAGTTACACCGGACACTACCTTAAGCACATTCTAAATAAATGAACCCGCGCACCTGTATGCTGGACAGTTTTCATGCAGCTATCAAGGCAGCCGACCCAGCACAGATAGTATCTCGATTTCTACCCGATTTAGCTGATATTTCCGGGCATGTCTTTGTTGTTGGGGCAGGCAAAGCATCAGCCGCCATGGCCTTGGCAGTTGAAAAAAACTGGCCTGAAGATAAAGCGTTAAATGGTATTGTCATAACCCGATATGGTTGTGGCTTGTCAACACACCGACTCGAAATTTTTGAAGCAGGTCATCCTGTGCCGGATGAAAAGAGCGTTTATACCACGCAACGTATCTTGGAACAGGTCAAACAACTAACAGAAAATGATTTATTACTGTGTTTATTCAGTGGCGGCGGCTCCAGCCTCTTATCCTTGCCATCCGATGGTATTTCTTTAGCCGATCTTCAAACAATGACACGGCAATTGTTACAATGTGGCGCAAAAATTCAGGAAATTAACACTGTGCGCAAACATCTTTCGCGTATCCTGGGCGGACAGCTTGCGGCAGCAAGCCATGCACCTGTACTTACTCTTATGATATCGGATGTTACCGGCGATGATCCTACGCATATCGCTTCCGGTCCCTGCACACCAGACCCCACTTACTTTTCCGATGCATTAGAAATACTTAAACGATATCAACTCAATGCGCCACAGAACATCCGGAACAAATTGATTGCAGGTGTCCAGGGACAAGTACGTGAGACGCCAAAACCTGGATCATCAATTTTCAAGCATGTTAAAAATTATGTTATTGCCAGCGCACATTTGTCATTGACCGCTGCAAAAAAATATCTTCAAGATAATTTATTTAACGTACTTGTGCTAGGCGATACGGTAACCGGTGAAGCACGAGAAGTTGCAAAGGTTTATGCCGCGCTTATCAAAGAAATTCGGCACTATCCCGACTTACTGAAACCACCAGCAGCTTTGCTATCTGGCGGAGAAACGACTGTCACAGTAAAAGGACAGGGTCGTGGTGGACGGAATACGGAGTTTTTATTGGCATTGCTGATTGAGCTCAACGGTCTAAGTGATGTCTATGCCCTGGCGTGTGATACAGACGGTATAGATGGCTCTGAAGAAAACGCTGGCGCGATCATTACCCCCAGTTCGTTATCCCGCGCTCAAAAAAAAGGATTGCAAGCAGACGAATTCTTAACCAATAACGATGCGTATAGTTTTTTTGAACAGTTAGGCGATCTGGTGGTAACCGGACCGACCTATACTAATGTCAATGATTATAGAGTCATACTCATTGTATGAGCCTTGACATTTTGTAGTTAATCAACGCGCTTTCTGGCCCACCTGAATTGAAGTGACAATATAATTGGATTCATACCAGCGACGGATAATATATTCGTAAAAAGTCCGATTCATACTTATCTTATCCAGAGAAAGCGAGGCTTTACCACGCTCAGTCAAGATTACACAACCAAGGTCAAGCTGATTATTCATATCACTGGGAAAACCAACCTTAGTTGGCTTGCCGCAATAAAACAGACGGGTATGCTTACCCAGTTTTTTTTTGACAAACCCACCCGCCTCAAAATGAATTAAACCAGATGATGCGAGTTTAGCAAGTGTTTCCCGTGTTATACCTTGTTGTGTATAAATCGGCTCATCCAAATCATAAATCAAAGGCAACGGCCCACCTTGTACCCAAACAAATTGATGCAACGCATCAAAAATTTTTTTTACATTTGGACTTAATGCTTTAGTACATTCCAACGGCAAACCACAATTCAGTGACATGCTGCGACATCCTTTGCTTTTCTTCTAACGCACAACTTTCAAGAAAAAACTGGTTTCTGGTTGCTGTATGATTTCAAACACAGACATTAACCCTCTAAATTGGCTTTATTTATTGTGTATTAGTGTCTACGGCTTGCTCCTCTGCTGATGTAGTCTGGTCCACACCAGCCGCTCTTTTGTCTTTCTTATTACCGTCTTGCTTTGTTTTAGATTTTGCAGCCCTTTTTTCACGCTGTCTCAATTCTTTGTTAATTTCATCGAGAAAATTTCGGTTATCCTGTCGGCGCTTTTCACTCTTGTACCACACAAAACAGGTTACCGAGCCCATGACGATTAGCAAAACGTTAAATACATCAACCCCATCAAAGAAAATAAATGCCACACCTGTCGAAATAGATAGCGCTCCTAGAAAAGCTGTAAAATGCCAAAGCTTGTTGCCTGCCTTTTGGTAACGCACACTCCATTGTTCCAGTTTTTCTTGTGTTGAAACTAATTCTTCATCTGTCCATTTTTTCATACTCATGATGAGTAATTCCCCCCAAATCTATCAGATTAATTTTGCCGGACTTATACATCCTGTCGATACGATATAAAACCGTATCATTTCTCAGCACTACGGTATATTTTAAATCACTTCACAAGATTCCCGTAATCTAAATACCGAAGTGTATTTCGGATATTGGAAACATTTATAAAACAGGATTACGATAATAGATAAAAATAGTGGGGTAAGGTTTAATTGCATTTTTCATAGTGGCTCAGAATTGTTACTGGCCCAGATAACAAAAAAGGCACCAATGGTGCCTTTTTTGTTAGGAACAACTTGAGCTTAAAAATTGTGACGCATACCTACAGAATAAACATTACTATCTCTAAATACTGCATTCCTGTCATCAATCATGTTACGTTGATAACCACCAAACAAACTAGAGCGCTTGCTTAATTTATGAATCGCGCCAACAGTAAAACTGCTCATTTCACGTTTTGCCTGCTGCGTTGTGGCATTTGCCTGACCCATACCACCTTGTGCGATCAAACTTGTTCTACCGAATTCGTACTCGCCGCCAACAAACCACAAGTGACCGTCACCGTTAACATTCATAGCTGAGTTACATTGCGCCCGCGGATCATTTGCAGCCCCGAGCTGCGCTGCATTCGAACATGAAGCCGCGCCATTAATACTCGCATCGTCAATGTTCTCATATTGACCACTAATGCGCATATTCTTGAACTTCCACGATGCACCACCACGCCAAACTTCTTCATCGTCAACGCCGACACCCTGGAGTGCTCTCTGATTCGAGCTCACGTTATCTCTAGAATATCCACCAAACACACCTATATCGTGCTCATCGAGTAATGTAACTTCATATTTCCCAGCAATTTGGAAGTCCCATTCACCATCTTCACCACCTTGGTTAGTTGAATCGCCATTGCCATTAAAAGGGTCAAGGCGATTAGAGTCACCAGGCATCAATAAAGCAGCGAATGAGAAGCCTTCTACTGTTGGAGAATCATACCGCGCAGCACTGTTTACAAAACTTTGCGCACCGGAACCCATACCGTTTCTAGACGCAATCATAGTGCTACCACTACCAGCAGCCTGAAGCGTTGTGTAAGCAAAAGGATCAATGGTCTGCCCACCGGCAAAATCTTTATACAAAGACTGGACACGGCCAAACTTGACTTCACCCCATGCGTTGTTGGCTAAAGCTACCCAACGTTCACGCGCAACGCCCAGATCACCACTACCTGTATTGAAACCGTATTCAATGTGCGCTTTCGCTTTGAATCCACTACCGAGCTGCTCAACAACATGCAAACCCCATCTTGAACGACCAGTGTCATCCCCAATCAGTGCTTGACTGGTAAAACCATCATAATCCACAGTAGCATATTCAGCCTGAACGCTACCAAACATAGTGACATTGGTTCCTTCTGCTGACGCAACCATGGGGGTTGCAAGCGCACCAGCAACTGCTAAAGAAATAAGCTTCTTCATAGGGAAGTTCTCCATAAATATTAAACATTGAGGAATCGACCAAAACCCAGCTAAACACCGGCAGGCTGCATCCCGTTTTTTCCTGTCTTCCAAACTCGAAAGGTTTAGGTGGATTGTGCCCAATACAACACAGCCCTGCAAGAAAAACGGCTTTATTTTTTCTATTTAACAACCCATGTGTTGCTTTTTAACAACATTTCTGTTGTTTTTTTGTCATAACTGACAAAAAAACACCGCTTACTTCCTATTTGCCCAGGTACTCATAAATACGATTCTCCTATGAGTCACGGCATTCTGCATTTCTTAGGATCTCAATTAGCTGACCACCGTATTTATCCAATTTGTGCGTCCCTACGCCTGTAATTCGCAGCAGTTCATCCTCCGTCTGCGGGCATTGACGTACAAATTCTTTTAAAGTCACATCATGAAATACAACGTAAGCAGGCACTCCTAGTTCATTGGCAGTTTCTGCACGCCAATCGCGTAAACGATCCCATAGTCTTTGTTCATGAGAACCGCGCACAAGCAGCTCATCGCCTTTCTGACCGGCACGCTCTAGCTGTTTATATTCTGCCGGCTGCCGCAAAAAAACATCCCGCCGTTCCTTTAATACAACACGACTTGCATCAGTTAAGCACAACGCACCATAGCCTTCATAACTCGTGGTTAACAGCCCATGCGCAATCAATTGTCTAAAGATAGCGCGCCAGTTCTTGATTGATAAATCACGACCAATACCGAATGTACTGATTTGGTCGTGGCGCCATTGCTCAACACGACCCGTGCGGTTTCCACGTAAAATATCGATTAAATGACCTGCACCAAACTGCTGCCCGGTACGATAAACACATGACAACGCTTTTTGTACTGCAACAGTGGCATTCCAGGTTTTTGGCGGGTTCAAACAAACATCGCAATTTCCACAAGCTGTAAATGCTATCGTTTCACCTAAATAACCCAATAATTGAGCGCGGCGACATGCAGTTGTTTCACACAAAGCCAGCATAGCTTCAAGCTTTTTGGTTGCGACTTGCTTAAACCGCGCCCCTGCCTTGGATTCTTCGATCATACGACGCTGCTGTATCACGTCATTCAAACCATAAGCCATCCACGCACTTGCTTGCTGTCCGTCGCGACCTGCCCGACCTGTTTCCTGATAATAACCCTCGATACTTTTGGGCATATCAAGATGCGCCACAAAACGCACATCGGGTTTATCGATACCCATTCCAAAAGCAATTGTCGCCACCATAACGCAGCTTTCATCGCGAAGAAATTTTTCCTGGTTTTGTGCACGCTGATCTGAGCTCATACCAGCATGGTAAGCTAAAGCAGGAATGCCATGCGCGTTCAACCATGCTGCAATCTCTTCTGTTTTCTTCCGTGATAGACAATAAACAATACCGGCTTTACGCGGATATTCTGTTTGGATAAATGAGAACAACTGCTGCTTGCTGTTAACTTTGTCGACTATCTGATAATGAATATTGGGCCGATCAAAACTGGAAAGAAAGACCTTGGCGTCATGCAACGCCAAACGCTCAATCACTTCTTTTCGGGTTACAGCATCGGCTGTAGCCGTCAAAGCGATGCGCGGCACATTGGGAAAACGCACGTGCAGAATATTAAGTTGATTATATTCAGGACGAAAATCATGCCCCCATTGCGAAACACAGTGTGCCTCGTCAATTGCAAATAAGGCCAGCGGAATTTGCGCGATCAAATCTAGGAAATGCCTAGTCAGCAACCGCTCTGGTGCAACATAAAGTAAGTCGTAGTCACCATTCAGCAATTTTTGTTCGACGCCCCGCATTTCTTCAAAAGAAAGCGTGGAATTCAATACGGCTGCATCAATACCCATTTCATTAAGGGCAGCGACTTGATTCTGCATCAGCGCAATTAATGGAGAAACGACGATTGCAACGCCTTTACGAAGCAATGCGGGTATTTGATAACAAAGCGATTTGCCACCCCCTGTCGGCATCAGTACAAGACAATCGCCGCCGACAACAAGATGCTCGATAATCTCAGCTTGCTGTCCTCTGAAATCAGGATAACCGAAAACTTCTTTGAGAATACTTAGCGCGCGTGACATCAGCTAGATGTATCGTTTCTTAACCTCAATTTTTTGTGCGTGCTCGGAAAGCATGTACAAAAAATTTTCAAAAGATTTATCCAAATATCCAGGGAATCAAGAGATATGTCATTCCAGTAATGATAACAATTCCCAAAACGTTAAGCCTCACACCTGCCTGAGCCATCTGTGAAATTGTCATTCGGCCCGTCGAATAAACAACAGCATTCGGTGCCGTTGCCACCGGCAGCATAAAAGCACAACTCGCAGCCAATGCGGTAGGTGCAAACAACAACATAGGCTCAATCCCGCTAGATATAGCCAATACACCCAGTATTGGCAATAAAGTCGCAGTTGTTGCCGTGTTACTGGTCAGCTCTGTCAGGAATATCACCAGAGAAACCAATATCAGTATCATAAGAATCAAATTCAAGTGCGGCAACCCCGAAAGATTACCTCCAATCCATGCCGCTAAACCAGAGTATTTGATGGCTGCAGCAAGGCTTAATCCCCCACCGAATAATAACAGTATACCCCAAGGTATCTGATTCGCATGCTCCCAATCCAAAAGTGCCACCGATTTTTCACCGGTCTTTGACGCCTCGTCGCCAGCCGGAATAATAAACAGGAGCACCGCGCCACAAACCGCAATCAACGTATCACTTAACCACAACACAACTTCAAAGTGCTTTTGTACGGGCACGCGCAAAATCCATGCTGCAGCGATACACCCGAACAAACAAGTAATGCGCATTTCAGGTCGCGTCATTTTACCCAATTTTTCAAGCTCATCACGAATGGCGGCAAGTGAAATACGTTCAACTTTTAAATCAAATGCAAAAGCCCATTGTGTCAATACCCACCAAGCCAACATTGTCATCACAACAACAGTAGGTATACCAAACATCATCCAATCTACGAAACTGATATCAATACCATAACTTTGCTTCATAAAACTGACCACAAGCAGATTGGGAGGCGTACCGATAATAGTACCTAACCCACCAATACTGGCGGCATAGGCAATTCCTAGAAGCAGACATACTACAAATTTATGCTGCTGACTGCTTTCATTCTGAGCCAGCTCGGCAACAAGAGATAATGCGATCGGAATCATCATCAATGTACAGGCCGTATTACTGATCCACATAGACAACAGCGCGGTTGTTCCCATAAATCCGGCAATCAACGCAGCTGGACCGCCACCCGTACGCGCCAGAATATTCAGCGCAATTCGACGATGTAAACCCCATTTAGCCAAACTGGTTGCAATAATAAAGCCACCAAGCAATAGAAAAATAGCTGGAGATGCGTACGGTGCAGTGCTGTTTTCTAATGTCATAATCTCTAAGGCAGGAAACAGAATAATCGGCAGCAAGGAAGTAGCTGGAATCGGCAGCACTTCTGTGGTCCACCATATCGCCAACAATAGTGCCACGCCCACAGTACGCCATGCAGGCTCGGTCATTTCCGCCGGGGCGGGTAAAATAATAGTCAATGCTAATAAACAGGAACCTGAAATAAAACCAACTTTTTGGGGCGTCGTAAAAAACATCATATCCTTCAGAATCTGTTTAAGTCGACGAAGCAACTGATAAATGTATGAGATAATGTCATATTATCTCAAATAATATTCGCCAATATCATCAAAAAATCTGTGCGCCTTACCATATCCCAACTGGGTTTCAAAAATAATAAATGAATCGGTTTGATATAATATTATTGTCCGATAGCATTGTGTCATATTCTATAACCAACCAGCACGACCGGAGAAAAAGATGTCTGTAGATGATGTTTTGAAATTGATTCAAGACAGTAAAGTAAAATTTGTCGACTTGCGCTTCACCGATACCAATGGAAAAGAACAGCACGTCACTATTCCATCCCATAGTTTTAATGCAGACAAATTTGAAGACGGTCATCCATTTGACGGCTCATCAATAGCGGGATGGAAAAGCATACAGGCATCCGATATGCTGTTAATTCCGGACCCTGAAAGCGCCAACTTGGATCCATTTATGGATGACCCCACAATCATTATGACGTGCGATGTTGTCGAGCCTTCTGACGGAAAAGGCTACAGCCGAGACCCCCGTTCAATCGCCAAACGTGGTGAAATTTATCTCAAATCTACAGGTATCGGAGATATCGCTTACTTCGGCCCTGAACCGGAATTTTTTATTTTTGATTCCGTTTATTGGCATACCGACATGTCAGGCTGCTCAGTAAAAATTGAATCTGAAGAAGCACCATGGAGTTCAATGATCAAATATAACAATGGAAATACCGGTCACCGCCCAGCAGTAAAGGGGGGGTATTTTCCGGTACCTCCTGTTGATTCATTGCAAAATATTCGCGCAGCGATGTGTCAAACACTCGAACAATTAGGCGTCCCCGTTGAGGTACATCACCATGAAGTTGCAACAGCAGGTCAATGTGAAATTGGCACTCGTTTCAGCAGTTTATTAAAGCGTGCTGACTGGAATCAATTACTTAAATACGTTGTGCATAACGTCGCCCACTCCTATGGCAAGACGGCAACGTTTATGCCAAAGCCAATCGTAGGTGACAACGGTTCCGGCATGCATGTACACCAGTCGATTTGGAAAGACGGTGAAAATTTATTTTCCGGAAACGGCTATGCAGGTTTGTCTGAAACGGCATTATTTTATATTGGCGGCATTCTTAAACATGCCAAAGCGCTCAATGCCATTACCAATCCGGTTACAAATTCGTATAAACGACTAGTAGCAGGATATGAAGCGCCTGTAAACATGGCCTATTCGGCTAGCAACCGCTCAGCAGCGATCCGTATACCGCATTCAAATAGCCCCAAAGGCCGCCGTATCGAAGTACGTTTTCCAGATCCGGCGGCAAATCCCTATCTGGCCTTTACGGCACTGATGATGGCCGGACTTGATGGTATTCAAAACAAAATTCACCCCGGCGATCCGATGGACAAGAATCTTTACGATTTACCTCCAGAAGAAGCGGCGAAAGTCCCCAACACCTGCGCATCATTAAGTGAAGCCTTAGATCATCTAGATCAAGACCGCGATTTTCTAATCCGTGGTGGTGTATTTTCAAACGACATGATCGATGCGTTTATTCACCTTAAAATGCAAGAAGTCAAGTTGCTGCGCACGACAACTCACCCTGTTGAATTCGACATGTACTACAGCTTATAGTATTGCGCACTACGTTATTTCGCTATAATTTAACAATACATATCATCTAAAAAACATTACAGGGGCTTAAACAGCAACGGCAGAATCTAACTGTTTAAGCCCCTGTAAGCATTATCATCGCCATAAATTCTTCAAAAAGAATAGATTGTTAGGCCTTTTTCGGATTTTCCTGACGGCCTCAATTGGTAAACTATCATTGTTTGATCAATTCATTGCAGTTATCACCACTTATGAACAATGACTCAAGCATGCCCGGAATATACGTTTTATCACTATGTTTAGGTCTCACCGTAATAACCGGCACTCATGCCGGCTCCACAATTTATAAACATATTGATAAAAATGGAAATATCACCTTTACTAATCGTCCGATAAAAGGTGGGAACAAATTTAAAAACGCTCAACCCTCTCCCCCCTTACGAGAGGTTACGGTAAATGTTGCCAAACATTCCCCAAAAGAAAATGTCTATAAGCAAGATAAACATGAAATTAAGCGGCGGGAAATACTAGAGTATGAGTTGACGACTGAAAAAAAATTATTATTCAAAACCAAGAAATACTTATCTTCGTTACGCAACAATGGAAAACTCAAGCCTCAAAAAAAAATCAAACAACTACGAAATAAAATGCAACGCCATAAACGCAATATTACCGCTTTAAAGCAAGAACTTGCTAAATTATAATTTGTACTTGGAATTGGGTGAAAAAATATGAAACCAGACTATCTTTTATTTATAGCGATTTTATTATGCTATTCAGGCCAATTGCATTCTGAGGTTTACAAACAGACTGACGAACAAGGCAATGTCACCTATTCGAATGTTAAATCCAATAGCGCTGAAAAAATTGATCTACCATCTTTGATCGTTGTTCCGTCTGTCGATGCTAAAAATATCGATAAAAGAATTATACAAAGAAGAGAAAATAAAATCATTAAAACACAACGACAAGAAGTCGAGCAAAGAATTGCAGAAGAAACCGAATTACTGGAAGAAATTAAAGCCGAATACAATGAAGGTACGCCAGATCGCTTAGGTAGTGAACGAAACTATCAACGGTACCTGAATCGGGTAGACCGCTTAAAAAGAGAAATCAGTCTTCGAGAAGCTAATCTTCAAGCTTTACAAAACCAATTGGACACTCTGCCACAAATCGAATAAATTATCCAAAACCGACATCGCCAACAGACTCCTTTTCCTTACCCAGCACTGATCTCAGGCATCAGAAACTCCACACATCGCAAGTCATAGAAATTCTCTGAAGTGGTGCCACGATGCGCTCACCTGACGTTCCGCTGTTCGTTCGTACAAGTATTCCACAAAATTAGATCAATCAATTGCAAGCTCAATTCGCTTTTATCAATTAGAATTGGGTAGATTTAAAAAATTCTATACACTTCTTCCTATACTAAATTGTCTAGCATGTAACAAATTCAGGTTTATTGTATGCATTTACATTCGACCAATCCTGCCACAGGAAAAACCACAAAGACTTTTCCGTCACTGCAGCCCGATAAAATTTCTGGAGTGCTGAACGATGTAGCTGCCGCACAGACATTCTGGAGTAACCTGGATTATGGTCAGCGGAAAGTTTATTTTCAAAGCCTGGCGCAGGTACTACGCCAATTCCGCGATAAATATGCCCATTTGATCACAGAAGAAATGGGTAAATTACTGCAAGAGGCCAAATCTGAAGTTGAAAAAAGTGCCTGGGGATGTGAATTTTATGCAGAAAACGCCAGCGCTTTTCTAGCCGACGAACCGATTACCACAGACGCAGCCTGCAGTTATGTCACTTATCAACCTTTGGGAACGATATTCTGTATCATGCCGTGGAATTTTCCCTTTTGGCAAGTAATACGCGCAGTGGCACCTGCAATGATGGCAGGCAATACAGTCGTACTCAAACATGCATCCAATGTACCTCGTTGCGCCTTATCTTTGGAGGAAGCTTTCCGCGAGGCCGGCTTCCCAAAACACGCATTCCGTAGTTTATTAATCACTGCATCACAAACCGAAAGTGTGATCGCCAACGAACATATCGCCGCAGTTACATTAACCGGAAGTACGGCAGCTGGACGTAAAGTAGCTGCCATGGCCGGACGCCACCTAAAAAAATGCGTACTGGAGCTCGGTGGTTCAGACCCCTTTATTGTACTCAACGACGCAAATATCTCATTCGCTGCTGAACAAGCAGTAACCGGTCGCTTCCAGAATACGGGACAAAGCTGTATTGCCGCAAAACGCTTTATCCTTACCGAAGCAATAGCCGACGAATTTATCGCTCGCTTTGCGGATAGGGTTAAACAGCTACGCTGCGGCGACCCTAAAGATAAATTGACCGATATCGCACCAATGGCACGCGCCGACCTTCGGGACACGCTCCATGAACAGATTAACCAAAGTATATCAATGGGCGCAAAACTGATTACGGGTGGAACCTTTGTTCAATCACCAGGTGCATATTACACGCCAACAATTTTAGACCATGTGCGACCCGGCATGTCCGCGTTCGATGAAGAACTGTTCGGGCCTGTTGCAGCGGTAATACGGGCTAAGGATGCAGAAGAAGCTGCTAAGCTGGCCAATCAAACACAATTTGGTCTGGGTGCGAGTGTATGGACAGGCGACTCTGCTCAAGGCGAGGCTCTTGCAAAAAACATTCACGCAGGCAGTGTCTTCATCAACGGTATTGTTAAAAGCGATCCCCGCCTGCCATTCGGCGGCATCAAACAATCGGGCTACGGGCGGGAATTGTCCCATTACGGCATACGGGAATTTGTAAATATTAAAACAGTCTGGATAAAATAGCACCAGAGATTAAAAAATTCGCACTAACCGCCTGCATCCCAAATTGTATACCCAGTGTTTTCTTTGTAATTCAATTATGAGTCGTATAGCACAGGAGAAACGTAATTAAACCATCGTTACAATTGATTCAAATTAAGGTCGCACAATCTGGTTTCTATAAAGGGTTTAACCGATTCATGACCATCTCCAGCAAGGTGTTGATTATTGCACTGACGCTATGGGCCGCGTTATTTCCAGATAAGGCTTCGTCGGTTTTAAGTAAGACAAATGACGATTTGCTAGCAACATTCAACGTTTATTATATTTATTTAGTTACGATGTTCCTGGTATTTTGCATCGTTGTTGCTGCCGTACCGTCGATTGGCAAACGAAAATTAGGGAATATCAATGAACAACCGGAATTTTCTAATTTTTCATGGTTCTCAATGATGTTTAGCGCTGGCATGGGTATTGGATTAATGGTTTTTTCAACGGCAGAACCGCTTTGGCACTTCGTAGAAAATCCAGAAATTATCAACGGCGTTATTGAGCCGCATACTCAGGAAGCAATTCAATCGGCATTCCGCTATTCGTTTTTACACTATGGACTACATCCCTGGGGGATTTATGTTGTAACCGGTTTATCCCTGGCCTATTTTGCACATCGTTATCAGTTGCCATTGACAGTGCGTACTGCACTCGTTCCACTGCTGGGCAGACACCTTAACGGCTATATAGGACATTTATTGGATATTACAGCGATTATCGCAACACTGCTGGGTGTTGCTGTAACAATCGGCTATGGCATTCAACAATTGGTATCAGGTTTCAACGAAATTATCGGCGTTGAATGGATGGCACCGGAATCTGAAATGGACACGTTACGCTATTCAACTTCATCACCACTGTTTGTGGCGCTATTCTTGGTCATGTCGCTATCAATACTCTCAGCAGCATCAGGTATCGGGCGCGGAATCAGAATGTTGAGTAACCTCAATCTAAGCCTATCAGGCTTATTGCTGTTGGTTTTTACAATCTTTGGCCCGTTATTTTTTTTATTAAAACTGTATGGCAGTGCCTGCATCGACTATATTATAACGTTGCCCGCCATATCTATAGAGGTTTTTGAACTGAACACAGCCGCCGGACAATGGCAAGAACAGGGAACCATTCTATACTGGGCTTGGTGGATTGCTTTTGCACCATTTGTCGGACTTTTTTTAGCGCGTATATCAAAAGGACGCACAATTAGGGAATTTGTCCTTGGTGCTTTACTGGCTCCAGCAGCGATGTGTTTTGCCTGGATTACATTACTTGGTGGCACAGCAATTCACCTCGAACTATCTGGCATGGCTAGCGAACAAATTATTAATGCACCCACGTCAGCCCAGCTCTTTGAGACGGTAAAAGCGATGTTTTCTAACGACATGCTCCACGGCGTTTCACAATCGGTTTCCATACTCACGGTCGTGTTGATATTTACATTCCTGATCACCTCAGCGGATTCCGGTGTTCTCGTATTAAATACGATCATGACAGGCGGCAATAACCCCACCGGCCTAAAACACAAAGTTATATGGGGGCTAATTCTATCCGCCGTAATCGCGGCTTTACTGGTAACAGGAGGAGGCAGTCTGGCGGCACTCAAAAAAGCCATGATCATCGGCGCATTGCCCTTTTCTTTAGTTATGATTCTGATGTGTTTGGCGCTAACCAAAGATTTTGTTTGTGGTAGTCATCGCTACAAAGCAACCGGATAGTTCTTATCTGACCAAATCTGTTGTACTCAAAGTAGGGCACCGCTGGTATGATGCATCTCATCTGCATACACATATCTAAAAAACTAGACAGACTAATTGATCAAATTCTGTTTTCAAATAAATATTAGTAACGGAGAGAAGCATTAATGAAAAAAACAATTCTTATGTTAACACTTTGTGTTGCCACAGTATTGATTGGTTGCGGCAGCAGCAGAGACTACACCCCGCCGACAGGCGCGACTGGCGAACAAATCTTCAGTGCAGTATGCTCAGAATGCCACAAACCGCTAAAAAGCAACGTAGCCATGATTCTGAGGGAGAAGGTCGCAAATAAAACAGCATTAAAGCAAAAGTTCCAGAATGGAAGCATGAGGATGCCCGCATTCCCAAATATTCAGGGTGAAGCTGCAGATCAACTTGTTGATTATCTGTTGTCCAATAGTGAAATAAATTAATCCAGCACATTAGTCTAAACTGTGCTTTTAAAATAAAATATTCGATAAAATAGAAAAGTAACTTACTATTAGTGGATGTCGTCGTGAAACAAACATTACTCATGACGACACCCTGAAGACTAGAATTTCATTATTGGTCACTATCGTGTCATCAGAAGATTTTTTATTGACAAATTTTAATGCCGCACAACTTCGCTCCAATTGTGCAACATGCAGCCTGAGAGAACTGTGTTTGCCGGTTGGTCTCAATGACCAAGAAATCCAAATACTTGGCAAAGTAGTTAGCCAGCAAAAGAAAATCCGGCGTGGTGGTTATTTATATCGTGCCAGCACAAATTTTCAAGCACTTTATGCAGTAAAAAGGGGCTCTCTGAAAACATGCATTCTTGAAGAAGACGGCAGACAACAGATCACGGGGTTCCACATGACAGGTGATTTGCTGGGACTTGATGCAATTAGCAACGAATCACATATCTGTGATGCGATTGCGCTAGAAAATAGCGAACTTTGCGAAATTCCTTTTTCTAAACTTGAAGAAATTAGCAGAATCATTCCTACATTTATGCATCATTTTCACAAAATTATGAGCCGTGAAATTGTACGAGACCATAGTTTAATGTTGCTGCTTGGCGGCATGAAAGCTGAAGAGCGCCTCGCTTCATTTTTGCTTAATATTTCGAGCCGGCTGGCAATACGGGGCTATTCAGAATCGAGCTTTAATCTGCGAATGACACGTGAAGAAATCGGCAGTTATCTCGGGTTAAAACTAGAAACTGTCAGCCGCGCTTTCTCTAAATTGCAAAGTGAAGCAATCATTTCTGTAAATTATAAACATATTGAGATCCATGATCTCGAACGTTTAAAACTAAAAATGGGCAACGCCAGTTGCACTACGTAGTGCATTTTGTCATCCAACCCCTTACTGGTATCAACAACAAGTTGAGTTAGTTTGAGCACACAAAGGAAAATGCTATAATCAAAAATTGGCAATAGGCTTTCAGCGTTCGTTTGAGTAAAATCAACGAATTGAAGAAAGTCTTTTGTTGTTATGTATTTTTATTTCACACACTCACTGCATTTAAAGGGTGCTTTGCCACAAAGTCGCAAGGTCACTGAGTGAGTGGCGGTTCAACCCTTAAAGGAGAATTTATGTCAGTAACATTACGGCAAATGCTGGAAGCCGGCGTCCATTTTGGTCATCAGACACGCTTTTGGAATCCTAAGATGGCACCTTATATTTTCGGCCATCGTAACAAGATTCATATCGTCAACCTCGAGCGCACATTGGAAATGTACAACGAGGCAACCGATTATATGCGTCAATTATCTGCAAACAAAGGCGTTATCTTGTTTGTTGGAACCAAACGACAAGCCCGGGATATCATCCGTGAAGAAGCAGCACGCTGTGGCTCCCCCTATGTCGACCAGCGGTGGTTAGGCGGTATGTTAACCAATTTTAAAACAATCAAGCAGTCTATTAAGCGTTTGCACGAAATGGAAGCCATGGTGCAAGAAGGCATGTTAGACAAAATGATCAAGAAAGAAGCGCTTGATATGCAACGCGAACTCGACAAACTTAATGCCAGCCTGGGTGGCATCAAAGAAATGAAAGATCTGCCCGATGCTTTATTCGTTGTTGATGTGGGTTATCAAAAAGGCGCTGTTACTGAAGCCAAGAAACTGGGTATTCCGGTTGTTGGCGTAGTCGATACCAATCATAATCCTGAAGGTTTGCATTATGTTATTCCAGGTAATGATGATTCCAGCCGGGCTATACGCTTGTATGCGCGGGGAGTTGCCGACGCAGTTCTGGAGGGACGCAATCAATCGCTTCAGGAAATCGTCGAAATGAGTAATGAAGAATAAAATAGTATCAACAAAGAGGCGCACAGCCTCTTTTTTTGATATTTTAGTTGATATTTCATAATGGTTTCTTCAGTAAAAAGTGGCTTTGAGATAATAAAAAGACATCACCTAAATAGGCTGCACTGAATTACTGAATATTTTCATTTTTATTTAATACTGTATTTGGAGCAAGAAGAGTATGGCGGCGATTTCCGCAAGCATGGTAAAGGAATTACGCGAGTTAACAGGGCTTGGCATGATGGAATGCAAAAAAGCGTTGACAGAAACTGGCGGCGACATGAAAGCAGCAGAGGATTTGCTCAGAATTAAAAGTGGCGCAAAGGCGAATAAAGCAGCTGGCCGTATTGCCGCTGAAGGCGTGATAAGCGCTTACTTAGCAACTAATGCCCAGACGGGTGCATTGGTGGAAGTCAACTGTGAAACAGACTTCGTAGCTAAAAATGAAGATTTCATTAATTTTGCCAAAGACATCGCAAAACTGGTGGCTGAAAAAAAATTAACCGATATTGCGATATTGAGTGAAACCGTTTTATCAGGTGGCGAAACTGTTGAAGCTACGCGAAAAGCACTTGTCATGAAACTTGGTGAAAATATCAGTATCCGGCGTTGCGCACACCACACAACCGAGGGTCAGCTCGCTTCATATTTGCATGGAACCAAAATTGGAGTCATGATCGATTATCAAGGTGGCGATGAAACATTGGGTAAGGATTTGGCAATGCATATTGCAGCCAGCAAGCCTGTGTGCGTATCCAAAGATCAAGTTTCAGCGGAAGTGCTTGAACATGAACGTCAAATTTTTGCTGCACAAGCAGCCGAAAGTGGTAAACCAGCCAATATCATAGAAAAAATGGTCGATGGACGTATTACGAAATATCTAGCGGAAGTCACTTTGCTAGGCCAGCCATTCGTCAAAGACGCTGAACAGACAGTGGAAAAACTATTGAAAAAGAAATCAGCAACTGTAAATAGCTTTACACTTTTTGTTGTGGGTGAAGGTATTGAGAAAAAAGCAGAAAATTTTGCTGAAGAAGTTAAGGCGCAAATGGGACAAGCAAAATAAATATGACCGCCATACTATCAGTAATCTAGCCACCGATGAATACCCGATTCCAGCGTATATTACTTAAACTGTCAGGAGAAGCACTGATGGGTGAAAACAACTATGGTATTAACCAAGCTGTTATTAGCCGCATTGTTGCTGAAATTGAAGAAATCAACAAACTTGATGTTGAGATTGCTGTCGTCGTCGGTGGCGGGAATATATTTCGTGGTATGCAGTCTGGTAGCCACAGTATTGAACGTGTAACCGCTGATTATATGGGAATGCTGGCCACTGTTATGAACGCCTTGGCGCTACAAGACGCCATGATACAAATTGGTTTGGTATCGAGGATACAATCGGCTTTACGCATTGATCAGGTTGTCGAGCCCTATATACGTGGAAAGGCGATGCGTTATCTCAGTGAAGGCTGGGTAGTTATTTTCGCGGCAGGCACGGGTAATCCTTTTTTTACCACAGATACTGCGGCTGCCTTACGCGGCATGGAAATGAATGTCGATATTATGCTTAAAGCAACTAAAGTAGATGGTATATATTCCAGCGATCCTATCAAAGATTCGCAGGCAACACGCTTTCAAAAAATTTCGTTTGATGAAGCCATATCAAAAAATTTACAGGTTATGGATGCAACGGCTTTGACGCTCTGCAGAGATCAAAAATTACCACTTAATGTTTTCAGTATTTTTAAGCCGGGCGCACTCAAACGCATTATTCTTGGAGAAGATGAAGGAACCTTTGTCATAAATTGATCTTGATTCACAGATTTTTATTCGTTGCCAGCCACGAATAATATGACTCATGGAAAAATAATTATGATTGCAGATGTAAAGAAAACAGCCGAACAAAAAATGCAAAAAAGCCTGGAAACATTGAAGGTTGATTTAAGTAAAGTTAGAAGCGGACGGGCACACACCGGCTTACTTGATCATGTCATGGTTGACTATTACGGCACACCAACCCCGGTTAATCAGGTAGCCAATGTTAATTTGATTGACGCACGAACGATCGGTGTCATTCCGTGGGATAAAAAGATGGCAGGTATAATCGAAAAAGCTATCCGCGACTCCGATCTCGGACTCAACCCCATGTCCGTTGGTGAAACCATACGCGTACCGATGCCGCCACTTACTGAAGAGCGCCGCAGGGAGCTAACAAAGGTAGTCAAACATGAAGCGGAGAATGTGCGCGTAGCGATGCGTAATATCCGCCGGGATGCCAATTCACAATTGAAAGAACTATTAAAATCAAAAGAAATTTCAGAAGATGAAGAGCGTCGCGGACAAGATGAAATACAAAAATTAACAGACCACTATATTGCCGAAGTTGAGAAGACTCTAGAGAAAAAAGAAGCTGAACTCATGGCTGTTTAATATGTTCCAGGGGATGAGCTCTACGCGAGAAATACCTGAAACCAGGTCAATTCCAAAACATATCGCCATTATCATGGATGGCAATGGGCGCTGGGCGAAAAATAAATTTTTACCGCGTATGGCAGGGCATCGGCAGGGTGTCGAAACGGTCAGGAACGTCATTAAATCTTGTGCAGATTATGGTGTTGAATACCTGACGCTATTTGCGTTCAGTAGTGAAAACTGGCGACGCCCAGCCGACGAAGTATCCTTCCTAATGCAACTTTTTGCCAGTGCATTAGAGCAAGAAATTTCAAAGCTGCATGAAAACGGTATTCGTTTTAAAGTTATAGGCGATACTTCAAAATTTGAATCTAAAATCACTCAGCTTATCAGAAAGGGTGAACAATTAACTGCACACAATTCTAAACTGACACTGACCATTGCAGCAAATTATGGCGGACGTTGGGATATTATGCAGGCAATGCGAAAAATGCTGGAAAATTCGGTGGATACGTCGGCTTCTTTTGAAGAAGAAAGCCTCTCAAAATATCTTTCCATAGCTTATGCTCCAGAACCTGATTTATTCATACGCACAGGTGGAGAATGCCGCATCAGCAATTTTTTGTTATGGCAGTTAGCTTATACTGAATTATATTTTACCGATACCTTATGGCCAGACTTTAATGAAAACGAATTCGCTCTGGCTGTTCAATCATATCAAAAAAGGGAACGGCGTTTTGGTCAAACCAGCGAACAGATCAAACGGTAAGCTCCCGCACGTAAACGTCTCTCGCTGTTTTAGTCAGCCGGTTCCAATGTTGATTCCGAAGTTCTTGCAAATTCGTATTTATTGTACTGAATCACTTCCATGCTGAAAGTACGTGTATTGACCGCACTGATCGTATTGCCGCTGTTTTTATCTGCACTTTTCTTCTTGCAGAATATATTCTGGGCTATTTTATTACTGGCTTTAACCGTTATCGGATCACGTGAATGGAGCTTATTGGCCCAATTCTCTATTAAAAAAACAATTGTTTTTATGATACTGACAACAATTCTAGGTGGGGAACTGCTGTTTTTGTTGAGCGAAGCAATCCGAGACGATGTTTATACGCCTGCACTGGCATGGATTTACATGCTATCAGTAATTTTCTGGACATGTTGCGTTCCATTAATCTTAAAACAATCAACAGTCATCAAAAATACACTTATTTTGATGCTGATCGGTTGGCTCATGTTAATACCCACAGCGCTAGCGTTGTATCAACTACGTGAGATCAGCCCGTTACTCTTACTCGGTTTTATGGGAACAATCTGGATTTCGGACACTGCAGCTTATTTTACAGGTAGCGCCTTTGGTAAACATAAACTTGCCAGTTCTATAAGCCCCAAAAAAACCTGGGAAGGTGTAGCCGGCGCAATGGTTGCTGTAATTTTTTACGGGCTGGTTTGGGGCCTTTCTTATGATAACAGCATAGATATATTTTCACTTGTACCGTTGCTCATTGTTCTTGCCATCTTGGGTATAGTGGGAGATTTATTTGAATCCTTGATTAAACGTCAGTCGGGCGTTAAGGATAGCGGCAAAATTCTGCCGGGTCACGGTGGCATTTTAGATCGCATTGACGCACTGACATCATCTTTACCGCTGGCTATTCTCGCAGTATTGGTTTTTTTCTCTGTATAGTTATGAATAAAATACGTCATCTAACGATTCTAGGATCTACGGGCAGCATCGGCGAAAGCACACTTGATGTTGTGAGTCGTCACCCTGATTTATTTAACGTCATCGCACTAACCGCTAACCATAGCGTCGAGAAGATGCGAACCCAATGTCACCGGTTTAAGCCGCGTTTTGCAGTAATGCTAAGTGCTGACTGTGCCGACCAACTGGCACAATCGCTTAAACAAGATCACCTGGATACACAGGTATTATCCGGAGTGGAATCACTCGAAAAGGTCGCAGCTTTACAAGAAGTAGATATCGTAATGGCGGCTATTGTCGGCGCAGCTGGCATCCGCCCGACATTCGCAGCCGCAAAAGCCGGAAAACTGGTACTTTTGGCCAACAAAGAAACGCTTGTTATGGCGGGCCGTATCTTTATGGATATGGTAAAAGAGTATGGCGCAACATTATTGCCAATTGACAGTGAACATAATGCAATTCATCAATCGCTACCACATGATTTTGACGGTAACATGGAGAACAAAGGTATCAGGCGCATTTTATTGACAGCCTCAGGTGGACCTTTCAGAAAGGCACCGCTAAATACATTAAAACATGTTACACCCGAACAGGCATGCGCACACCCGAACTGGGACATGGGCCGTAAAATCTCAGTCGACTCCGCGACTATGATGAATAAAGGCCTTGAGGTTATCGAGGCACACTGGCTATTCAATGCGGCACCTGAAAATATACAAGTAGTCATTCATCCCCAAAGCGTGATTCATTCAATGGTCGAATATATCGATGGGTCCGTTCTAGCACAACTAGGTAATCCAGACATGCGCACCCCAATAGCGCATGCGATGGGTTTTCCTGAAAGAATAGAAAGCGGAGTGACCTCATTAGACATGTTCAAAGTAGCCCATCTCGATTTTGAAAAGCCGGATTTTGGACGGTTTCCTTGTCTAAGATTAGCTTATCTTGCACTCGAGGCAGGCGGTAATATGCCCGCGGTACTCAATGCTGCTAATGAGATAGCTGTCGAATCTTTCTTGGATAAAAAGATCCCGTTTACAGCAATTCCGGACATGATTGAACACGTCATGCTGGAAAGTAAGCAAGAAACAATGCAATCGCTCGGCGACGTTTTAGAAATAGACCGCTCAGCCCGTGAGCTAGCCCGCGATTGGTTATGTACACTTTCATAATTCCTATATCCTATAATTTCCATGCTGCAGTAATTCTTCTAATGATAAGATAACCAGTATTCTAAATAACGGTATGCTAAGGATAAATCTGTGCCATGTATCTTCTTTTCTGATGGCGCGTAAACACGAAACAATTTAAGCAGAATATTTCATTAGCGATTTACACACTAAGCCCACATGTCAATATTTTTTACACTTGCATCTTTTGTTATAGCACTCGGTATCTTAATCACCTTCCATGAGTTTGGCCATTATCTGATGGCACGTTGGAATGATGTTAAGGTATTACGTTTTTCCGTAGGCTTCGGCCAGCCAGTATTTCGGAAACGGCTAGGTAAAGACCAGACAGAATGGGTTGTTGCTGCCATTCCGCTAGGTGGCTATGTCAAAATGCTTGACGAAACTGAAGGCAAGGTAACTCAAGATGAGCTGCCACGCGCATTTAACCAGCAGACTGTTGGACGCCGCTTTGCGATTGTAGCCGCTGGCCCGCTTGCAAATTTCCTGTTGGCAATTGTTTTGTACTGGTTTATGTTTATTCTAGGGGTTGATGGTATCAAACCCATATTAGGGCCTGTCGAACCCAATACTCCTGTAGCTCAGGCAAAATTTGAATCAGGCGAAACAATTGTTAGTATAGAAAACGAAGTGGTCAAAAGCTGGCAAGATGCGCGCTGGGCTCTACTGCGCTTCGCAATCGAGCGCTCTGACATGGTATCTGTCGAAACGGTAGATCAAAATAATAAGACCAACCGGCGCCGACTGGATCTGAGCGGCATTCACCCAGATGAATTGGAAGGAAACGTACTTGGCACCATTGGGTTTAACGTGTACCAGCCTGAAATTAAGCCTGTCATTGCGGAAATCTTACCCGGGAGCGCTGGCGATCGTGCAGGATTGCAGGTAGGCGACGAAATTCTGGCTGTCAACAATCGTCAAATTTATAGTTGGACAGAATTTGTTCCTGAAATCCAGGCCAATCCAAATAACGAACTTGTACTCGATATAATGCGTGAAAATTACGTTATTACGCTGAATATCATACCGGATGCGATCACCGAAAACGGCAGAACCCTAGGACGCATCGGCATTACACCGGCTATTGACCAGGCATTGTTTGATGCAATGCGTGTTACAGTCGCTTATCCCGCCGGTGAAGCAGTTAAAATAGCCATTGATAAAACATGGGAAACCACAATGCTGACATTAAGCATGCTCGGCAAAATGATAACCGGTGATGTTTCGTGGAAGAATGTTAGCGGCCCTATCTCGATTGCTGATTATGCAGGCCAATCGGCACAAATGGGACTGGTCTCATATCTGGCATTTCTGGCATTGATCAGTGTCAGCCTGGGCGTCTTGAACCTGCTGCCAATTCCTGTTCTGGATGGCGGTCATTTAATGTATTATGTTATCGAAATGATCAAGGGGTCTCCGGTGTCCGAGAAAACCATCATTATCGGACAGAAAATAGGTTTATTGATGCTGTTTACATTAATGACATTTGCAATTTATAACGATATAAATAGGCTGCTAACCGGCTAAATGAACTACAAGTATTTTGTCGCACTTGTCAGTTTATTGTGCGCCGTTTCAGCATGGGCTGAAGAATCTTTTATTGTCCAGGATATTCGTGTTGAAGGTATTCAACGCACTGATGCTGGCACTATTTTCAGCTACCTGCCGATAAAAGTTGGCGATACCGTTGATAAAACCAAAGCAACAGATGCAATTAAAGCGCTGTATGCTACCGGTTTCTTTAAAGATATTCAGTTAAAGACGGAAAACGGCGTACTGATTGTGCAGGTTCAAGAGCGGCCGGCAATCGCCCAAATCAACATTAACGGTGCTAAAACTTTTGAGAAAAAGAAAGTTAAAGAAGGCCTGAAACAATCTGGACTGTCGGAATCTCGTATTTTCAGCCGTTCTTTACTTGACCGTGCTGAGCAAGAACTCAAACGGCAATATCTAGGTGCCGGTAAATATGCGGTTAAAATTACCACCACCACTACGCCCATGGAACGCAACCGCATCAGTATCAATTTTGATATTGATGAGGGACATACAGCACGTATTAAAAAAATCAATCTTGTCGGTAACAAAGCGTTTGACGATAAAATATTACGTAAGCAATTCTCGCTAAGCCCGCCCAATTGGCTCAGCTGGTTTACCAAAAACGATCAATACTCCAAACAAAAATTATCCGCCGACCTGGAAACACTCCGCTCTCACTATCTCGACCAGGGCTATCTGGAATTCAATATTGATTCGACACAGGTATCCATTACACCGGATATGAAGGATATTTATATCACCGTTAATGTTTCGGAAGGCGAACAATACTCTGTTTCAGACATTAAGCTGGCGGGTGAATTATTGGTACCAGAAAAGGAACTGAAAACGTTAATACAGCTTCAACCTGGCGATGTTTTTGTACGCAAAAAATTAACCGAATCGATAAAACTGATTTCCGATCGATTGGGAGACGACGGGTATGCATTTGCAAATGTTAATGCAGCACCCGATATTGATTACGAAAACCAGAAAGCTGCTTTTACATTCTTCATTGATCCGGGAAAACGCGTTTACGTGCGCCGTATCAATATTACCGGTAACGACCGAACCAGAGACGAAGTCATACGCCGCGAATTCCGCCAGATGGAAGGCGCTTGGCATTCTACCAGCAAAATCAATCGCTCCAAGCAACGTGTTGACAAGCTGCTGTTTTTTAACAGCGTCAATGTGGAAACTCCCGCTGTCCCGGATGCACCCGATCAAGTTGATGTCAATGTTCACGTTGAGGAAAGGCCCACCGGTTCAATTTTGTTTGGCGCAGGTTTTTCTGACCGTGAGGGGCTGATATTGAACGGCCAACTGTCTCAGAACAACATTTTCGGTACCGGCAATCACTTCAGCTTCCAGGTTAATACGGGGCGTATTAATCGAATTTTTTCCATTTCATTCAACAACCCCTACTTTACAGTAGATGGTATCAGCCTGGGTTTTGATCTTTTTAGAAGAAATCTAAATACGACGCGATTATCAAGGGTCAATGCCTTTAGAACAATCACCTCGGGCGCAATCATGCGCTTCGGTATCCCCATCGCAGAAAATGATATCGTGTCATTTGGCGCGGGTGCGGAACAAACCAAGATCGGCATTTTTGAAAACAGTCTGCAACGTACTATAGACTTTGTTAACGAATTTGGCTCAGAAACCTACAATTTCCCAATCAACGTCAGTTGGGCTCGTGATCGACGGGATAGCGCAATTTATCCGACCTCGGGAACAACACACCGATTATTTGGTGAAGTCAGTGTGCCCGGGGGCGACTTAGAATATTACAAACTCAGTTATAATCAGAAAACATATATTCCACTCACCAGCTTTTTTACATTGCTGTTAAACACAGAATTTGGTTTCGGCGACGGATATGGAGGCAAGCCGTTGCCTTTCTTTAAAAACTTTTTTGCCGGTGGTAACAGATCTGTACGTGGCTATGACTTGAATTCTTTGGGACCAAAAGAAACAATCCCGAACACTGACAGAAGAGTCTCGCAAGGTGGTAGCAAACGCTTGGTAGGTAATCTTGAGCTATTATTCCCGGTACCGTTTACAAAAAATGACCGCACCGTTCGTCTCAGCACATTCATAGACGCCGGTACAGTCTTTAACAAAAAAGATCAGCTAACCGAAGAATTACGTTTTTCTGCAGGTGTAGCAGTTACATGGGTTTCACCTATGGGGCCACTAACTGTCAGTCTCGCCAAGCCGTTGAATGACAAACCTGAAGATAACTTACAGGTGTTCCAATTTCTGTTTGGACAACAATTCTAAATCAGACTGAACCGATCAGGAGAATCTTTTGAACGTAACACCTTTGTACCGGAAACTATCTAACTGGTTTGTTACTCTGATACTTGTTGTATCATGCCCGACATATGCCGAGTCCATAAAAATAGGTGTAGTTAACACTGAAAAAATTCTACGTGAATCGGCACCGGCGTTGCATGCACAACAAAAAATTGACGAAGAGTTTTTACCACGTGACGCCGAAATTAAGGCCATGGCCAAGCAGGCCAAAGCCTTACAAGAAAAGCTGGAAAAAAAAGGCGCAGCAATGAATGAAGGCGACAGACATGAGCTAGAGCGTGAATTAGCCAATTTAAGCCGCAGCTATCAACGCGCTCAACGCCAAATGCGTGAAGACCTAACAGTGCGGCAGAATGAAGAGTATGGCGTGATTCTGAACCTCACTGATAAGGCAATCGAATTTATTGCGAAAAAAGAAAATTTTGACCTGATTCTGCAACTACAGGATTCGGTCTATCGTAGTCAGCGCATTGATATTACGAATCAGGTCATCGAAGTACTCAATGCAGACAAACAACCCACAACAAAACCATAATATCGAATAAATCAATCAACAAGGAAGCTCGATGAACACCATGGATATCCATGAAATACTCAAGTATTTGCCCCACCGTTATCCGCTACTGCTCGTGGATAAAGTTATATCGATAGACGTGGGAAAATCCATTGTTGCACTCAAGAATGTCTCCATCAACGAACCTTTTTTTCAGGGTCATTTTCCGCACCATCCCGTTATGCCCGGAGTACTAATCGTGGAAGCACTGGCTCAAGCAGCGGCTTTGCTAACTTTGAAAACTGAAGGCGTAACGAATCAAACAGATTCAGTCTATTATTTCGTTGGAATAGATAATGTAAGGTTCAAGAAACCGGTTATGCCAGGAGATCAGCTTGTGCTCAAAGCAACTATAGATCGTCAGATTAAAGGATTGTGGAAATATTCAGCACAAGCGGAAGTCAACGATCAACTGGTAACAGAAGCCAAGTTGATGTGCACTTCCAGAAATGTATAACACTTAACTATTAATCTGGATACTACGGTTTGCTGTCTGTTTCAACATCGTCTCAACTGATTTGCGGTATTGATGAAGCGGGCCGCGGACCGTTGGCCGGGCCTGTTTATGCCGCGTGCGTTGTTCTAAATGCGCAATGTTCCATTAGCGGCCTGGCGGACTCAAAACAGTTAACCGAGAAAAAGCGCAATACCTTGGCTACGATGATTAAACAACATGCCAGGGCCTGGTCGGTCGCATCCGCATCGGTTATGGAAATTGACCGGCTAAACATTCTTCAAGCGACTCTACTGGCGATGCAAAGAGCAGTAGAACAGTTACCGTTAACACCTGACATGGCAATGGTCGATGGAACACATAGCCCGAAACTTAAAATTCCTGCGCATACAATTGTCAAGGGAGACAACCAGATAGCCGAAATCGCCGCGGCTTCGATACTTGCTAAAACAGCACGGGACGCCGAAATGATGGCGCTGCATCAATGCTTTCCAGAATACGGTTTTGATCAGCATAAAGGTTATCCAACGAAACGGCATATCGAAGCATTACGAATATATGGTATAACAGATATACACCGCCGCAGCTTTGCACCTGTTAAGGCAATCGAACAAATTACAGAAAAACACTGATTTAATCGTAAAGGAACCAGCATGGAGATCCTGAAATTTCTGCATATCTTAGGCGTAGTGGTTTGGGTAGGCGGCATGTTTTTTGCCTATATGGTACTCAGGCCAGTTGTCAATCAATTATTACCGTCGCCACAAATGCTGAAATTCTGGCAATCAGTCTTTACGAGTTTTTTCCATTGGGTTTGGTTATCGATTACGGTAATTTTTGCAAGCGGCTTGCATATGATTTCTGATTTAGGCGGATTTCAGAAGCTGCCTTTTAATATCTACTTAATGTTTGCTATCGGCTCAATGATGATGCTGATTTTTTTCTATGTCTTTTTTACCGCATATCGCAAGCTCAAACGCTACGTAGCAGCGGAGGAATGGGACTCGGCAGGCATCGCATTGGTACAGATACGTGTTTTGGTTGGTTTGAATCTGATCCTTGGACTGGCCACCATCGCCATAGCTGTTCTTGATCCTTAGCAAACACCCCCTTTTATGAATTGATTTTGTGGAGATAGAACGAAAATGCTTATCGCAAAAGATATGGTCGTATCACTACAGTACGAACTTACCGACTCATCGGGTAATCTTATTGAAAAAACAGATGAGCCAATCAGCTATTTACATGGCGGATATGACGGTATTTTCCCTAAGGTGGAAGAAGCGCTCCATGAGCAGGCAATCGGCTACAGTTGCACTGTCTCAATGGAACCCGAGCACACCTTTGGAGAATATAACAGCGACTTAATCCGTATGGAGCCCCGTAGCGCCTTTCCTGAGGATGTTGAGGTGGGTATGCGCTTTGAAGGCGCTGCTGAAGATTCTGATGACTCCGACGATTATTTGATCTATACGGTAACTGATATCGCAGATGACAAAGTCGTTGTGGATGGCAACCACCCATTGGCTGGCATGAAACTCAATTTCGCATGCACAGTAACAGACATACGTCCCGCAACAGCGGAAGAAATCGCACACCAGCATGTACATGGGCCACACGGCCATGTACATTAAGGCGACACGTCATGATGATTTGGATTGCTCGTCTAGAATACGTTTAATGGTATAAAGCTGCTCAAGCGCCTGCCGTGGCGTCAGTTCGTCAGGTGAAATGGTACGCAACATGGGAATCAGCGGATTCTCCGGTTGAACCGTATCCGCATCGACTTCCTTCTCGTTAAAATCCAGATTCAACTGAGGCGCTTTATCGTCATCGCGCTTTTCCAGTTCTGTCAGATGCGTCCTGGCCATACGAATTGCTTGATTGGGTACACCCGCCAGCGCGGCAACCTGTAGACCGTAACTCCGACTGGCCGGTCCCGCAGCAACTTTATGCAAAAAAACAATGCGATGCTTATGCTCAACTGCATCCAAATGGACATTACGTATTTGCTTAAATGATTCAGCTAACCGGGTCAGCTCAAAATAATGTGTGGCAAACAACGTGCAACTTTTATTTTTAGTCAACAGATAGCGCGCAATCGCCAGCGCAAGTGCCAGACCGTCAAATGTTGACGTGCCACGCCCAACCTCATCCATTAGTACCAAACTTTGCGCCGTCGCATGATGCAGAATATTGGCGGTTTCCGCCATTTCTACCATAAAAGTCGAACGCCCGCCGGCAAGATCGTCCGAAGCGCCAATACGTGTAAAGATCTGATCAAGAATACCGATTCGCGCTTTCTCCGCTGGAATAAAACTGCCACAATGCGCCAATAACGCAATCAATGCCACCTGGCGCATATAAGTGGATTTACCGCCCATATTGGGGCCGGTTATCATCAACATCTGATGGCCGCCGCCGCACTGCTCACCCAATTGCACATCATTGGAAACATAACTATCTACCTGGCGCTCAACCACGGGATGACGGCCCGCTTCAATATCGATGCACGTATCCCCTACTATTACTGGTGCAACGTAGCCAAGCGATTGCGAACGCTCAGCAAGCGTACACAGCACATCGATCGCAGCCACACCTGCAGCCGTTTGTTGTAGCCCCGGCACCGCAACAGCCAATTTATCCAGTAACTCATCGTAAAGTAATTTCTCACGCGCCAATGCCCGATCCTGTGCCGCCAGCGCCTTGTCCTCAAACGCTTTGAGTTCCGGTGTAATATACCGCTCAGCACTTTTAAGCGTTTGTCTGCGGCGATAATCATCTGGAACTTTGTCGCCATGTGCCCGCGTAACTTCAATATAAAACCCATGCACACGGTTATACTCCACCTTGAGGTTCGGAATACCGGTACGTTCCTTCTCCCGCGTTTCCAGTTGCAGCAAAAATTCACCACAATTACGCTGTAAAGCACGCAATTCATCAAGTTCAGCGTCATAACCATCTGCAATCACATTACCCTCGCGCAACACGACCCCCGGCTCCTGCTGGATTGCCTGTTCGAGCAGGCCGATAATCGCCGGATCTGGTTGCAAATTGTCCATCAACTGTACAATACCCTCAGCGGTACACGCAGCCAGCGTTTTTACCACTTCCGGCAGCAGTTTCAGACTGTCGCGCAAACCTGACAGATCCCTGGGGCGCACCGATCGCAGCGCAATGCGCGCCGTGATACGCTCAATGTCAACGACATGACGCAAACAATCGTAAACGGCTGTATCGGCATGCTGCGTAATCAAATTGGCCACACTGTCGAGCCGTTGCTGAATCGTTGACAAATCCCGCAAAGGATGGTGCAACCAGAATTGCAGCAAACGGCTCCCCATGCTGGTTGCACAAGTGTCGAGCAGAGAGAGTAGTGTTGGCGAGCGCTCACCACGGATTGTCTCGGAGATTTCAAGATTACGGCGGGTGGCCGCATCCATTCGCACATAAGCGCTGTGACGCACGGCCTGCAGCGAGGTGACATGCAGCGCGGCAGTACCTTGGGTTAAACGGGTGTATTCGAACAATGCGTTGGCCGCGCACAACGCTGTGTTCATATCCTCACAGCCGAAACCGGACAAATCATACGCTTCAAAATGCTGTGTCAAATTGCGCACGGCACTGTCAAAATCAAACTGCCACGGCGGCAATGTCTTCAACGTCCAGCGGTCGTTCAATCCCTGAACCGAGCGCAATGATTCGGGCAGTAGAATTTCGGCCGGTTGCAACCGTTCGAGTTCACTAACAAGTTGTTCGGGCACCGTTTCCATCACACGCAACTGGCCCGCCGCAAGATTCAACCACGCCAACCCGAGCGTAGATTCATCAATGGTTAGTGCCAGTAAAATACTGTCACGCTTATCCTCCATCAATGCGGCGTCTGTTACGGTTCCCGGCGTAACAATTCGCACCACTTCGCGCTCGACCGGCCCCTTACTCGTTGCCGGATCGCCCACCTGCTCACAAATCGCAACCGATTCACCCAGTTTGACGAGTTTGGCAAGATACTGCTCGGCGGCATGATACGGCACACCCGCCATTTTGATGGGCTCGCCAGCGGAAGTGCCGCGGCGGGTCAACGTAATATCCAGCAAACCGGCTGCCTTTTCAGCATCGTCATAAAACAACTCATAAAAATCACCCATGCGGTAAAACAGCAACATATCGGGGTGTTGCGCTTTGATACGCAAGTACTGTTGCATCATCGGTGTATGCTGGGATTCTTTTTTCATCTGAGCGAGAAAGGCCTATGATTCCATAAAATTATAGATGTTGGTATAACTTCGTCCTAAGATAAAGTATTAGCATCAATATAGTTACACTTTCTTTGGCCATCTAGGTTTGGTCGGAGAACGCCCTTACCATTCTCTTGCGGAAATCTGGCGACTACCAATGTACCCAGCTTTGCATAAGACAACAACAGGATTACATCTCCAACATTAATTAAATGTGATTTTCCAGCAATCTGTAGCAAAAACTACAACTTGCTCCATAGAGAAATACCAAATTGTGTAGACCGATAATCAGTAGAATTCGTGTATTCAGAGAAAATACTAAAAGTTTATTTGTATACGTGTGCCGATAACATTGGCATATTTTTTACCGTCAGACTGTACCTCGGACCGATTCGTCTTTACTCGAATATAATTTGTCATGATACGAATATTTTTACTCAAGTGCCAGTTTAAACCAACAGTCAGATTACTATTATCATAAGTCAACACATTCTCTCCCTTGGTATTATTAATTTCACTATAACGAACTCCAAATTCCCAGGCCCCAGTATTGAATACCGAACTGGATTTTTTTATAGGATTAATAGAACCAAAGGTACCATTAACAGGATTATAGTTACGTACTTCCCCAGTTAAAATCCAAACACCCTGCACATACCAAGAGTCGTATTCAATTTCTGGAATGCCCGGCTCCTTATTTTTAAAATTTCTTAAGTACTCAAATTGCGCAGTAAAATACCCTTTTCTAAGTGCAACTTCGGCACCCAAAAGTTGATTGTAGAAGCTTAGATTCTCAGAAGAACTGAAACGCACTGCTTCCGCATTGGATGAACCAGTATCTGGTATCTCTGAAGGTGAATTAATTACACCAAGCTGATCTCGATATGAACCCGAAACTCCCAAATGTACAACAGTATCATCATTACGTATGGGACTATATGTGAATCTGGAACTTGCTCCCCAATTATTCTTAAAATGAAACCCATCAGTTATTTCTCCGGCAAAAACACCCACCCCGTAAGACCATAAATCACCGTAAGTTTCTACTAAAAATCCTAAATGTAGCGGTGGTAACAGAGACGTCATCTGGGCGCGCTCAAGAAACGAAACTTCTTGGGTGCTCGTACTCCAATCAAGACCGATCGGTTCTTGTATGTTTCCAAATGTTAAACGCGTTCTGGAAATACCGTTATATCGTAAAAGCAGGTATTGAAAACCCCTAAGATCCAATGGGCGAACCGCCACATCGTACATGACCATTACTTCCCAGTTTTTGTAAAAATGCATGTCGAGTATTAAGCGTGAACGGCGAACCCCTGTATTTTCATTCAAAATTGCTTTATTAGTATTTAAAGAAATACCATCAATTTGAACTAATGTACCAAATTTAGCCCTAAAGTTCTCATCCAGTGCTCTAAAACGAATACCGGATCTAAACTTAGAATCTAGAGTATATTTTTCCGATTCCTTTATTTTTACAGTTTCATCTGCAAAAATATGATTTACATAACTGAAAAGAACAAATGAACTCATACATACAACTGAGATTTTCTTTACAAATATGCCCGTAGCACACACGATGTGATTTTTATTATTTTGAAAGTTCATCGAACTTGCCAAATAAAGCATGTGTTGATAGTTTCGTTTTAGTCGTTCATACCGAGTTGCAATTCGAAGGAGTGGCTTAAACTCCAGAGACAAGCGCCCAACTAAGTTACGTTAACAGGTCTGTTTCAAGCAAACCTAGCTAATGGAAAATTTTATTGAGTATGGCACAAACAAATCAACGGTTCGACCAGGAATATGTAACAATTTTAACAGCCTCTGTCATTATAAACGTTGATAATTCAATTGTTTATGTTTAACATCAATTTCTTACATATACTCTCTGAAGTAGCCAGGCAGAAATTCAATCACCGCAGATTTGTTCGAATGGAATAGGCGCTCAAGATTGAATTTTGGATAAGGCAACACATAAAACTTTATAAAATTCCAGCCAATTCTATTAATATCTGCGTAAAAATTATCGCATAGATGGCTTTAGCGGATCGCCAAAAAACTCTCGCATCAAAAAATTCTCCAACCCTTCCTGATCGCCGGGACGGGCGGACAAAACGATGACGCGATTGAGCCGGTGCGACTCCCAGTTGAAATCTTCCTGGTGATACTGGCGAATGAGCTCAATCATACGCCTGATAATGGCTCGTTCAACACTGCCATCCGGCCCAGCTTCTACATTAATCAACTGACGCCGCGCATTGCTGTCACCGGTCGTCCATGAACGAAATGAGAATTGCGCATAACGTGAGCCCATATGCGTGATCTGAAAAATACCTGAAGTACCGGGCATTTCCAGGTTACGTTTAATTTTAGCCAATCGTTTTTGTTCCGCAGAAAGTTGAGGCTTTGTCTCAACGTTAGGACTGCGTTCAACGCCATCGAATATTCCTCTCGGACGCTGTTGGGACTGCTGCTGGTCTTGTGATCTTCTCTGCTTAATATATTCCGACAAATCGGACGGCGCACCGTCATCCGGCTGCGGCCGTGGTTGTGTTTTGGCTGGGGTGTCGGGCCTGTCACGCCGGGGTTGTGGCTGAGTCGGCCGAATGCGCGGTGACGGCGGACTGATCAAGTCCGGCTTTATTTTGGCCTGCTGAGAGTCTTGCTGGGGTGGCGTGTCGACACCTTTACGCGGTGGCGGAGCGGATGCCTGCGGTATCCCAGGCTCAGGTAATTCCAGAAACTCAGCTTCAATCGCCTCGGGGATTTCTACACCGACTATTTCCTCGTCTTCGACCTGCGACAAAAAAACACCGAGCAACCAAATGGCAATCAGCCACAGCAGCAAAGCCAGCGGCAGCGGCCACCAGAGATTAATTTCCCTAGAACTCGCGCTGTACATGGTTGACGTATTCAATGGCTGCGGTTAAACAGTATCAACGCTATTTATGCTGCACCGCAATGAGAAATTGCTGTACCCCGGCACGCCGCGCCCGCAGCATGGCCTGAACCACAATACCCTGAGGTGCCTCACTATCCGCCGACACAATCAATTTTTGCTTGGCATCATTCAACAGTGGTTTGAGCGTATCCGCCAGCGTATCAAGTGTTACGGATTCTTGATTAATAAAAATTTCGCTATCCTTGGTCAAAGTCAGTGTGACCGGTTTCTGATCACTGAGTTTCTCAGCCTGACCTTCGGGCAGGTTGACCTGCAGGGAATCCAGATTTTGCATGGACAAGGATGCCAGCATAAATGTCGCCAGCAGAAAAAACATCACGTCGATCATCGGAATAATCTGGATTTGACCTTTACGCGGTGTTCGGGTTTTACGCAATTTCATGAATGTCTTCCTTTTGATCCAAACGAATGTGATCAATTAGACGGGTACCCAAGCGCTCCATCTCATCCATGGTCTGCGATTGCAGCCGGGAAAAATAATTGAATCCGAACAATGCGATCAGCGCGATAATCAGACCGACGACCGTCGCAATCAGCGCTTCGGCAACGCCGCCCGTTACTGTGGTAGGATTGACCAGACCCTCGCTGCCGATCACCTGAAAAGCGCGCATCATACCGATAACCGTACCCACCAGGCCGAGTAGCGGCGCTGCGGTAACAATGGTCTCAAGCACCCAAAGCCGGCGCGAGAGTGAAGCTTCAATAAGCTGCGCTTCATCAGCCGCCCGGGATTCAGCCCACCAGGACGGATGATGCCGGTTTGTAATCACGACCTCAAAGAAGCGCTTGTAGTAATGCCGACTGTCCAGCCCGGATAAGAATTTTTCAAGATCCTCCCACCTGAAACCATAAGTTTCAATAAGGTTCTGCAAATCATTTGAAAGACGGGCGAAACGCCAGTAAACAAATGCCTTTTCAAGCATAATTGCCAGTGTGATAATTGCCAGCATTGAAAGCGGCAGTATTATGACGCCACCCAGTTTAAGCATGACCCAGGCTTGGTTAAAATATTCCATAAATTAGCTCCAGATTAGGATGTCACTCACACCCAATTTCAGATAATGTGTGGTATTTAAACATAAATATTCACTTGTATGCTGCGCATACGGAAATTCACTATACTGCCATATCTGGTGCCGCTTGAGGAAAGATCTAAGAGATTTGAATATCACTAAAAGCAGGCGAGCTGGTTCTATCGTGTACTATCGTGTAAATACCAAGAAACACATGCGCGGTTCAAACAGCTCAACTATTTCGTAGGGCTGATTCAGTCCACTACTCTTTGAATTTAATTTTGATTCGACCTTCAATCACTTCAATATGTTCAACACCGTCAGCAAAAGATTGCCAAAAACCAGGGTCGGTTCCGAATTCATTCACCAAATCGATATTCTTGAGTCCCCCCAGCCATGCATTCGGAACGGGAACTCCCATAATACTGATCCCCTGAAGCACAATGACAGGTTTCTCATTCCGGTACACCATGCCTACCCCGGCATTCAAACGCAGCGTTTTTCCTCCGAGCACTGGAAAATCTTCTTCCAGAGGTATCAATAATTTGGCACTGACGAGCCCGTCACTCAAATCGATAGCCAGTTTCCTGGCAAGATCGGTATTTTTGGCCAGTAAGGCATTTAACTCGCGTTCCGTAAAGTTGACTTCGCGGGAAGCATTTTTTTCACTGTAAGCCTCCGGTTTCAGAAAACCATGTTCATCAATCTCATCTGCATGAGTTTGATTGGCCGGCGCACCATCCGGGACATAACCGAGTGTTTTGAGCTTGGATTCAAGCACTCTCTCTTCCTGTGCATTAAGCGCGACAGGCGTAAAGGATGTTGTAAACAGATATGTTTTGAGCACCCAGTAGGTACCTGCAATGGTTACAACTATGGTGACCAGGATAATGAGTAGTGTCCGTGACCAATGCATAGATGCACCGTTAAATTGTTCCTGAGCCATATTTTCTAGTAAAAATTATTTTGTCTAAAACAATTAATAATGACTGCATAGTATAAACTGTTTGCTTAATCAATAAATTGTTTTGCCATCGCAGTGCTGAATTCTAAATGATTCGGTGTAGACGATGGCATGAAGCGCCTTGCTGATTTTACACATGGCGGCAGTTTTTATGTCACGACAGTTTAGATTGATGTGACCAAATCTATTGCAAATATGGCCTGAATCAGTGTCCGTGTGCAAACAACCCGACAAACCATATCATGCTAATTCCGGCAAGAATTAAAATCACCTGCTGAACCGTCGCGCCGATTTCAGGCCGTTTGTGCAAACCCGGGATCAGGTCCGATAAAGCGACATAGATCATACTGGCAGATGCAAGACTCAGTAGCGGTTGAACCAGGAAATCAAGCATATTGAGCATAAAATAAGCCAGTACACCACCTACCAGAGTAGCAAAACTCGACAGTAGATTCATAATAAATGCCATACGGCGTGTATACCCTGAATTCAGCAAAATAATAAAATCTCCTGCTTCCTGCGGGATCTCATGCGTAATAATTGCGATAGAGGTGACAATACCCAGTTGTATGTCCACCATAAATGCGGCGGCAATCAAAATACCATCAACGAAGTTATGAAAGGTATCGCCGATCATAATCATCATACCGCTGCGGCCATGATCGTGTTCATGCGTATGATGGTAATTAACCGGCGGCATAGCTTCAGGTTGGGCCGAACCGTGTGGATTGTGCGCTTCGCAGTCTTCTAGGTGACAATGCCGCCAGAGTACGAGTTTTTCCAAAATAAAAAACATCAAAATACCGAACAGCACCAGCACAGTCACTTGCTCGGGATTTTCAGACAGTTCAAACGCTTCAGGCAAAGTATTTAAAAATGCGGCGCCGAGTAATGCACCGATTGCAAAGGAGACAAGCTTTGAGACCCAGGATGCCCGGGTATTTAGTGTCAGTACAGCGGCCATAAGCAGACTGAGCAGACCACCGGTAAAGCTGGCTACGATAATCCAGGAAAGCGTTGACATAAAGAATAATCTATTGGAAAGGCGGGATTATACGCTTTTGCATCGCATGAATGAATACAATCACTTATTCTAATGACTGTTCAATCCAGATTAAGGCAGCCATACGCCCGGTTTCACCATCCCGCCGATAGGAGAAAAAACGCTCCGAATCACTATAAGTACAAATACCACCGCCATATATCTGCGTTACCCCGGATTGCACCAATCGCTGCCGCGCCAACAAAAAAATATCAGCAAACCATTTTGCTTCTGACGGTATCTTAGTTTGACGAACGGGAGTAAACGCTTCGTTTGCCTGATGATCAAATGTTACAAATTGGCTTTTCACTTCGTCGCCAACCTCAAAATATTCAGGACCGATAGCCGGGCCAAGCCAGGCCATTAATGAATCGCACTTAATCTGCATTGCCGCAACGGTCTTTTCGACGATACCTGCAGCAAGCCCGCGCCACCCTGCATGGATAATCCCAACAATGGTCCCATCGGTATCGCACAAGAAAACCGGCAGGCAATCGGCTACCATAACCGCACATACGGTATTGATTTCTCGGCTCATTACTGCATCCGCGGCGACGCTCTGATTTTGTAAACTATTAGACTTTGCCCAGACATGATTGACACCATGAATCTGCTTCAGCCACAACGGTTCGCTCGGTATATATTCACCCAACAATGACCTGTTCTTAACAACGTTATAAGGATCGTCATTAACATGCATACCCAGATTCAGCGCAGCGTATGTTCCGCTGCTAAATCCATTTTGGCGTGTTGTAAACATTGCTTTAATGTGGTTCGGTGCCGGCCAGTCAGGTGTAATGTAATGAATCATTATATGGCACTAAAACTGAAATCGTACACAGGGCAAACATGTTGTATGTGATTCTGGGTTAAAATATGCATATGAATAAGTATTTTAGCTTCCCGGAAAACTAATCATAACCGGTCCCCATTTAGGGACCTAGGACAGGTGTACTCAATGAATTATATCGAAAAAATAAAACATCATATAAAACTTCAATCTTTGATACTGTTTGCAACCTTTGCGCTGCTAAGTTCTGCCAACAGCTTGGCAAATGAACAAAACACTGAACAGGAGAACACAGTAAGTGCTACCGACGATCAAGTTGAATTGGTGAAGGCCACATTTTCGGGAAAAGAAGAAACGGTTAAAACATTGCTTGATAAAGGTATAAGTCCCAATTTACAAAATGAAAAAGGATTTACACCATTGATGATTGCATCCCAGTTTGGTTACGATGGTATTGTTAAAATGTTACTGGATAAAGATGCTCATTTAAACATTCAGAATAAAGGGGGATCAACGGCACTGATTGTTGCGGCCAAGAACGGCCATCAAAAAACTGTCGAGGCTTTATTAACCAAAGGCGCTCAGGTTAATTTACAAACTACGGAAGGTGTTTCGGCTTTAATGGTTGCGGCACAACAAGGCTATGAGGGTATCGTCGACGCGTTGCTAAAAAATAAGGCCAATATCAATCTCCAGACGAAAGACAAGGTGACAGCTCTGATGATTGCATCACTGGACGGCAAATCAGATATTGTCGACAGGCTGCTGGCGAGCAATGCCAAAACCAATTTACAGGCATCCGATGGGACTACTGCGCTATACATGGCGGCCCGTAATGGTCATGCCGCTATTGTGAAAACGTTGCTGGCCAAAGACGCATCAATAGATTTAATTGCGGCTAACCAAACCAACCCACTGCATGTTGCTGCGCAGAACGGTTATATCGAGATCGTCAACGCGTTGCTCAATAGTGGTATCAACGTAGATCAGCAGGACAAAAATGGTGCAACACCACTAACACTTGCAGCACTCGTAGGACAAACGGAAGTTGTTCAAACTTTACTTGAACATGGCGCGCGTATTGATCATAAAGCCAGAAGCGGCTTTTCACCCTTAATTCTGGCCGCACAAAACGGACAGACCGCTGTCATTGAAATTTTACTCGAACAAGGTGCCCAGGTTGATCTTCAAAATGAAGATGGCATTACTGCATTAATGTGGGCAGCTTTACATGATCATACAGAAGCGGTAAAACTGCTGCTTGAACACGGTGCCAATACATCAATTAAAAGTAACAGTGGTAAAACTGCTCTGGAAATAACCAAAAACGATGAAATCATAGCACTACTGCGTAACCCCGAAGATTAAATCTCCAAAGTAGTTATGGTATCCAATGCAGGCGGACAACGTTTCGAGAAAACATTAATCTTCGCGCACCGCGGTGCCAGCACCGTTGCAATGGAAAATACCCGTGCAGCTTTTGATGCCGCACTACGTTACGCTATTGACGGTATCGAAACAGATGTCCAGTTGAGTAAGGATGAAATAACCGTTCTCTGGCATGATGAGTTTTTAGACAGGATTGGCCTGGCCAGTAAACATATTGACGATTTTGATTATTCACAACTCAAAACATTTAATTTTCCGCAAACTAGCAATGAAGGTTTAATGACGTTCAAGCAGTTTCTGGATAATTACTATCGACGATGCCGTTTATTAGTTGAGATCAAAAACCGAGGCTGGGAACCCGTATGCCGACATCAATCGAAGATGCAACAGGTTGTTAGCCTGATCAATACAGCAGCAGACAGTAACACCAGTGACTACATCATAGTATCTTCTTTTGATTTACCCAGCCTCGTATATGCATACCAGCGAACTCCCTGTATACCGTACATCTACAATATTGATAATGATCAGTCTGCCGCTGACATTCAGCAAACACTCGCTGAATGCAGTTTCTTATATGGACTCTGCCTGCCGATTGCGCTGCTAAATCAACACATAATCAATTTACTCCGTACGTACAACAAATGTATTGCAGTGTACACCTGCAATACCGATGACGAAATTGATAAGGCGTTAAAGCTGGGTGTGGATATTTTGATCAGCGATGTGCCGGACAAAGCACTCAACAAGCGTAATATAAAACATAATCTATGAACCGAGACCCGGCACCGCTTAACAAGCAAACGTTTGATCTTCTGATATGTGGTGGCGGGATTTATGGCGCATGGACAGCTTACGATGCTGCATTGCGTGGCCTGAACGTAGCGTTGATTGATCAGGCCGATTGGGCTCACGCCACATCCTCATCATCCAGCAAACTTATACATGGTGGTTTACGCTACCTTGAGCAGTTTGAATTCAAGCTAGTTAGTAAGGCATCAACGGAGCGTGAGAGGCTCATGAAAATTGCACCGCACCGCGTATGGCCGCTGCGTTTCGGTGTCCCGGTTTATACTAACAGTCGTGTCGGCATGGTACGCCTAAAACTGGGTTTAATGGCGTATGACTATCTCGCAAAAGGACAGAATAGCGCAAAACGCCATCGCTTCTTTAATCGTCGGCAGTTTAGCAAGTGCTTCCCTACGCTGCGCGATGACACTTTGAAAGGAGGCTTTACGTATACCGATGCGCAAACTGACGATGCCCGCCTGGTATTGGAATTGGTGCAGGGAGCGATAAATGCAGGTGCCGTTTGTGTCAATTATTGTAAGCTAACCGATGTGCAAACGACAAACCAAAAAGTCTTCCATACAAAAATTCAAGATATGTTAACTGGCCGAGCGTTTGAAACCCATGCCCGGCAAATTGTACGTACAACAGGACGCTGGATGGCGTCCGATATCCAACGCCCGGATGACTGCCTATTGACCCGAGGTATACACCTTGTGATGCCTCGGATTGATCTTGAAGAAGCACTCTTGCTCACTGCACAGTCAGATGGCCGCGTGTTTTTTGTCATACCATGGTATGGTATGACGCTACTCGGTACAACTGACACACCGTATGGCAATTCTCCGGATAATATCGAGATTGATCCGGCTGAAATCCGTTATTTGCTTGATGCCGCCAATCATTATTTGCGAATACCGTGGACTTATGATGATATTGTTGGCTGCTTTGCGGGTATACGTGTCCTCAACAAAAGCTCAGAGGCCGATTCATCCGCAGCACCTTCGTCAGTAAGCCGAGATTGGGTGTTAAAAACTGCATCAAATGGTGTGCATTACTCAATTGGTGGCAAATTAACTTCAGCACGGCAAGATGCAACTCAGATAGTCGATCAGGCTTGTGCCGCACTCGGTGTTCAAGCAGTTTGTGCCACGCAAGATCGGTATTTACCCTGGTCCCCATTCAGTTCAAAAGCATCCCAAACGCTTCAGAGCGATTTCTCTAACTGGTTAGAAGCAATACAGATACGTGCCAATCAACTCGACGTAGATCAGGAAAGTGCACTATGGCTGGTCCGCCGCCATGGCTGTAATGCCAAAGTTATTTTAGACAGTATCGAACAACAATCTGATTTGGGTAACCGTATTATTTCTCAACTGCCATTGATCGATGCGGATCTCATACAGTGTGCAACGCATGAAATGGTCGTACATCTCGACGACTTGCTTCGACGCCGTTTGCCATTGTTAATTCTTGCAAAACTGACCGAATCGGAACTGATGCAAATCGCTAAAAAAGTTTCAGCGGTACTGAACTGGGATAATTCAAGATGTCGACGAGAAATCATGCGCTGCCAGGAAGAAATGCATATTTAATAACATTCTGATCAGCTTCTGATGGTCGACAGGTTGTTATAAGAGACAATCTAATCTAACCGAACCGACCAGTGATGTAATCTTCAGTTTGTTTATGCTGCGGCTTGATAAAAATCGTATCGGTCTCATCAAACTCGATCAATTCACCCAGATACATATACGCCGTATAATCTGAAACTCTCGCAGCTTGTTGCATGTTATGCGTTACGATTAAAATCGTGACTTTATCTTTAAGATCCGCAATCAATTCTTCGATACTTGCAGTTGCAATCGGATCCAATGCTGATGTAGGCTCGTCAAACAAAAGAATTTCCGGGTCAGTGGCCAGTGCCCGGGCGATACAAAGCCTTTGCTGCTGTCCGCCGGATAGATTAAACGCCAAATCGCTTAAACGATCCTTCACTTCATCCCATAGAGCTGCATTGCGTAGCGCGTTCTCAACTTTTTCATCAAGGATTGCACGCTGTCTAATACCTCTAACCCTTAGACCGTACGCCACATTCTCATAGATCGATTTAGGAAACGGATTGGGTTTCTGAAATACCATACTGATTCGCATCCGTACTTCTATTGGGTCAACTTTAGGAGAGAGAATATTGACGTTATCCGGGTAAAGCATAATATTGCCTTCGTAACGATTACCTGGATATAAGTCATGCATACGATTAAAACATCTTAAGAACGTTGATTTTCCACAACCCGAGGGACCGATAAGTGCAGTAATTTTTTTATCATGCAACACCATATCGATATGCTTCAACGCATTAAAAGTACCGTAAAAAAAACTCAGATTTTTTACTTCTGCTTTATAACGATTTGATTCTGCAATATCCTGCATTTTTTTACCATTTAATATTCTTACGCATGCGATAGCGCAAATAGATCGCCAATCCGTTCATGGCTAATGTCATCACAACCAGTACCAGACCTGCCGCCGCTGCATTAAACTGAAATGCTTCTTCTGGTCTCGAAACCCAGTTAAACATTTGTATGGGCATTACGGTAAAAGGGGCCGATAACCATTCAAATGACAGGTATGGAAATTCATCCGTAACAGGTGCCGGTGGCAGAAATGCGATAAACGTTAAAGCACCTATAGTAATAATAGGCGCAGTCTCGCCAATCGCCCGGGCAAGCCCGATGATAATGCCGGTCAATATTCCTGATGAAGAATACGGCAACAAATGATCCCAGACAGTCTGCCATTTTGTTGCACCCAGTGCATAGGCACCCTCACGGATTGCTATCGGTATTGCTCTGATTGCCTCCCGTGTTGCGACGATAACAACCGGCAAAATCAATAACGCCAGCGCTAGTCCGGCAGCCAGTATACTTTGACCGAAATCCAATTGATAAACAAATAACCCTAAAGCCAAGAGGCCGTAGATAATAGAGGGCACGCCAGCCAAATTGGTGACATTAATCTCAATCACTTCCGTAAAAAGGTTTTTAGGTGCATATTCTTCAAGATAAACGCCGGCGCTCACTCCCAAAGGCACAGCTGATGCAGCGGTAACCAGCATTACGAGTGTTGTACCCACCCATGCTGATAAAATACCGGCTGATTCTGGACGACGTGATGGAAAGGAGGTAAAGAAATCCCATGACAGTCTTGGCATACCATCAACTAGCATTTGTGCAAACAGCGCAATAAACGTCAGAATTGCAATCATTAAGGCAATAATACCGACGATCATAAACAGTAGATCCCAGCGTTTATGACGTCCAATTATTTTTCTCAGTACATCCAGATCGTTCACGTTGTTCATGCAGTTTTAATTAGGTATGGGTTTAATAAATTTCGCGGTAACGTTTACGCATGATATGTCCAATAATATTAAACACCAGCGTCATCAATAATAGCGTTAATCCCGCAGCAAAAATTGTTTGATACCCTATACTGCCGTGCGGCAAATCCCCCAAACTAACTTGAACTATATAGGCTGTAATTGTCGCCGCAGGCTCCATAGGATTCCATGTCAGATTAGGCTGCATTCCTGCCGCTATCGCTACGACCATTGTTTCACCCACGGCTCTGGAAATACCCAAAATATAAGCAGCAGCAATCCCCGAGAAAGCAGCAGGCGCTACCACGCGAACTGCAGTTTGAAATCGCGTAGCGCCCATGGCATATGAACCCTCACGCAAATGCATGGGAACAGCACGCATAGCGTCCTCAGTCATTGAACTGACGTACGGGATTATCATGATCCCCATTACCAATCCCGCAGACAACAAATTAAAACCCGGTAATTGTGGAAAAATCAGTTGCAACAAAGGCGTTACGAAAAGTAATGCAAAATAACCGTAAACCACAGTTGGAATACCGCCCAGCAACTCTAAAAAAGGCTTAGCAACTTCACGAACGGCAAAAGGCGCGAATTCTGACAAGTATATGGCAATAATTGTACCAAGCGGCAGCGCCACTAATAGTGCTACCATCGAACTGACTAAAGTACCCGTGACTAACGGCAAAATACCGTAATGGGCATCATTAAACAGTGGCGTCCACTGTGTGTCAGTCAAAAACTCCCAGATCGAAACATGTTGAAAAAATATGACGGATTCTTTCACTAGCATCGCAATGATAGCGAGCATAATGATAACGGAAAGAAACGCGGACAAAAATAAAACAGACTCTATGAATCGCTCGTGCAAATTACGACGATAACTATAGCCCAACCTGCCTACATGATCTGTTTTTTCGGATGATTGCTTTGACACAAGATTCGTTTATTTTTATTTAATTCAGGTTTCATCTTTTGAGGATTCTCCTGGTACCGGAAACTTACAGTACTTTTCACACTGAATAAAATCGCAGTACTGAAGCCATCAATGATAGCTTCAGTACTGTTACAATTTTATGACAACATATCATCAAGCAGATACTTAGTAGTCGTCATCGTCATCGTCTTCGTCGACATCATCGTCTTCGTCTTCGTCTTCATCATCGTCGTCTTCACCTTCCCAGTTATCCCAGTCGTCAGACTTCATGACCATCTCTCCCGATGCCAAACTCGCATCCAGGTCCGTCATCTCTACTTCTTCATGTACCAGGTTCTGATGACAATCGATACACGTCGCACCATGCGTCTCCATCCGCTTGTGCGCCGCCTGTGCATCGTCTCCAGGTGGATCAGGATTCTTATGACACGCCCGACACGTTACACTATCCCATTTCTTCAGGTTCATGCGCGCATCATGCGCCATGATCAAAC
>JAUIIB010000046.1 GCA_030431985.1 Gammaproteobacteria bacterium
CCGCTAATTCAGCTATCGCTTGTAGTTCTTTGTTCTTCATCGTCTGTTTATCCTTTCCCATATCCGGGGTTAATGATAAACAGTTACACAGAATTTGTTACAGTCTCGATTATCACTTCAGTTGACGCTATACCACTGTAACAATTTCAGTTGGACATCGTATCAGCAATTGTATTCCGGCAACTACATACCCCCACTACGATGGGTTTTGATAGAAAAGCTCCAGGCCTTGTCGATTTGGATCAATTTTTTGAGCTAAATCCCTTAATCCGGTACGCAGCCCTTCTTCCAAAACTGGATGATAAACCGGGGCTGCCAGAGCATCGAAAACCGTCATCTTACTTTCGATCGCCCAGGATAAAAGATGACCGAAATGTTCGCCCGCAGGGGCGATCATCTCTGCACCCAGTATCAGTCCATTTTTCTTGTCACCGTATAAATGCAACATGCCCTTATTATGCTGCTGGATAGTGGCGCGTCCTTGGGTATCAAACAAAGCCTCACCAATCTCGTAGGTACCATCTGTTAATTCACTACGAGACTTACCAAGCCGAACGATATTGGACTCCGAGAAAGTAATAGCCAGCGGCGTACGCCGGCGGAATGCAGCGATGTCGTGCGTACAATTCCAACCGGCGATTTTCCCCTCATCGCTCGCCTCATGTAAGACCGGCTGTATATTTGTCACGTCTCCCGCGATAAAAATCGGGAAATTGGCTATTTGCATCGTTGTCGGATTAAATTCCGGCACGCCTTTTTTATCACACGGTACACCTATTTCTTCCAAACCGAGATCTTGAATATTCGGACGCCGTCCGGTTGCCGCCATGACACTTTCAACTTGAATATGTTTTTGCTCACCTTCATCTTGCCAAGAAATAGTTACACCATTTTCATGAGCGGCGTAACTCAATTTCGGAGCGAAATCAAGCGATAACTCATTCCGAAAGACTTCAATAGCATATTCGATGACATCGGAGTCAGTCAGGCCTCCCACTTTACGGGAACGACCAAAAATATGCGTTGCGGTGCCCATACGGTGAAGCGCCTGCCCCAGTTCCAGACCGATTGGGCCGGTACCAATGACGGCAATCGAGTCCGGTAAATTTTCCAATTCAAACAATTCATCCGTGGTCAACACGCTACCTGGGTTGTTTAAACGGATTGATTTGAGTGGTTCCGGAATAAACGGCGTAGAACCAGTTGCCAGAATAATTTTACCGGCCTGAATAACCTGTCCATCGACCTGCAACGTATCGGGCGCCAAAAACCTGGCTTTGCCGTGTATGTTGTTACTACCAATTTCTTCGACCGTTTCAAGTACAAAATCGACAAAATAATCGCGCATAGCACGCACGTGCCGAAGCATTTCATCCGTTCGAATAGTTATTCGGTCTCCTCCATAAATGCCTTGCTTCTCTAAATGAAGTCGCCGGTGATAGTCATTAGCAACCTGGATAAAAACCTTACTGGGCATACATCCTACCCGCGCGCAAGTCGTACCGTAATACCCCTCATTAATCAGAATGATATTTGAAGTAGCCTGCTTGGCAACACCGTACGCTGAAAGGCCTGCCGTCCCAGCGCCGATAATTGCAATATCAGTGTTAAGCGTCTTCATACACAATTAAAAAACAAATAATTTGCCAGACATAATCATGATTGATCTACAATAACGCATCTATCAAACCAGTACTGCAAATATAGGTTATCGCGTAAGAATCTGTTTGCGAATTTCTGGAGTCAGCACGGTTTCCTTTGGTGGTAACTTCCAGGCATGACCATAAATCACTTCATACGTAGCCGGCAGTTTACCTTTACTCCGCAGCGTCTCATAATTGTCTATGACCTTCTGCCATTTCTCTCTCCCCATTAATCCCTGCCGTCTACCCTGCGCCACATTATGCGCACCGATTGCTTTGAGGTCGCGCATAATACCTGTAACGTCATTATACGTCAGCGTAATATACTCCATATCCATTACAGGTGTTGCGAAACGATTGTGTACCAGAATATCGCCGATGTCATGCATATCCATAAACTGATTAACATGTACGAAGTCGTCCACCTGGCTAAAAGCCCGTCTCAGCTCCTGTAGTGTATCGGGTCCAAATGTACTGAACATCAAAAGACCGTCAGCTTGCAATACCCGGCTCATTTCACGAAATGTGCGATCAAGATCGTTGCACCATTGCACTGTCAGATTTGACCAAATCATACCGATAGCGTCATCTTTAATCGGTAACGTTTCAATATCCGTGCAGATATATTGCGTCTGTTTTTTATCAAAAGGCCAATAACGCTTCCACCATGCCACTTCCGGCTGCGCATACTGCAACATGGCCTGAGCAATATCCACGGCGACCAAACAACTATCCGGATACCGCTTACTCAGTTTCCGGGTACCATAACCCGTTCCACTACCGGCATCGAGAATCGTACCGGGAACATATTTCATATAGTCCAGGCGCGCAAACATACGGTCATTCACTTCCCGTTGTAGAACTGCAGAATGATCATAATGTTCCGCGGCACGCCCAAATGCATAGCGCAATTGGCGTTTATCCAGTGTATTAGGATTCATTAAAGCTTGATATAAATTTACCGGGGTCAGTCAAGAATGGTGCATGCCCGCAATGCGGGAACATCACTAACTTAGAATGTTTTAGCTGCTTGTCCATCCATTGTGCTGCTGAAGGATGGGTTATAACATCATTGGCACCATGTAACAATATGACAGGCTGTTCGATACAAGACAATTTTTCACGCATATCATTTGTTTGCAGTATTGTCAGTCCCACTCGCAATGCTTCATAATTGGGCTGTTCGCGCTCAAAAAAATATTGTCGTAACTGCCCCAAAGTATTTGTTCCTTTAAGCTCTCCATTGATTTGTAAGGTTAAAAAACGATTTATAGTGGCACGATAGTTTTGATGCAGATTTTCCATAAATAATTGCAAAAACTTACTTTCCATACCCCATGGCCAATCGGTGCGCTTCACAAAACAAGGGGTTGAAGAAACAAGTACTAATTGTTTTACGCGCTGCGGATCACGCAATGCCAACTGCATCGCAATTTGTCCACCTAACGACCAACCACAGATAATACAATTCTCCGGTAACACTGCCTGTACGACTTCAACCATTTGATCAAAATCGTCAGACTCACAAGCGCGACTAAACCCATGTCCAGGCAGATCGAGCACATGTATACGAAACCGCTGCATCAACCGATCGCTCACGCCCTGCCACACACCACCATGCATCGCCCAGCCATGTAAGAGGACCAGATCGGGGCCATTACCGTGGGTTTCAACATAAATATTTCTATTAGACATGAGCGGCAACAAAATCAGTGTACGAAAGTAGCTATACCAAATTACGCAGTACTGTAGCCAAACGAACAATATCAGCTTCCTGATGTGAGGCGGATAATGAAATTCTTAATCGTGCCATGTTCCGCGGTACAGTGGGCGGTCGAATGGCCGGTACCAGAATACCCTCTGCTTTCAATTTCTCACTAATACACACTGTCTCATGCGTATCACCGACAAGCAAGGGCTGAATGGGTGTATTTGACGACAACAAACGCCAGTGTAAAGTCTGCAATTCGTGCTTTAACTGATTAATTAATTGAAATAAACGCTTGCGCCGCCAGCCTTCCCGTTCAATTAATTGCAAACTATGTGATAACACATGGGACAACAAGGGTGGACTTGCAGTCGTATAGATGTAGCTTCTGGCAGTTTGTATCAGTGTTTCGACAATATCGGATGATGCAGCAACAAACGCACCGGAAACACCAGCAGCTTTACCTAGTGTAGCCATATAAATAACCTGCCGAGAATGCGTTGCATCAGTCGTAGCTCTAGTAGCGGCGTTCTCAGTAAACAATACGCCGCGCCCGGATTCTCCCAATACACCAAAACCATGTGCGTCGTCTAACAATAAATATGCGTCATAGCATTCACTGAGTTTGATTAAATCTTCGACTGACGCAACGTCACCGTCCATGCTGAATACAGCATCGGTAACAATCAATTTGCGCTTCGCCTTAGAGTCTCTTAGGCACTTTTCCAATGCCGTTAAATCAAGGTGCGGATAGCGAATCAACCTTGCTCTGGACAATATCGCCGCGTCATTGAGCGAGGCATGATTCAGTTTGTCAGCAAAAATAACGTCGTGGCGTCCAACCAGCGCTGTTACCACACCGATATTGGCCATATAACCGGATGAAAACAATAAGGCACGATTAAACCCGGCAAACGACGCCAACGCTTCTTCGAGTTCATGATGAGCGGCACTGTGCCCGGAAACCAAATGTGACGCACCAGCCCCTAAACCATAACGCTGCGCACCTTCACAAGCTGATTGAACCAATACCGGATGGTTGGCCAGTCCCAGATAGTCATTACTGCAAAAAGACAAGTAATTGCGTCCGTCAATGCCAACATATTTCGACTGAGGGCCTTCAAGGACAGTGCGATAACGTCTTAGACCGTTTTTCTCCCGAACTAATAATCGCCCGGCTAAATCGAAGGACATTGCTTACTGAGTATACAATTCAGAATCATGCTGAATGACTACGTTAAAGATTCAATTCCTAGTTTGTTGAGCAAAGCTTGATCCTGCTGCACTTCAGGATTTCCGGTAGTTAGTAACTTATCGCCATAGAATATCGAGTTGGCACCGGCCAGAAAGCAGAGTGCCTGTACCGCTTCCGACATTTCCCGCCTTCCGGCTGACAATCGAACCATGGCCTTAGGCATGGTAATACGAGCTACGGCAATCGTCCTGACAAATTCCAATGGATCCAGCTTAGCCGTACCATAGAGTGGTGTGCCCTCAACCTGTACCAGATGATTTATCGGTACGGATTCCGGATAAGGGTCTAAATTAGCGAGCTGCGCAATTAATCCGGCACGCGCTTCACGTGTCTCACCCATACCCACAATTCCACCACAACACACATTAATCCCCGCTTCACGAACTTCTTGTAAAGTATTCAGGCGATCTTGATAGTCCCGTGTAGTGATAATTGCCTCATAATAATCAGGAGACGTATCCAGATTATGGTTATAGTAATCCAAGCCCGCTTCACCTAACTGCTGTGCCTGTCCTTGTTTTAACATCCCTAGTGTCGCGCAGGTTTCCATACCCAGCGCTTTTACAGCACTGATCATTTGTTTAACATTTTCGATGTCACGCTGCTTAGGCCCCCGCCAAGCTGCACCCATACAAAATCGCGTTGCGCCTTGCTCCTTAGCTGCACTGGCAGCACTTACCACGCTTTCGACAGACAGCATCGCCTGATTTTCTACACCGGTATGATACCGCGCAGCCTGAGGACAATATCCACAGTCCTCGGGACAGCCCCCTGTTTTAACAGAGATGAGGGTCGACAATTGCACCGTATTCGCGGCATGAAATTCGCGATGTACGTGTTGCGCTTGAAAAATTAAATCATTAAAGGGCCTATCAAGTAGCGCTCGTATTTCTTCAACACACCATTTTTTTGAATTGCGTTCTTTTTGCGCTTTTTTCATTTCTCCGGCATTTCCATCATCGTCCAACTCTGGTGTAATTGAATTACAACGCATATCTGTTTCCTTAAATAAAAATTAGATTGTTAGTTTGTTTCTTTCAACTGATAATGAAAAGGATGATTACGGATTCAGACACCATTGTCAATTTAAGCGAATTTTTCCCAACTCGAATCTCGTGAAACATATATTTTATAGGAACTGCATTCTTTGCGACGCAATATCCGACGCTGATTTTTGTGATGCCTGCTTCGAAAATTTGCCAAGGCAAACAAACCGTCATTGTATATCATGCTCAAGGAATATCACCTTTAGTCAGGACGATTACTGCGGTACTTGCATGAAAAATCCACCGGTATTTTCCGCTACTGTTGCAGCGCTTAATTATACTTTCCCGGTAGATGTGCTGATTCATGCATTGAAATACAGAATGCAGCTTACTATGGCCCCGATTCTGGCCAAATTGCTTGTCGACAGACTTAAGACAATATCGACAAAAGAATTTCCGGATGCCATTATCCCTATGCCGTTACACCCCAGGCGTTTATATGAAAGAGGATTTAACCAAGCACTGGAAATAAGCCGTCATATTTCAAAACAATTAAACATCGAATTATTACCAGAAGCTTGTATGCGCGTTAAAGATACGCTACCCCAAACGGAATTACCCTGGAAAATGCGTAACAGTAATGTTAAAAACGCTTTTGACGGCACCATGAATTTATCAGGTATGCACCTTGCAGTTGTAGATGATGTAATGACGACAGGCTCAACACTGGATTCACTGGCTTCCCAACTCCACAAACAAGGTGCAGACAAAATTACCAACTGGGTGATTGCCAGGGCACAAACAAACCCGTTTCTCATAGAATCTGACGCTTATTTCTAGCCATATAAAACAGCCACACATCGCACATGTTCAATATTATTCTACATCAACCAGAAATTCCCCAAAATACCGGCAATATTATCCGATTGTGCGCTAATACTGGCGTACAGCTTCATTTAATAAAACCACTGGGATTTATATTACGTGACAAACAACTGTTGCGCGTCGGCTTAGACTATCATGAATTTGCATCCGTCAAAATTCATGAAAGCTGGATGGATTGCATAAACCAGATTGATTCAAAACGTCTTTTTGCCATTACCACTCGAGGCAAAACGCGTTACAACTCAGTTGAATTCTGTTCTGGAGATGCGTTTTTATTTGGATCGGAAACAAAAGGATTACCGGATACTATCATGAGCAGCATTTCAGATGACAGGCGTCTTCGCGTACCGATGGTTTCCGAAAGCCGTAGCCTGAATTTATCCAACACTGTCGCCATTATGACCTACGAAGCATGGCGACAGCATGGATTTCAATCTGGACAATAGATTTACTGTAGACTTAATTTATCATGCAAAATACGAGGCGTTACAAAAACCAACAGTTCCCGCTTATTGTCTACCTTGGCCGTATTTCTAAAGATATGTCCGAGATAAGGTATATCCCCAAGCAGCGGCACTTTATTCACGATTTTGTTTTCATTACGCTCGAAAATACCACCGATAACAACGGTACCACCGTTCTCGATCAAAACTTTGGTGGTAACTTGTTTGGTATTAATCGCCGGCGGTAAGAACGCATTGACGCTTTCACCAATCTGATCCTGATTAACACTGAGTTCCATATCAATTTGATTATCGTAAGTTATCAGCGGCCTGACTTTAAGGCTTAACACCGCATCAATAAACCTGATGCTGGTTGCGCCACTGCTTGTTGCCTGCTGATAGGGAACACGATCGCCCTGTTCTATGATCGCCTCGACACCATGCGCTGTCACAACACGGGGGCTTGCGATGACACGCCCCTTGGTATCGGTTTCCAGCGCCGATAACTCCAGGTTAATTAATCGGGAATCATTGATTTTTAACAAACTGAGACCTAGTGTTGCAGGCCCGCCAAGTAAAGCCGCTCCGGCAGCAGGCAGATTCACATTCAGATTTTCTCCCGCAGGCACTTCTTCCCCAATAACCAGGTTACTTGAGTCGACTACATTACCCGAAATACCTAACCGGCTGTTGCCGATATCGCTAATATTTTTAACACCAAACCGTGCGCCTAAATCACGGCTAAAGGTTTCGGTTGCTTCTACAATTCGCGCCTCAATCATGACCTGGCGCTCATACACATCGAGACGTTTAATCCGCTTATGAATCTCAGCAACTTTTTCTGGAATATCATTAACGGTTAAAGTATTACTAATTTCATCCAAGTTAATTGTGCCACGCGCACTGAGCATACCTTCAAATGAAATGGAGTCTACTCTGCGGTGATTTAATTGAAACGTTTCCGTGGTAAGTGGCTCCATTTCAGTAACTTGCTGTTTAGCCTCCAGCTCCAACAGTTCTCTATCAGCCATCTCCTTACTCGGCGCAACAAAAATAACGTTTCCGGTTTGGCGTTTAGCTAATCCATTAGATTGTAAAACAATGTCAAGCGCCTGATCCCACGGAACGTCTCTTAAACGCAACGTCAAATTCCCACCAACCGAATCACTGGCAATAATATTTAAATTTGTAAAGTCGGCGATAACCTGTAGTACAGCTCTGACCTCCACATCCTGGAAGTTAAGTGACAATTTTTCGCCGATATATCCACCGTTTGCCCGTTTGCGCCTGGAAAGTTCATCCTCTTCTTCTGTTAAAGCGCGGACTTCCAGAACAAATTGCGTATCTGACTGACGCGCTGTATGCTCCCAGCGTCCTGACGGCTCTATGATCATCCGTGTGTTATCACCTTGCATGCTAGAGTTAATCATATGTATAGGCGTGCCAAAATCGATCACGTCCAATCTTCTCTCTAAATTACCGGGTAAATAGGTATCAATGAATTCCACGACTATCTTCTCGCCTTGCTGATGAACATCAATACCCGTGCCAGCATGCTTCAAGTCGACGACAATCTGACCCTCGCCACTCTCACCGCGGCGAAAATCGATGTCGAGTAAACTATTAAGCGTTTTCTCAGAAGAATTATGAGAAAAATGCTCAACTGGCCCCGCATTTTTCTGAATATCATCAACCGATTTGAGGCTGATAAGTAATATGTTGTCTTGTATTACAGTCTCATGATGCATTAAATTAGATAAGTTAAACACCACACGTGTACGGTCACCGACCTGGACAATATTGATACTGTGTAAATCACCCTCTTCTACCGACTGATAATTTTTCCCGAGCTCGTTGGATACCTGATCAAAGTCAAAGTATATCCGGTATGGATTACTCAGAGAAACACCACTCGGTGGAGCTATCAATGCTTGATCCAGTAACAGTTTGACGACAACCCTGCCATCTTCTAATGTTGAAATGTCGATGGAATCTAATTGATTAGGAAATTTCTCATGAGCAGGACCGGCATGGAGTAAGCACGAAAATACCGATAACAATGTGACGAACCATAATCTCAAAAACATTTTTCCTATAATGGATAGTTTCATTGCTAGACTCCTAATTTTTGAGCATAAGCGTACTAATACGCTCAGTCCATTCATTAACACCATCTTGCACAAGCTCTCTTAGCTCAATTTCAGATTCAGAAATTTGTTTAATTTCCCCGTAGTCCTGACCGAGATAATTCCCGACGCCGACACGCAGTAAATTGCCTTCAGGCGTTTTAATTACCCCATAAATCTTTTTATCCTGTTCTAACGAACCCACCATCTCCAGACTTTCTAATGGAAAACCTTCCAAAAACTCTTTTCTTCGATCTAAATCGGGTTTGATACCGCCTCCCGAATCCTGTATCTGTTCATTTTTTCTTGGAACAAACGGACTTGGAATCTCAAATGCTTCATAAGTAAAAAATGCATAGGACTTGACTTCCGGCAATGGATCAACCTGACCATGCATACCTGCACTCGAATTGCTGACAAAAGTTTCCAAATCGCTATAACCGCCTGTATCACACGCCATTAATAAAAACATTGCACTTAGCATCGCCAACTGTCTTGTTTTCATTTGCTCTGAACTCCCTGTTCAACCACTTCGTCTTCATCAAGATAGCGAAATGTCTTCGCAACAGCATCAAGAACCAACGCATCATCCTTTCCAGGTACAATATTAATGTCATTAAGCGTCACGATCCTCGGTAATTGCGCAATATCACTGGCAAATGCACCTATATCGTGATATTCCCCAGTAACTCTGATCGACACAGGCAGTTCGGCGTAGAATTCATGCAACGTTTCGTTTTCAGCGGGCTTAAATAATTCAAACTGCAAACCACGACCCAGACCAGCCTGATTGATATCAACCAGCAATGCCTCCATCTCCGATTTATCTGGCAGCTGCTTTAAAAGCGCACTTAACGACTGCTCAATATCTTTTAATTGTTGTTTGAGAAGCGGCAAATTAATCGCGCTGCGTTTCTTTACCAGATACGAGTCTTTTAATGTCTGTTCTTCAGCACGGATGTTATCAAGGTTATTCAACTGATCTTGCCAAATAAAATAGTAACCAGCACCAACAATGGCTAGCAGCAAGATCAATAATGTTGCCGCCCTTACTGGTGCGGGCCATTTCCCGGGATCATTAGGATCAAGATTGCGTAATTCTTCAATATTCATAACACAAATATCATTAAGTACCTGAATTAGCTGTGATTATTTCATCGTTACTGCTACTGCCGGATGTTAACCGAATATTTAGATTAAACTCATTCTGGCGGACATTATTCACTGTCACCGCTTTAATTTCGATTAACGCAGGTGATTCCAACCAGGGTGATGCTTCCAGACTCCGCATTAATGTTGACACCCACGCATTTGACTGGGCATAACCGGTTAAGTTGATACTGCGTGCTTCTTGTTTAACGCTTTTTAAATAAACACCATCCGGCAGTAATCTGACTAACTGGTCCAACAGATATACAACTTCCGAACGATTGCCCTGCAAAGTCTCTACGACGCCCTTACGTGCAAGTAACTCTTCAGTCTGGCTTTTAATATCTCTTATTTCAGCAATTTGTTTATCAAGTATCGCGATTTGGTCTTTCAAATACTGATTCCGTTGTTGCTGATGTTCGACCTTCCCTGCAATAACGGAGTACCCGCTCCATATTGTTATCAGACCAACTGCACAAATTACTCCTGCAAAAATGGCAAATTGTTGCTGACGAGCTTTACGTTTGAGCTCTCGATGGGGAAGAAGATTTATTCTAATCATGACGGATCAAAGCTTCGCATAGCTAAACCACAGGCAATTAAAAGAGAAGGCGCATCAGCATTGATTTGCCGCTGATTAATTCTGCTTGACAGTTCCATATTTGAGAACGGATTCATGATGAGCGTACATATCTGAGTGCGCGAAGTTATAATTTCATCAAGTCCAGGAATTGCAGCACATCCACCTGCAATCAGGATATAGTTGATTTCTGTAAACTGAGTTGATGTATAAAAAAACTGAATGGCACGCATAACCTCGACAGCCAACGTTTCACAGAACGGTTGCAACACGTCGGTTTTATAATTGTCAGGCAAACTACCATTGCGCTTGGCTACTTCAGATTCTTCAAACGACAGATTAAATTGATTATGAATTTCCTGAGTAAGCTGATCCCCACCAAAAGGTTGATCGCGCATATATACCGATTCACCCTGATACAGCACATTTGTTTTCATCACTGAAGAACCGATATCCACAATCGCTACAACTTGTTCCGCATTTTTCTCAGGCAGCTGTTCCCTTACTAACTCAAAAGTAGTTTGAACAGCATAAGACTCCACATCCATCACCTCAGTCTTAAGACCGGCTGACAGAGAGGCAGCCACACGATCTTCCACCTTTTCCTTTCGAGATGCTGCAATCAGTACCTCAACTTCCTGAGGATTTTTCGGTGCAGGCCTTAAGACCTGAAAATCAAGATTGACTTCATCAAGGGCAAAGGGGATATATTGGCTGGCCTCATTTTCAACCTGAAACTCCAGATCTTCTTCGCGCTGCCCTGCGGGAACAATAATTTGTTTGGTAATCACATCGGACGTTGGCAATGCCATTGCAATTTTCTTACAACGCGACCCTAGCCGCTTCCATCCCCGCTGAATACTCTCGCTGACCATTTCAATGCTAACAATTGCACCATCTTGGATCGCATCAGCCTGTAATGGCTCTATAACGTATCGTTCAATACAATAGCCATTACCCGCTTTTGATAATTCGACCATTTTTACAGACGAAGCACTGATATCAACTCCGATTAAAGATGGCGATTTCAGTTTCAGGAAGTCAAAATTAAAATTAAATTTTCCCTTGAACATTGCGCTGTTTGAGGTGATACTCATATGTTAGTTAATTTCCATGTCTGCCAAATTTCATAACCCATTTATTTGCACTTACACTTTTTGGAAAATCAAAAAATATGGCGACATTCTGACAGATCAATCCAGACAAAGATTTGTGGAAAAAAGGGAGATATACCCCCTATAACTGTTTTAACTGATTTCATTTGATACTTAACGCTAACTGTATGAAGACCCGCTGGATTTATTATTCAATTATCAGCTTGTTCGCATTAGGCGTAATTGGCGCGTTACTACTTGTTTTTACGGCGCTTGTTACATTTTCCTCATTGCCTTCTCTGGATGTATTAACTGATTACCGTCCTAAAATTCCCTTACGCATCTACAGTGAAGAAGGATTATTAATTGGAGAGTTCGGTACTGAAAGGCGCAAACTTGTCAGTATCGGCAAAGTACCTGGACAGCTTAAACAAGCCATACTGGCTGCTGAAGATGACCGCTTTTATGAACATAGCGGCATTGATTATATCGGTGTATTGCGCGCCGCCTACTCAAACTTTACAGCCGGTGGTGTGCGACAGGGTGCCAGCACGATTACCATGCAGGTTGCCCGCAACTTTTTCTTGACCCGAGAAAAAACGTTGGCACGAAAATTCAGTGAAGCGCTGCTGGCATTTAAAATTGAACACAACCTAAATAAGGATGAAATTCTTGAGCTATATATTAATCAGATCTATCTTGGTCAACGCAGCTATGGATTTGCTGCAGCGGCTCAGACTTATTTTGGAAAATCACTACAAGAAATCAATTTAGCTGAAGCGGCTATGCTGGCCGGATTACCCAAAGCACCGTCACGTTATAACCCCATAGTCAATCCCAAACAAGCAAAAATAAGACAACGTTATGTGCTTGGCCGTCTTCTTAAGCTTGAGTTAATATCCGAACATGAATACCAGCAATTAGAGCGATTGCCTCTATCTGTTCGGAAACAATCCAGAGACTTCGCCATGCCTGCAGACTATATTGCCGAAATGGCCAGAAAAGTCATCTACAAACGTTTAAAAGAAGACGCATACAGCAGAGGCATCAATGTTTACACTACTATCCGCCTGACCGATCAGCAAGCTGCTTATCAAGCATTACGCTCCAATGTAATCGCATACGACAAGCGCAGAGGATATCGTGGTCCAGTAAAACACGTTGATTTGTCAAAATATGGCACGGACCAGGACAGAGCACTTGAAGAAGCATTTGACAATATTGACGAAAGCGACGACATTATTCCCGCCATTGTTCTTACAGTAAATAAAAACGCGATCCAGGTATATAAAAAAGGCGGTGAAACGCTGCTAATCCAATCAGCCGGATTAAGTGCTGTAGAAAAATTTTTGAGTGAACAAAAACCAACAAATAAAAAGATGATCAGCCCCGGATCAGTCATTTATGTTAAACAGGATCCTGAGAAAATTTGGCATGTCGTTCAACTACCTAAGGTTGAAGCCGCGATTGTTTCCATTGACCCCAATGATGGCGCAATCCGCGCACTCATCGGTGGATTTGATTTTTACTTGAATCAATTCAATCATGTTACACAAGCTTGGCGACAGCCCGGCTCCAGCTTCAAGCCCTTTATTTATTCAGCTTCACTCGAAAAAGGATTTACCCCAGCAACAATTATTAACGATGCACCGCTATCATTCAGTGCGGCTCAAACGGGTAGCAAATTGTGGGAACCGAGAAATTTTGACGGCAAATACAGCGGACCGATACGTATGCGGGATGCATTAGCCAAATCAAAGAATCTTGCCTCCATTCGTATCCTGCAAGCCATTGATTTACAGTATGCGCAAGACTACATTACGCGTTTTGGGTTCGATGCTGATAAGCATCCGCCCTATTTACCTATGGCTTTAGGCTCTGGCTCGGTAACCCCTATGCAGCTGGCTGCGGGATATGCCATCTTTGCAAATGGAGGCTTCCGGGTCCGGCCTTATTTCATTAAACGCATCGAGGATAAAAACGGCAACATTCTCGAGCAAAGGCAAGCAAAATCTGTATTGGATACAGCAAAACGCGTGATTGATCCACGCAACGCATTTATCATGACGAATATGATGCAAGATGTAGTCAACCGTGGAACAGCTGCCAGAGCAAGGCAACTGGGGCGTACTGATTTAGCAGGAAAAACCGGAACCACCAGTAATTTTATTGACGCCTGGTTTTGCGGTTTCCAGAAAGACCTCGTTGCTATTGCATGGATTGGATACGATGAGCCTCAATCCCTCGGCAAAAACGAGACAGGAGGACGCGCGGCACTGCCGATATGGATGGACTATATGCGTATTGCACTTAAAGATAAGCCCAACGCCAAATATGAGCAGCCTGAAGGTATTACCGTTGCAAATATTAATCCTGAAACTGGGCTAAGAGTGTTATCGAATGGAATACCGGAATACTTTTTCAAAGAACAACTACCGACATTGTCCGATGATCATTTCTATGAATCGGGGCAATCAACTCAAATCCTGAAAGATCAGTTATTTTAAATTTCAGCATTTGGATATTATCCATTTGTATCATCATGTTCAATAGCATAGTTTGCCTCACGCCAAGCACGTATACCGCCACTCATCGAAAGCACCTGCGTGTAGCCCATTTTCATGAGCGCATCCGCTGCTAATGCGGAACGGAAACCACCGCCACAATACAAAACAATCATATCCTGTTTATTGGGTATCAGCGCCTCAATATCGCGCTCAATAATACCTTTTCCCAGATGGCGTGCACCGGCCACCCGGCTCATCTGATATTCGTGATCTTCACGCACATCAATCAAATGAAATGACTTTCCCGCTTCCATCCAGGACAACACATCGGCAGAATTACACTCATTGACTCGGTCCTTAACGTCATTCACTAATTTCAAAAACCCCGGACTATGCTGCATCACTTTTCCTATTTTCTGAATATCTATATTTAACTATATATCGTAAAACAAATCATAATTATTCGCCTCATTTTGCCAATGGGACACGTGTATTTCCGATAATCAAATTTAGTTTTTCAAATAATACCTCAGCCGTAAATGGTCTTGCCAAAAATCCATCTGCACCCGCCTGTACCGCATCTACAATATGTTTTTTGGTTATTCTCGCTGTTACCATTAATACAGGCACTTCCTTTAGTTCTTCTTTTGCCCGAATGTTTTTCAATATTGCAAGGCCATCCATCGTGGACATTTGCCAGTTGGAGATTACAAAATCAAAATTTCCAGCTTGCAGCTTTTGCATTGCTACAACGCCATCATCAACTTCATCGACATTTAAAAAACCCAGATCACCCAAAAGATTTTTGATACCTCCGCGAGTTCCCGGAAAATCATCAATAATCAAAAACCGTATATGATTATTCAACATGATTGTTATCCCCGAACAAAGATTTAATATTATCGAAGTACGTGTTACATCCATGTGAAAAAAATCACAATGTATTGGTCGAGCAATCATGCAGCGAAAGGTCAGCAGAACGTAAGTCGCGGCCTTAGCGACTGCCGATATTCAATACGCCTTTCTATTGCCACCACTGATTAACAAATTTATATTATGCGCTTTACTAACCGGACTGACTTCAAGGGTGATTAATGGGGCTATGTTATAATAATCGCTAATTTTATGAAGTTAAGATATTAGGAAAAAAGACACCCACCCTGCTTCCCGCGACATCGTGGTGTAGCGTTCAGGCTATTGATACTTCTCAGAACTAAACTAACAGGCGCTATCTACAGCTGCTTACAGTATAATTTCAAAGTTACAAATGGAGGTAAACGCATCATGAATTACAATAAATTTCTATTGATCGTAGTTTTGCTTTCTTTTTTAGCACTAAATGCCTGTAGTTCAACAAAAGAAAAAACGTTTGGCGAAAGACTCACCGGACAAGGCGCCGAGTTAGAAGAAATTGGCGAGAAATGGTCTGATGGTGAGAAACTTATTGTCAATGGAACTGAGCTTATTGAAGAAGGCGAAGAAGATATCGATGATGGTGAATCTTTAATTTCGAAAGGAGAATCTAAAATAAAAAAAGGTGAATCACTCATCAAAAAAGGAAACAGAATGAAAGCCGAAGCCGAGGAAGCACATCGCTTACGAGTAAGGCATAATAATTTAGACTAAGCATAACATTCACATAGACATGCGGTACCGGGAAGGCAATGAACGATAGCGCATGAAAAGCTGAGTCACCAAACAACAAACAAGCCGCCCGAATCGGGCGGCTTGTTTGGTTTTGGGCTAAGTCTCATTATTATAGCGGTTCATACTAGAAGGGGAATAACAAGCAATATGCAGAAACATATAAACTATCACGTATATTGCGATAATCAATCAGAACGATGACACCTGAGGACCAAACCGTTTCCTAGTTTAGGTGATTCATCAGTCCAGAATTATTTGACATAAAATACTTTGACGATATCAATGGTATTCAGGTATCTTCTTGTCATGAGTGATGTTAAACCTATCAAATATAGAATGTTTTTAATTGTTGATAAACACCATTCATGAATATTGTATTGAGTCTGTTTTCTTATTTCTACTACCAGAAGGACAATAACATGTATAACAGAATTATTTTATTCCTATTCAGTTCATTATTGCTTGTTTCAGGTTCGGTATTTGCTGGCGGTGATCCAGTCATAGAAGTAAAAAATACGAAAAATGCACCAAATGATGTGGGCCCATATTCACAAGTTGTCGCTTTCTCTCATTATCAAAATATTTCAGCTCAATTACCGATAGACCCCAAAACTGGAAAAATTCCAAATAACGTAAAAGAGCAAGCAAATCAGAGTCTAAAAAATATTAAGGCAATTCTGAAAGACATTGGCAAAACCATGGACGATGTGGTCAGAATTACCGTATTCGTTAAGAATATCGCCGATATTGGCGCTGTAGACGAAGTTTATAAAACATTCTTCCCAGCCTATGTTCCTACGCGAACAAACGTCGCAGTTGCAGCGTTGCCTATGGATGCTTTAGTACAAATTGAAGCACTTATTACAAATGGTGAAAGCACAATTCCAAATGCACCACAAGCGGGCGACCTCATAAAACTATCAAGAAACACAGATAACGCACCAAAAAATTCATTATCGACGCAAACTGTCGCTTTTTCGCATTACAATAATATTTCAGCTCAAATCGGTATCGATCCAAAATCGGGAAAAATGGTATCTGGTGGCGTAAAGGAACAGGCTGCACAAAGCTTAAAAAACATCAAGGCAATTTTAGAAAGTATCGATGTTCCTTTTGACGATATTGTTAACATAAAGATCTTCCTTAAAAACCTCTCAGATATTGACGCCGTAAACGAAGTTTACACAACATTTTTCCCGGACTCAGGTATCGCCAGAGCTGTCGCCTATGTTCCTGCACGGACAGTCGTTGCCGCTTCGGCTTTACCGATGGATGCTTTGGTGCAAATTGAAGCAGTTGTGTCACACGGAGACGGTACCCCTCCACAACTTGTCGAAGACAGGCATGGCCTCATTATAGAAGCAAATAATACGGACGATGCACCCAAAAGTTCTCTATCGACACAGACGGTCGCTTTTTCTCATTACAATCATGTTTCAGCCCAAATAGGTACCGACTCAGCTGGTAAAATGGTGACCGGCGGCGTAAAAGAACAAACTGCGCAGTGCCTTAAAAATATCAAGGCAATTGTAGAAAGTATCGATCATAGTATGGACGACGTTGTTAAAATAAATATCGCTCTTAAAAATATCGCAGATATTGATACTGTAGACGCAGTTTACAAAACATTCTTCAAAAATGACCTTCCTGCAAGAACAACAATTGGTGTTTCAACTTTACCTAATGATGCATTGATTCAAATCGATGCTGTTGTTTCAAACGGCGAAGGCACCCCACCAATAAAATAAATATTTGTTTTTGAGGATAAAAATCGCTCTCCGAACCCAGCAACCCCGGAAGTGGTATTGAGCCTGATCGCTTTCCGATGCTCTACAGAGAGCCACAAAGTCCAGCATCTCATAAATGATGGATAGGACGCCTCAAAGAGGCGTCCGCAAATAACGGTTCTCGCGGCCTATTTGACCGGATTACAGGCAAGTGTAAAACAACTGAGAAATGTATTGGACAGGACGCATATTGCGTCAAAACGTACCAGAAACAAGAACGAATCAAGCTGATTTTAGCCGCGCTTTGAAATCCAGCGACAAAAACTAAACCGGGAGAGAGTGTAAAGTTTTCTGTGTAACTGTCTGAGTTAAGTGTAGTCCTTCAAACGGTCTTCGAATTCGATTGTAAATCTATTCAGCGCCTGTTTCCAG
>JAUIIB010000047.1 GCA_030431985.1 Gammaproteobacteria bacterium
TCTTCTTGTTCTAATTTGTACCTAAATACCTCTGCTCTCAGCAGCGCCAGCTCCCTTCACCGCCTCACTAAACAAGAAAATAATAGAATACTCAGTCAAATTCTACCAGTCAAGCCATTGCTTTGATTGCGGCTGACAAACGGCTTTTTTGTCTAGCAGCTTTGTTTTTATGAATAATGTCTTTATCAGCCATAATGTCTACAGTACTGGCAGTTTGGTTAAAAACCGCTTGAGCCTGTTGCTTGTCACCCGATTCAATTGCTTTTCTGACATGCTTAATGGCCGTACGCAGTTCCGACCGCATACTGACATTATGTTCACGTCTTTTAACCGACTGTCTAGCTCTCTTTCTCGCTTGCAAACTATTTGCCATAGCGCCTTTCTTCTCCTCTAAATCTTATCTTCTTTTAACTATTGATCAACGCAAAAAGATTCTTTTACTGAATGAATATACTTAACCGATTGATTTTACTTTTTTCTGAACATGAATGCAATTCACGTTTTACAAAGTGGTAAATTATATTTAATAAAATTCTGTTTTAGCGTGGCTTTCGAATCGAGTGTATTCACCCAGAAACGTTAAATTTATTTTTCCAATCGGTCCATTACGCTGCTTTCCAATAATAATTTCGGCAATTCCTTTATCTTGAGTTTCAGGGTTATAAACTTCATCACGATAAATAAAAAGAATGACATCAGCGTCTTGCTCTATAGCACCCGACTCACGCAGATCGGACATTACTGGGCGCTTATTAGGCCGTTGTTCAAGACTCCGGTTTAGCTGCGACAGCGCAATAACCGGAACTTTTAATTCCTTAGCTAGGCTTTTTAAAGCACGAGAAATTTCTGATATTTCCGTTGCCCGATTTTCTCCCGGACTATTTGAAGACATCAACTGTAAATAATCGACTACAATTAAACCAAGCCCATTGTATTGACGGTAAAGCCTTCTTGCTCTTGCACGAACTTCAAGTGCGCTGAGTGCAGCGCTCTCATCAATGTGCACGGGTGCATCATTAAGTCTACCCAGTGCATGAGTTAATTTCGGCCAATCATCATCATCCAATCGGCCAGTACGAACTTTATGCTGATCCAAGCGTCCCACAGAACCCAACATTCGCATAGCTAATTGCGCACCCCCCATTTCCATACTGAACACCGCCACCGGTTTTTCGAGCTCTAAGGCTACATACTCGGCAATATTAAGCGAAAACGCAGTTTTTCCCATGGATGGCCTGCCTGCGACAATGATCAAATCACCAGGTTGAAATCCCGAGGTTTTTTGATCCAGATCGTGGAATCCAGAGGCAATACCGGTTACATCGTTCAGACTGTCTCGACTGTAAAGCAATTCAATACGTTCGACAACCTCCTTCAGCAAAGGCTGGATGTCAATAAAACCCTGCTTACCACGCGCGCCCTCTTCTGCAATTTCAAATACTTTTGATTCTGCTTCGTCAAGTAAATTCGCCGCAGAGCGACCCGCCGGACTATATGCTGACTCAGTGATTTGCACGCCTATCTGCGCAAGATTGCGCATGATGGAACGTTCTCGTACAATTTCAGCATATCGTTTAATATTAGCTGCCGACGGCGTATTCTGGACAATCGTTCCAACGTAAGCGAGCCCCCCCACAGTCTGTAACTCTGCAGACAACTCCAAAGACTCGGCAATAGTAACGACATCTGCCGGCTTATTTTGCTCAATTAACTTGCAGATATGATGATAAATTAACTGATGATCGCGACGATAAAAATCTTTATCGGTAATGATGTCTGCAATTTTATCCCAAGCCTGGTTGTCTAGCATCAGTCCACCCAAAACCGATTGCTCAGACTCTATAGAGTGTGGTGGTGTTTTGTAATCTTCCAGTGTTTCATTGGTGGTGATACTTGCAGATTGGGCCATTGGGTTTTTGCAGATACGCTAATGTAGTACCTGGATTTTAGCATTTACCAAGCAAAAGAAAACACCATCCCCGGCATAAAATTTTAAAAAGCCTCTATTTAATTCTTGTTTTTCAATCTATCAGTTTGAAGTTTTAATGATATATATACTCATACGAGCAAGACAGTTGTTTAAACAACCTCTTTGCAGCCCTTTTATTACCCCACTCATTGAACAAAAAATTAGGGTTATTAGAGAATTATCTTTTATAACATAAATTTATACTTGACTAACAAAAACCACATAGCAATGAATGTTATACTCATACACATGAAAAAATATTGCTGCAGTGAAATTCGGCAATCTAGATATATCAATCTGAAATGAATAGGTGAGCATAAGGTATTGATTATTATTCCTGGGAAAAAATAGCTCATGCCAACTTATATAAAGTCAAGTTGCTTTATCGCGCTAATTCTTTCGGTGCTTTGCCTGACTTCTAGCCGGACTGCCATAGCACTTGACCTCGGCATTGGTGACTGGAGCGCACATGGATTCGCAAGCCAGGGATACACCTATACAACAGGAAACAATTTCTTTGGCAAAAGCCAAAATGACGGTAGTTTTGATTTCAGAGAAATCGGCGTCAATGTTGCAGGACATATTTATCCAAACTTTTTTATTGCGGCCCAAGGACTTTACCGCGATGCAGGCGGGTCTGATAGGGACAATTTCCGTCTTGATTTTGCCAATTTAGATTATCAATTACCACTCGGTGACGAGAGTGCTGTCGGCATTCGTTTAGGCAGAATAAAAAACCCATTCGGTCTGTATAATGATACACGCGATGTTATCTGGACCCGCCCCGGGGCAACATTACCACAATCCGTTTATTTTGATGCTCTGGCATTACGCCAAGCCATGATCTCATCCGACGGCGGTCTCATATACGGTCGCCATGCATTTGGAAATCATGCCTTAAGTGCAGAATTCGTTACGGCCAATCCACTGGACAATACCGGTGGCGCATCAGAATTTTTAACTGGTCGCACCGAATCTGGGAAGATGACTGGACGACCTTTACTCATCGGCCGTGCAGGCTACCAATGGAAGGAAGGTAGATTTCGTTTATTGTTCAGTATCGTAAATCTTGACCGCAAATTTAAATCGTCACTAGGCCCTTCGGGGAACGTAAAAGCACTCTATCCTCTGGCTTCCGCGCAACTAAATCTCGAAAAATGGAGCTTTACTGCTGAATATGGCCGAGTCATTATGGAACGCAGCCGATCGTTATCTTATTTTGATGCGCCATTTAAAAATACTTCTGAAAGCTTTTATGTGCAGTCTGAATACCGATTTACACCTACATTGACCGGCCTATTACGTTTTGATGCATTTTTTGCCGATGTCGGCGACAGAAGCGGAAAAAGAATGGCGCGATTAACCGGCTTACCTAAACACGCCTTTTCCGCAAAAGATATTACAGTAGGCTTACGGTGGGAGTTTGCTAAGAATTTTATGGTTGCAGCCGATTATCATCACATTTGGGGAACCGGATGGTTATCTCCGATTGACAATCCTCAATTACAAAACCCGCTATCCCCCGGCGCTGGAGGAGACTCCGATTGGGATTTAATTACAGTCATGTTTTCTTACCGTTTTTAAAGCAGATAACTCCATAAATGCGAAGCTCAGCATTTCCATATATAGCTAAATAGGATGTTATTTAATTCATACGAATTTATTTTTGTTTTCTTACCGGCGACCTTAATCGGCTATTTTGTAACCGCCAAAATAAACCGAGAATCCGCAATCGTGTGGTTGGTATTGGCGTCACTCTTTTTTTACAGTTGGTGGAATCCCATCTATCTTATTTTGATCATAAGTTCGATGATCATTAACTTTGGATTAGGCAAAATACTGATTAATGCAAGTGCACATAAACACCGCTATATCTGGCTGATTGCGGGAATATGTTTTAATTTAGGACTGCTTGGATATTTTAAATACGCCAATTTCTTTATTGATAACGTCAACCATGTATTTGATGCAGATTTGTATCTGGGAGAGATTGTGCTCCCGCTGGCGATTTCTTTTTTTACTTTTCAGCAAATCACTTATCTTGTTGATGCTTACCGCGGTATTACTGAAGAGTATCAGTTTACGCACTACGCATTATTTGTAACATTTTTTCCACAATTAATCGCAGGACCGATTGTACATCACAAGGAAATGTTACCGCAGTTTATACACAGAGCTTCTTTTAAGCCCTATATCACACATTTCTCAATTGGTTTAACGATTTTCGCTATCGGTTTATTTAAAAAAACTGTACTCGCCGATGGGATGGCGCAATATGCCACACCCGTATTTGATGCTGCAGAAAATGGGCAGATTTTAACTTTCTTTGAAGCATGGGGCGGCGCACTGGCATATACATTCCAGCTATACTTCGATTTCTCAGGCTATTCCGATATGGCAATTGGCATTGCACGCCTTTTCGGTATCAAACTGCCGATAAATTTTCACTCACCCTACAAGGCAACCAGTATTGTTGAATTTTGGCGCAGATGGCACATTACTTTATCCCGCTTTTTACGGGATTATCTCTATATTCCGCTGGGCGGTAGCCGACAAGGCAAAATACTACGTTACCGCAATTTGATCATTACCATGTTATTGGGTGGTTTATGGCATGGAGCGGGGTGGACGTTCGTCATCTGGGGTGGTTTGCATGGCACCTATTTGGTAATTAACCATATGTGGTCTCATTTCACATCACAGTGGCAAATCAGTGAAAAATTCATTGCCGCAACCAAGCTGTCCTCCTGGGGTTTGACTTTCTGTGCAGTCGTCGTTGGTTGGGTTTTTTTTCGTGCCAATACATTTGAAGCGGCGCTGAACATTTTACAAGGTATGTCTGGTTTCAATGGCATTGCAATACCGAGCGCAGTTGCCAGTTTAATAGCAAATCACATGGGAAGCATCTGGGTAGTCCTCGAATCTGCTGGCCTAACAACATTTATTGGCGGCGGCCGACAATTTGTTTTCACCTGGAGCTGGATCGTTGTCCTTTTCCCGATCATTCTCTGCTTACCCAATACTCAGCAAATCATGTCACGCATTGAACCGGCAATAAATTTATACAGTGCGAATGAACAAACCGAATTATCCCCATGCTCAAAATTGCTGAGAAAATTATACTGGAAACCGAGCTTACTTTGGGCCACTTTCACCGCAATATCCTGTACATGCGGCATTCTTGCGATGACGCGTGTTTCCGAATTTCTTTATTTTCAATTCTGACTGATATGCAGGGAAAAGGCGTTTACTATCATTACTGTATTAGTTTGGTGCTGATCAGTCTTTGTATTGCTTCTATAACAGCTTTAGTCAATTATTTTGTTGACCCCTACGACGTTTACGGATACGAGCGTATACCAGGCTTTAATTCGGTTAAACCAACTGCTATTGAGAGAACACGTGTATTCAAGCCCTATCAGGCGGAAAGAATTGCTCCAAAAACTGTCATAGGCGGTAATTCCAGACCCGAAATGGGAATAAACCCTCACAGTGAGTGCTGGAATCCCTCTGAAAAACCTGTCTACAATATGGGAATTCCAGGCGCCAGCTTTCACCTACAGTCATTGTATGCGCTTCATGCGATTCATACTGGAGGCGGCGAAACAATCATCATGGGCATTGATTTTATTGATTTTCTCGTTGATTCGAAGCAAAAAACAGCAACTTCAAATAAGCGCAATCTATCCGAGGATGCGCTACGCCTAGCACCTGAAGTTACTGATGCTTTAGCGTTTAACCACTTTCACCGGAGAATGGCAGATCGTTTAACAACACTTTTTTCATTGAATACATTAATTGATTCGGCAACTACAGTTTTGCTTCAAAAAGCCAGTTATGGTGCTACTCGCGATACAAATGGATTCAATCCATATCATGAATTGAATCAAATTACAGAGTCTGAAGGACAGTGGGTTTTATTTGAACAAAAAAAACTCGAGCTTGAAGCAATCTTTAATCGTCCAAATCTCAGTATTCGCTATTCTGACAACACACTTTCAAACGACTTCGAAGACTTGCGGCAGTTTCTTGAAATATCGGCTTCCAAAAACATCTCGGTAATTCTGTTTATTAATCCCTATCACATCGACTATCTCAAACAAATCGTACAGGCAAAGCTATGGTCGGAATTTGAGGCATGGAAACAAGAAATTCTGCGAATCTCAGATACCTATCAGGTTGAATTGTGGGATTTTAATACTGTAGACCAATACTCCACAGAGCCCCCACCGCCAAAAGGCAAGCTAGGAGAACAACTTCAATGGTTTGCTGAACCCGCGCATTATCGTAGCGAGCTCGGCGAGCTCATGCTCTCATCTATGCTGAGCAGACAATGTCAAAAATTTAGTGCATCGCAATCATTCGGTCTACAATTAAACACAAAGACTATCGACGCCCATTTAAAACGGTTACGCAAAGCGGTTACTACAACACAATGATTTCAAATAGTTCAAAAAATCAGGCGTATATTGAACTGCGTTCACTTAAATACTATAAGAGGTAAGTCAATTTTGACCACTTCTTTCCAGCAATAATACAAAATGAATTCTAGCGCTCTTAGCAATATACGTATTGTATTGAGTCATACCAGCCATGCCGGTAATATTGGTGCCGCCGCGCGCGCGATGAAAACAATGGGATTAAGATCACTGTACCTGGTGAACCCGCAGTCTTTTCCGGATATCAATGCAGATATTCGTGCGGTCAGCGCCCGAGATTTACTCGATCATGCTCAGGTGTGCAGCAATATCGATGACGCATTAAATGGCACCGTACTTGCCGCCGCATTAACATCCCGCTCGCGTGAATTGGAGCATGAAATCTATGATGCACACATGGGTGCACGCGTTTTACTGGAACATGCAGTAAATCACCCCGTTGCACTGGTTTTTGGAGCAGAAACATCCGGATTGACAGCGATGGAGGTGAGCAAATGTACGCTAAAAATAACCATTCCAACTAACCCGGAATACCCGTCACTTAATCTGGCCAGTGCGGTACAGGTAATGGCCTATGAACTGCGAATGGCAGTATCTAAACACCATAACACCATTGAGCCTGTAAAATCTTTGCAACACGAGCCGGCTACTTTGGATGAGGCCGAACGCTATTATCAGCACCTCGAACAGGTCATGATCCAAATTGGTTTTTTAAATCCCCAACACCCTAAAAAACTAATGCAGCGAATTCGCCGGCTATTTTCACGTACGCGGCTTGAAAAAGAAGAAGTTAATATTTTGCGAGGAATTTTAAATGCAGTAGAAAAAAATTTACCCAGGAAGCTCTGATATCGCAGCAATAGCATAGCCAAAAATACAGAGTGATTGTAAATCAGGAACAACGAACGAGCTATTGGTATCTGATCAGTGTACCGACACCTTGGTCTGTAAGAATTTCAAGCAAAAGCGCATGCTCAACTCGCCCGTCGATGATATGGCAGGATTTAACACCCTTTTTAACCGCATCCAGCGCAGAACCGATTTTAGGCAGCATACCACCAGAAATTGTGCCGTCAGCAAATAATTCATCAACGCGCTGTGCAGATAGACCGGTTAATAATTTACCATTTTTATCCAAGACACCCGGTGTATTTGTGAGTAAAATCAGTTTCTCGGCCCGTAGAATCTCAGCCAACTTACCTGCCACAAGGTCAGCGTTAATATTATAGGACTCACCGTCTTCACCAACGCCTATTGGCGCAATCACTGGTATAAAATCCTGACTATCTAATAAGGCAATAAGTGAAGGGTCAACAGATTCTATTTCACCAACCTGACCAATACTAATCCACTCACCAATTTTTTCACGATTTTTGACAAGCATTTTTTTAGCGCGGATAAATGCACCATCCTTACCCGTTAATCCAACGGCCTTGCCGCCTTGGCGGTTGATCAGATTAACAATATCTTTGTTAACCGATCCACCGAGAACCATCTCCACTACATCCATCGTTTCAGCATCGGTAACACGCATTCCCTGGATGAATTCACCTTCCTTACCCACACGTTTCAACATTTGATCAATCTGTGGGCCACCACCATGAATAATCACCGGATTCATACCGACCAGCTTCAACAGCACAACATCACGTGCAAAACCCTGCTTTAGATTATCCTCAACCATGGCATTTCCACCATACTTGATTACAATTGTTTTGCCATGGAAACGCTGAATATACGGCAATGCCTCGGCTAAAATTTTAGCCTTATCTTTAGGGAGTGTCGTCATGTGCGTCAATTAGCGACCGATTTGTAAAAACTGTTTTTCCTGAATCAGCATGTTCAAGCCCAGCGCGTACCAAGGCATTCCCTCCTTGTCTCTATATACATGCGTGACACCATTGCGCAACGCTTCACTGACAGCATTATCCTGCTCAAATTCATTTAAATTCCGAATGCCAAGCAAATTAGGTACGATAAAACCACAATTTATCTTATTGTTAGACATGACCAGCAAGATACGGGATTTAGAACTAAATGACTCTGATTCCCCACTCAAATACATACCTAAATCTGTAATACCATACAAATCTCCATGAACATTAATCATGCCCATAAACCAAGCATGTGTATAAGGTACCGAAACAAATTCAGACATCTGAATAACTTCACTGACTTCTCTCATAAAAACCAGATACCGAGCTTCGCCAATCAATATACCAAGAACCGCATCAGACATTTCCGAAGTGCATGCATGCATTGTATTGTGGGGAGTTTCTTTAGCTACCATGTCATTACCTAATTTAATTGGGAAATTTTTTGTAACAGCTCTGCTTCAATAACCGGTTTTGCAATGTAGTCCCTAGCACCCTGTCGCATCCCCCAGATCTTATCGATTTCCTGACCCTTTGTACTACAAATAATTATGGGTATTTCTTCCAACAATTCATCATTAACAAACAGACGTGTAGCCTGGAAGCCGTTGATACCCGGCATAACAATATCCATTAGAACAAGATCCGGCAGGTCCGTTTTCGCTTTAGCAATTGCTTGCGCGCCATCCTCAGCCATAATAATCTGATAGCCATGGGGTATTAACATCGCTGACAACATATGCCGCTCTGTAGGCGAATCATCGACGATCAAAATCTTTTTAATAGTCATGACATTGGTTTTATAGCACTATGAATCTTCAGCAGTCTAAACTGAGACTCATATAAAACGCAAGAAACTCTGTGGATTCCGCCACTTGTACGCGCGATAAATCCTACAAAGCGGATAAAGTATAATCAAAGCAATAACCGTCATCACATAAGCCATTCCAAGACCACGCGTCTCAAATATCAGACTAAGCAACCCCAATACGGCGAAATGCATCAGATAGAAGTATAACGCTGTTTGTCCAAATACTATGATCAATCCGTTACGATACACAACTGACACAGACTCAAACCATACCAAAACACTCAGAATTATTGCCATTAGACCCAGTTCCAGCAAAAGGTATGACAAACTGGGCGGATATTTACTGACATGTAGCCAGTGAACAATTGTATTGCCTTCGAGCCACATAAACATGTTGCCATAGCCGTCCAGGCCACGAATTACGACAAACAGCACTAGTGCACAGACCCCACAAACTAACAATAACCGGCTAATTGAGAAAGAATGTTCCGACACCCGCATCATCCATTTACCAAATACCCAACCGAGCATCATCACTGACAGCCATGGCATTACCGGATATAGTACGGAATAGGCATCAGTAAATACTGGCGCGAAAGTCACTGCCAGCCATAGCGGCGTTTCACTACTGGGGTTCCATATTGTCATCAGTAGCAGTTCAGTGCCAATCAAGATCGCGGCTGCCGAAATTAAAACAACCCATGCTTTTAAACGGCTCACCCACACCATCATCATCATACTGCCGCCAATTGCATACAATACCTGTAACACCGGTTTTTCTGCCGCCACCGACAACACACACAGATCAAGCAAAACGATAACAGCACCGCGTATCAGAAGTTCCCGGTCGATTTCTGTTTGCGACATACCCTGACACAACCGTCCCGCATTACTGAATACCATTGAGACACCTGTCAAAAAAATGAATGTTGGTGCACAGATATGAGTCACCCATCGTGTCAGAAACTGATCAGTTGCCAGCACACTGCCACTTTTATAGAGCAAAATTGAATCGGTAAAAAGACGACCGTCATTAAAAAATCCCGAGGCATGATCCAGTGCCATCAATATCATCACTATACCGCGCATCCAGTCAATTGCAGCTATTCTGGTACGGGTTATATCCGGTAGTTCGGCCACAGCAAATACGTTCTAGATGTTAATAATTCAAGCAGAAAAAATTCAATTTGATATCGTCAAGAACCACATTATGGGTTGACCTCACATGTGGCTGCTAAAAAATCATTTTTCCGCGTTGTTATTATAAACTGAAAGCGGTTCCTTGAACGTAAGTGTGCGATAAGGGAAAGGGATTTCGATTCCAGCTTTATCCAATGCGGCCTTCACAGCCGTTACAACCTCACCCCGTGAACGGCGAAGATCAACAGGCTTGTTGCCAGTCCACCAAGTGACTTCTATGTCAATGCTGCTGGATCCAAATGCCTGCGGGAAAATCTCCACAGGTTGCGACTGTTCGACAGTACGGCATGCTTTTACCGCTTCTTCGATAACTTGCACTGCTTGAGAAACATTCTCAGAGTAAGCGACACCTGTAATAACAGTCAGTCTTCTGAACGACTTGTTAGTTAACACGTTTACCGGGTTTTTAAATAGTGTTGAGTTCGGTACCAGAACGAGCTCACCGGTGGTTAAACGAATTTCTGTCATACGGATATTCACTGCTTCAACTTTTCCTGTGATACCTTGACATTCTATAAAATCTCCATTTTCAAATGGAAACCGCCACAGCAAAAGAATTCCTGCAAAAAAGTTTTCGAAAATATCCTGAAAAGCAAACCCAACTGCAATGGAAACAACGCCCAAACCACCTAAAGCAGTAGCTGGTGTTAGTCCCGGAAACCAAAACATCGCGGCCAACAGCAAACCACCAATCCAGATTCCAATGATTATCAACCGTATAATCAAATCTCTTAGCGATTTGCGTAAACGCCTAAGATTGAATAAACGATTCCCTATTTTTGCAACCAGATTAGTTGCAAACCAGGTTAAAAACAATACCAGAATGCCTGCAAATAAATACGGTGTATGCTCTAGAAAATCTTTCCAGATACTAAAAAGCGTTTCCTTTAATGTCTGAGTGACTTCTGCGAAAGAATCTGGGACAGTAATCGGCTTGTCATCAGAAGGCTTGCCTTTCAATTGATTCAAGGAATCGGCGCTGGCCATTAAATCACCTGATATTTTTGCTAACGGCAGGAGAACAAATGTATATCATCTAATCTGTTCATCCGGATTTTGCTTAGACTCTGGTTCCTGTTGTACAAATGCTTTTAGTAATAAATTCACAACCAGCACTTAGTTTAGTTATTCAAAATATCAATAATCGCTATTGATTTCATCAGTCCGGTCTTCAATGGCATCGCCTGCCTCTTCAATATTATCTTCTGCCTCATCGACAGCATCACCGATAAAATCCTTACTTTCTTCTATACTTTCATCAATTTTTTCGCCTGCTGTTTCTGCAGGTCCTTGATCACAACCACTTATAATAAAAAAAACAACAGCAAGCGTAAGCAGCTTTAGGCCAGATTGTTTCATAACCATCTCTCCAATAAATTAATGTCACCGACCTGAGCTATAGTCTCACACTCCATATTGAGTAGATTTAACTTATGTTAATTCCCTTATCAATTTTCTCCTGATAAGACACATTAAAATTACCTGCTTAGTATTTATCTGTATAAAGTGGTGCAATTGCTGCGCTAGAAAACAGCCAGGTTATCCCGATGAATTAATTCCGCCTCGTCCACATACCCAAGAATATTTTCGATATGTGTACTGGCCTTACCCATAATCTTCCGGGTTTCTGTAGCATTGTAATTAATGAGCCCCCGTGCCACTTCACGACCCTCTGATGTCAGACAAGCAACCGCCTCACCACGTTCAAAATTGCCGTTTATATTGGTTACTCCTATAGGAAGCAAGCTTTTACCATCGGCTACTAATGCATGAACGGCGCCCTGATCCAGGGTAACCGTTCCTCGGATCTGCAGATAGTCGGCTAACCATTGCTTACGAGCCGCCAGAACAGGTATTGTCGCCATCAACCGGGTACCTAAAATTTCGCCATCCGCCATACGTACCAACACATCAACTTCATGACCTGAGGCGATAATAGTATGTGCACCACTCCGCGCAGCCCGTTTTGCGGCCATAACCTTGGTCAGCATACCGCCGCTGCCTATCTTACTTCCGACGCCCCCAGCCATCTTCAATAACGCTGGATCAGCTACACAAACTTCTGACAATAATGTGGCATGGTGATTTTTTCGTGGATCACTGGTATACAACCCTGCTTGGTCGGTCAGTATCACTAATACGTCTGCTTCAACTAGATTTGTTACCAGAGCCGCTAACGTATCGTTATCACCGAAACGAATTTCATCTGTAGCTACGGTGTCGTTTTCATTAATAATGGGAATGATGTTCAGTTTTAATAACGTCATTAACGTCGACCGCGCATTTAAATAACGTTCCCGATCAGATAAATCGCCATGTGTGAGCAACACCTGCGCCGTTTTCTGCTCATAGGAGCCAAAACAGGCTGCATACGCCTGTGCCAATCCCATTTGCCCGACGGCCGCAGCAGCCTGCAGTTCATATAAAGCGGTCGGCCGAGTATTCCAATTCAGACGTTGCATACCTTCAGCAACTGCACCTGACGACACCAGCACGACTTCTTTATTCATTTGTTTAAGCCGGTTAATCTGCTCAGCCCAATGTTGCAATGCACTATGATCAAGACCTTTGCCCTGATTAGTTACCAGGCTGCTGCCTACTTTGATCACAATCCGTCGCGCTGTTTTTAACATGATCAGAATATGTTTAAATTTATCATTTGCCAGTCTCTAACCCATTTGTAGACAAATGCTGTTCGAGATAATCCATAACAGCGTAATTTAATTGCTGACACCCCTCTCCTGTTAACGCCGAAATGATAAAAAACCGGCCTGGCCACCCTAGCTCCTGAACAAAATCCTTACAAACAGTTTCACGTTCATCTTCAGGGAGCATATCCGTTTTATTTAAAACCAGCCATCTTGGTTTATCGTATAGCGATTCATCAAACTTGCGTAGCTCATTCACTAACGCCTGAACATGATGCTTCGTATCTACTGTGGCGTCAAACGGTGCCATATCGACCAGATGAAGCAATAATCGGGTTCGTGATAAATGCTTTAAAAAACGATGCCCTAAACCCGCGCCCTCTGCGGCACCTTCGATCAGACCGGGAATATCGGCCATAACAAAGCTGCGATCCATATCAACACGAACCACACCCAGATTTGGTTTTAGCGTAGTAAAGGGATAATCTGCAACCTTGGGTCGTGCTGCCGATACTGAGCGGATCAATGTTGATTTACCAGCATTCGGCATACCCAGTAATCCTACATCGGCCAATACTTTGAGTTCCAGTTTCAATTCAAATGTCTGCCCTGCCTCGCCATAGGTAAACTGGCGCGGCGTGCGATTTGTGCTTGATTTGAAATGCAGGTTACCGAGACCACCCGAACCACCTTTGGCAAGTAGTACCTGCTGCTCATGCTGAGTAAGGTCTGCCACTATCGCATTAGCTTCGATATTCCTAATGACTGTACCGACCGGCATGCGCAAGACAATATCTTCTGCCCCCTTCCCGTAACAGTCTGAACCTCGGCCGTTCTCGCCGTTCTTTGCACGATAAACCCGTGCAAATCGATAATCGATTAACGTGTTGATATTACGGTCTGCTACAGCATAAATACTGCCCCCTTTACCGCCGTCACCACCATCTGGGCCGCCCTTAGGAATAAATTTTTCCCTGCGAAAGCTGGCCACCCCGTTGCCACCTTTACCGGCATTTACCTGGATTACTGCTTCATCAATAAACTTCATAACAACTGCTTCAATATCAATACAGTTTGATTATTTATGTGCCATCGGTTTTTACAAATAAAAAAGCCCTATCGCACAGACAGGGCTTTAACAAAAGCATTCAAAAATGCTTAAATTATTTTTAGTACTACTGAGCCGGAACTACATCAACAACCTGACGTTTTAATGCACCTCTAACGGTGAAATTTACTTTTCCGGTTACCTTTGCAAATAAAGTATGATCTTTGCCCATACCTACATTAACGCCAGGATGAAATTTAGTACCACGCTGCCGGACAATAATTGAACCGGCAGGAATTAATTCGCCGCCAAAACGTTTTACGCCCAGACGTTTCGATTCGGAGTCGCGTCCATTTCTGGAGCTACCACCCGCTTTTTTATGTGCCATTCGTCAATACTCCTTAAAAGCTTATGTAGAGATACCCGTAATCTGTATCTCAGTATAATTTTGTCGATGCCCCTGATGTTTTTGGTAATGCTTACGACGGCGCATTTTAAAAATGCGTATTTTGTCATGCCTTCCCTGCCCCACAACAGTAGCATTCACTTTTGCGCCTTCAACTAAAGGAGCCCCCATGGAGATATTATCACCATCGGCAACCATTAATACCTGATCTATGACAAACTCGCTACCTGCTTCAGCGTCAAACCGTTCAACTTTAAGTTTCTCACCAACTTGGATTCGATATTGCTTGCCACCGGTTTTTATAACCGCATACATAATTTAACTCCACACATCAACTTTATACAGAACAGGAGATTATACATAAGCCCGTGGCATTTGTGGAGTTAATTTGTATTGATTTCACCTTTAAACTTGACACACAAGTATCTCATTTCTAACATAGCGTTTTCTTCAAGGTATCAATGTGTCAATAGAATATATCAGGCGTTTTATTGCCCACGACATGGGCGAAGTAGATAAAGTCATCCGACAAAAACTGCATTCTCAGGTTGCGCTAGTACGCCAAGTCAGCGAATATATCATTAACAGTGGCGGAAAACGTCTGCGTCCTGCTTTAGTTGTTCTATCCGCCGGCTCTTTTGGGTACACCGGAACATTTCATTACAATCTGGCGGCAGTCGTCGAATTCATACATACCGCTACATTATTACACGACGATGTCGTCGACGAATCTGAAATGCGCCGTAATAAAGAAACTGCGAATGCACTATTTGGCAATGCAGCGAGTGTACTTGTGGGAGATTTTTTGTATTCCCGTGCATTTCAAATGATGGTGGAAGTGGACAACATGAATGTCATGCAAGTCCTTGCTGATGCCACAAACACCATAGCTGAAGGCGAAGTTTTGCAACTGCTAAATTGTCGCGATCCAGATGTCAATGAGGAAAATTATTTACGCGTCATACGTTTCAAAACCGCGAAACTGTTTGAAGCTGCCAGCCGGCTAGGGGCCATTCTCGGAAATGCTTCGCCCGAACAGGAACAGGCCATGGCGATATATGGCATGCATCTGGGCACGGCCTTTCAACTCATTGATGATGTGCTCGATTATTCTGGTGATCATCACGATACCGGCAAAAACCTCGGCGATGATTTAGCTGAGGGAAAACCAACACTGCCGCTTATTTACGCTATGCAAACCGGTACAACTGAACAAGCCGATCAAGTCCGTAAAGCCATTGAAGAAGGAGGCACGAACGGCTTTGAACATGTATTGGATATTATCCAACAAACTTCAGCACTAGATTACACAAGGAAATGTGCTCAAGCCGAGGTTGAAACTGCTACTGCGGCTATTGCCGACCTGCAAGACTCAGAACACAAGGAATGTCTCATGCAGTTGGCTCGCTTTGCAGTGACACGTAACCATTAACTCACTATCGCAATTAATAATCATGAGTCTACTCTCCATCTTCAATTGCTAAAGGCAAGGCCACTACTCGGCATTCTATAGCACCTCTAGCTGGAGATTTACCTGCTTTAGCGATTCCGTGTTGGTTAGCTTCCGATGCTTTTGGGAATTATCTGTTATTTTTTTCTCGCTTTAAATACGCAGTCAAACCCGCCGCCGTCAGAATAGCCCATACTGCAAAAAGCGCACCCGGTAATGCCGTTTCTGCTGGAAAGTGCTTTAGGGCTAATGCAACTCCCAGCCCCGCATTTTGCATACCAATTTCAATTGAAAGGGTAACCCGAAGCGTTTTTTCAAAGCCATAAAATCGAGCCAGCTGCCATCCCGCAAAATAGCCAAATAGATTAATAATTGCAACGATTAAAAACAGCTGAATACCTACGTCGGCGATACGCTCCTGATTTGCAGCTACGACGTAACTACAAATGACAATAATGGATAGCACTGCGATCGCCGGCGCGACCTCACTCATCACTTGTGTTTTTTGACCCAGGTAGCACCTTACTAACATGCCAAAGATAAGGGGAAAAATAACAATCAACAATATAGTCTTCATCATTGGCCAGAAAGGTACAGGCAATAAAGCACCGCCAATCCAGCTGACTAACATTGGCGTCAGTAAAGGCGAAAGCAAAGTAGAAGCAGTTGTCAGGACTATAGAATATGCCAGCGCACCACCAGCTAAATACACGATCACATTGCTCGCCATTGCCCCGGGTGCACAGGCAACAATAACCAGACCCAATGCGATCTCATTGGGCAACCCACTGCTATAGGCTGCAATAGCACCAAGTAGTGGCATTACAGTAAATTGGGTTGTTACCCCAAGACCGATTTGCTTGAATTGCCAAGTAATCTGTTTAATTTCATCAGGATTTAGAACGATACCCAAAGAAAACATGGTTGCGGCAAAAAACCAAAGAAAGACATGCTCAAATACTAGAAAAAAATCTGGAAAAAAATAGGCGGAAACCGCAAAAACAATCGTTAATATCGCAAGATTATTACTGATTAAGCTAATTAATTTCATTAAAAACGACTAAAGGCAAACTGATTCTATCGGTGCAGGATGAGAAAGTGTCAAAACATCATAGACAGGATGATGCCGTATTATTGTTCAGAAAAATTCTAGCATACGGCACTAAATAGATTAACACAGATCAGCGCTTAGAACGCTTAGAAATATCTGTAAAATTTCTATGTGAACAGAAATTTACCTTTTATTACCTGATGGGAAATAACCAATTTTATCACGTAGTGTAGTCACCTCAAGTCATCGCAAAATTGAGGCGAATAGAAAGTTCTTTAATTAAAAAAATGGACATATTTTGGCTCGACCAAAGACAGGTAAATGGTAGTATAAGCACCAAGGTCAACTTGAATTTATTAGCAGGTATATTAATTATATTGAAAATGAAATGATAAAACTCCATTGGGTAGGGCTGGACACAAGTACCATTATTCAAAATCTACTGTCCGAACATAAAAATGCAAATTTATGTAGCCACCACTAAAATAGTGTCCCAATACACCTGAACATATGAACGGTAACCGAAAGTTTGATTCGGTTAAAAAGAATTGAATTCATGAGAGGATAATTGAATGCTAGTAACATTTAAAACCGATGTAGGAAATATATCTATGTTTGGCGATGTTGCACTCCATATGATTAAGTTGATGGGACATAGCGAAACCGTACCCGGCGCAATTCTGGCAAAGGATTTACCCCAAGCGCTCAACCAATTAAACAATGCCCTAACCAAAGAAAAGGCATCACCGCCTAATAATGAAAAGGACGAGGAGGAAAACACGGAATCCAAAATCAGCTTGAATCAACGAGCAACACCATTGATCAATTTACTAGCTGAAGCAATTGATGCAGATTGCGACTTGATGTGGGAATAAAAATTTCGCGCTTAATACGTAAATCTTACAGACAAGACTTTTAGACAATAAATCGGCTTAATCCTCGAGGGTGTAAAGTTTTCTGTGTAACTGTCTGAGTTAAGTGTAGTCCTTCAAACGGTCTTCGAATTCGATTGTAAATCTATTCAGCGCCTGTTTCCAGTTATGGATTGGCATAGTCCATTTTAGTGAT
>JAUIIB010000048.1 GCA_030431985.1 Gammaproteobacteria bacterium
GTCGGCAGCCCGTTGACTACAGATGCCAACGGTAATTACCTGTTCACAGGTTTACGTCCCGGCATCTACAGCATTCAGTTTGATCAAACCACCTTGCCTGCGGGCCATAGCTTTACCGCTCAAGACCGGGGGGCGGACGATGCGGCTGATTCGGACGCCAGTACAACTGACGGCAAAACCGTTCAGACTGTATTGACATCCGGTGAATCCGACAAAACCTGGGATGCAGGGATTGTGGCCCCTGAAAAAGCCAGTCTGGGCGATACTATTTTTGAAGATGCCAACGGCAATGGAATCCAGGATGACGGTGAAACCGGTATTGGTAATGTGACTGTCAACCTCAAAGACGAGGACGGCAACGTGATCGGCAGTACAACCACCGACGCGAACGGCAATTACAGTTTTGAAGTTGATCCTGGTACCTACAGTATTGGCATTGTCACGCCGGACGGCTACACCATCACCGATGCCAATCAGGGCGGCGATGATGCAAAAGACAGCGACCTTGACCCGACTACCGCGATGAGCGGTAACTATACCCTCGCAGCAGGTGAAAACAATTCGACCATCGACGGCGGTTTGTACAAACTGGCTGAAATTGGTGACCGCGTGTGGCTGGATGCCAACAAGAACGGTGTTCAGGACAACGGCGAGGCGGGTGTTGCGGGTGTTAAAGTTACCCTGCTGAATGCCAATGGTAATGCGGTCGGCAGCCCGTTGACTACAGATGCCAACGGTAATTACCTGTTCACAGGTTTACGTCCCGGCATCTACAGCATTCAGTTTGATCAAACCACCTTGCCTGCGGGCCATAGCTTTACCGCTCAAGACCAGGGGGCGGACGATGCGGCTGATTCGGACGCCAGTACAACTGACGGTAAAACCGTTCAGACTGTATTGACATCCGGTGAATCCGACAAAACCTGGGATGCAGGGATTGTGGCCCCTGAAAAAGCCAGTTTGGGCGATTATGTCTGGTTTGACAAAAACGGCAACGGACGTCAAGACGATGGCAACACCGGTATGAACGGCGTTACCGTTAACCTGCTCGACAGTAACGGCAATCAGGTTGCAACGACAGTTACGGCTAATGATGCCAGCGGCAAGCCGGGTTACTATCTGTTTGACAATCTCATGCCAGGTAATTATCAAGTACAATTCGTCAGCCCGGCTGGATTCCAGTTTACCGCCCAAGACCAAGGCGATGATGCCGGTGATTCGGACGCGGACACTGCAACGGGTCTGACGGTAACCACCATGCTGGAAGCCGGTGAGAACGACCTGTCATGGGACGCTGGCCTAATTAAATGCACCGCCAAATTAGGCGACCGTGTTTGGTTGGACGCTAACAGAAACGGTATCCAGGACGATGGTGAAATCGGTGTGGCTGATGTAAAAGTTACATTGGTTGATGCGGGTGCAGATGGCCAATTGAATACCGCTGATGACATTAAAACTATAACCACGACCGATACTAACGGTAATTACCTGTTTGAAGAAGTTGAAAACGGCAAATATCAGATTTTGTTTGATGTACCGGATAATTACACTGTGACGTCGGCTAATGCAGGTACGGACGATAGTAAAGATTCGGATGTGATGCTTGCCAATCAACCAGTCAACCTTATTGTTAACGGTAGTTTTGAAGATCCAAATATTTCTTCTTGGGGGGTGTTTAACAGCATACCTGGATGGAAAGGTATGGGTGACAGAATTGAAATTGGTAAAAGCGCTGTCTATGGTGTACACGGTACGACAGGTCAGCAAGTAGCTGAATTGGATGCTTATAAAGCAGGCAATGGTACGGGTATGTATCAGGATGTCCAGACAGAAGCCGGTGAGCGCTATGAATTGACATTGGATGTCGCAGCTAGAAAAAATACACCGCTTTCTACTAATACCGCTGTAGTTGAATGGAATGGAAAAATTATAGGTGTTATTGAACCAAAGTCTACGACTTTTCAAACTTATACCTTTTCAGTTACAGGTACCGGCGGTACGGACCGTTTAAAACTGCGCGAGCAGTACGGTGATGACAATGGTTATGGCGGTATGGTCGATAATGTGCGCTTAGTTGCCGATGAAAAAATTGCCAAAACCGATATGATTGTTATCGATAATTGGGAAGATGATCTAACTATTGATGCCGGGTTAATAAAACAACCTAAAGCAAGCATTGGTGACCGCGTGTGGGAGGATAAAAACTTTAATGGCATTCAGGATCCTGGTGAGTCAGGTGTTGCCGGTGTCAAAATAAGTCTTTATGCCAAGAATAGCAGCGGTCAATACGTGAAAGCACAAACGACTACAGATGCTAATGGCTACTACTCATTTGAAAATCTCGATGAAGGGTATTATCACCTTAACATCGATAAAACTTCACTGCCATCAGGTGCTCAACTGACGCATCGCGACAAAGGGGGGGATGATGCGAAAGACTCGGATGCATTTTATGCTTATTCAACGATATTGACCAATTGGACGTATCTTTCTGAAGGCGAAGATGATCCTACCTGGGATATCGGGATTTATAAGAAAGCTTCAATTGGTGACCGTGTCTGGGCTGACTTTGATAACGGCACCAGTAAACACATACAAGGCGGTCGTGAAAAGCCGTTGATCAATGTGAAGGTTGACCTGCTTAATGCTGCCGGGCAAGTTGTTGCTACTACGAAAACAGATAGCAATGGCAAGTATTTATTCGATGACTTGGATCCGGGTATCTATTCGCTGCGGTTCGACAAAACGGGATCTACCTATTACAGTCTTAACTATAAGCAATGGAGAGACGGGACGAATAATTATTGGGTGTCTAAAGATATCGGAGACAACGATAATATTGATTCTGATGTTGCTGTGCCGAGCGGCGCTTCAGGCAGATCGCCTGTTGCTTCTACAGAGCAAACGTTCCTGGAATCAGGCGAGCATGATAGAAGCTGGGATGCCGGCATTACACCGATCGTGATTGATTTAAACAACGATGGTATCCAGACGGTATCCAGAGTAGATGCGCAAGGGGCATTCGATTTGTTTGGTAACGGTTCACAAATTGAATCGGGCTGGATTTCTGGGGACGATGGTTTCTTGTCGATTGACAGTAATGGTAACGGCATCATTGACGATATTTCTGAATTATTTGGTGGCCTCAACAAAGGCGATGGTTTTGCAAAACTGGCTGTTTTTGACAGTAATGGAGATGGTGTTGTAAATGAGGATGATGTCAATTTTGACAGCCTGTCAATATGGCAAGATACAAATGGCGATCATGAAACCGATATAGGTGAATTGATAAGCTTGGTTGATGCAGGTATTGACAGCCTGTCGGTTGAATTTGCCGAATTACCGTTTATTGATGCGCAAGGTAATCTGCATCTAGAGCGTAGTGCGGCGACACTAGTAACTGGTGAGGCAGTTGATATGACAGACGTATATTTCAATGTGTCGTTGGCAGATGCTCAGTCGGCAGGTATTGATTTGCCTTCTTTCGCAGAGCTGTCCGGTTATGATCAGGTTATCCCTGAAGAAAGTTTTGATAATCCGGAGTTGTTGATGACTAATCCGATCTGGATTGCGGCATAAAATACTGGAGAATAGCTCAGAACCCTGGATCGGCACCAGAACTTCAGGTTCTAAATGACGATCTCGGGGGCGCTGATTGACTAAAATAAATCAGCGGCGCTTTGTGCTGGTTTTGTCAATACCCGTTGTCTGTATAACCTGTGTTCAAATTTGGTATGGGTGTGTTTTGAGAAAGACCCTTTATTTTGCATTACGTAGCAGGTTTCTGAAACATGATACCTAGATTGATGTGGGATTTAACACAGATTCTTTAGCACAAATTGACTAGATTAATCATTAATTTGGCGATTCCTGACAATATGGATTCAAGCAATTTTGCCAAAGATGATATTCGGTTATTTTGTGTAAAGGAGCATGTTATGAGATTTGCAACGGTTGGTACTGTGTTTGTTCTACTGCTAATGTTCTATTTCCCTAGCGCCATGGCAGGTTCTAGTTTGTATAGCGCTTTTGTTACCGCAGAAAAAGGAGGAGTTGTGGATCAGACAAATATTTCCGCTCCATCGTATCATGCTTGTGAAATTCAAAAAAGTAATGTGATTAATAACTATATTGCTGCTGGTTTCACAATCATTAATACGTCAAACTGCGTTCCTATCCGCTTCAGATTGCCAGAATTGATTAAACCGGAGTGGAATCCGCGTTGGCCGGTTCCACCGGTTTGTTTGAGCTGTCCGCCGTGGGATTTGGGTGTTCTTGAGGTATTGGACCCTTATCTGGCTGAACAGGTGCAAGACTTGAGCCGGAAATACCGCGTTGATGAGTATATGAAAGAATTGCGCAATTTGCAGGAACAATTTGATCTCAAAGGTTTTGATAAAGCCTTACAGGAACTGGATGCGCAGCAGGAACAGTTTAGATAGTTATCACTGGTAGTTGCTTTAGCTACTTAAAAAGGCTGGATGTATTCCAGCCTTTTTTATTACGAAAACTATCATATAAATGGACGTAAATTTCAGGTTCAACATGCTCGTCGTGTTTTATTCGGCGGCATTTCGTATCCCTTCTAAGACGGTTGGAAATCGCAGTATACTATGAAGCTCCTTTTTCATACGCGCATTGCTGATGCGTCTTGATTCGTTCATAAATGACAGCATGGCCGGTGAAATAAGGCCGGTAGCCTGATTCCGTGGAATTCTTGGTGGATGGGGTAAATTATAGTTGTCAGCAACAAGATCGAAGTAATCCCCCATTTTCATTTCACTATCATCTGTAGTGTTGTAGACTCTACCAGGTTTCCCATATTGTATTGCCATGCAAATGATACGCGCTAGATCGTCGGCGTGGATGTGATTGGTATAGCCGTCCTCTTCCTTTATAAAAGCAGGCAGGCCTTTTTTAATACGTTCCAATGGCAGGCGGTTTTCGGCATAAATACCGGGTACCCGTAAAATTGAAACCGCTATTTGGTTACGTATACCCCATTGTCGGATTTGTTTTTCAGCATTGGCGCGGCGAACGGCCCGGTCACTTAGTGGTTTTAATGGCCGGGTTTCATCAATGACAGTACCTCGACAGTCGCCGTAAACACCGCTGGTACTGATATAGATAAGCTGTTGTGGTAAAATCCTTTGTTTGTTTGTTGTGCGCCTTGAAAGCGCGGCCAGTAAGTGTGCGGTGCGCAGGTCGCGAGTCCCTTGGCTGGGTGGCGGTGCCAGATGAATAACTATCTCTCCGATACCGGCGAGATGTTTCAGGCTGTTTGGGTGATCCAGATTTCCTTTAATGGGGACAAGACCGAAAGCGCGGAATGGGCCGGCGTTGTCAGAATTTCGGAATAGTCCGAAAAGTCGGTATTTAGAGTGTAGAAGTTGCGTGGTACGCAGCGCAATATCACCGCAACCAATAATGAGCACTGTTTTTTTCATGTAACTGTATTTCTTCCTGTATTCAATTTTTTATTCTTCAGCAACGTCATGTCGCATCGAATTATTATAAAACCCAGTGAGCATATTATGCACACTGCTTCTGGAGAAACTATCTTACAATCTGCTTTGCGTGAAGGGTTTTCTTTGCCGTATGGGTGTCGTAACGGTTCTTGTGGGGTTTGTAAGGGTAAGATTCTAAGTGGCAACGTTGACTATGGTCATTCAAACGAAGAAACGCTGACGGAAGTCGAGAAAGAGGCGGGCAAGGCATTGTTTTGTTGTGCTGTGCCATTATCCGATTTGGTAATTGAGTGCCATGAGATCGGTGCGATTAAAGATATTGAGATTAAGACACTGCCTTCACGTGTCGAAAAGCTTGAACGGGTTGCGCCAGACGTGATGGTTATATCTTTAAAATTGCCTGCAAATCAACGTTTGCGGTTTCTTGCCGGACAGTATATCGACATTCTACTTAAGGATGGCAAGCGACGCAGTTTTTCACTGGCGAATGCGCCACATGACGATGATGTGTTGCAATTACATGCGCGTAACTACCCTGGTGGAGTTTTTGCTGAGCATGTTTTTAGCAAAATGAAAGTGAAGGATATTCTCCGATTTGAAGGGCCGTTGGGTTCGTTTTTTCTGCGCGATACGCCCGAGGATGTGCCCATTATTTTTCTGGCAAGTGGAACGGGTTTCGCACCGATTAAAAGCATACTGGAAGATGTTTTTCATCAAGAAGCGGGCAAGGCACATAAACAGGCGATGGTGCTTTACTGGGGAGTGCGTACTAAAGCCGATCTTTACATGGTTGAATTGGCCGAACAATGGCAACGGCAACATGATCACTTTACGTTTATTCCTGTGCTGTCAGATGCTTTGCCCGAGGATGGCTGGTCTGGTAGAACAGGTTTTGTGCATGAAGCGGTCATGCAGGATTTCTCTTCACTTGAATCTCACCACGTTTATGCGTGCGGTTCTCCTGTCATGGTTAAAGCTGCTTACCAGGATTTTACGGTACTGCGGCAGCTTCCCAAAGACGGTTTCTTTTCCGATGTATTTACACCTTCAGCAAATTCTCAATAGTATGTTGTGAGTTAGCTCGTGCAATGGCTTTTTATGGCAAGTTCTAACGCTTTATTGTATTGGTCCGTAGCTGATTCATGCTTGCCCAGCTTTTCATTCAATAACGCCAAGGCAAAATGTGTTTTCGGTGTAGGCTCCACAGAAAGACTGGCTTCCAGATAATTTTGTGCTTTGCCCCATAATTCACAATGAGTACATAATTTGCCAAGCGTTAGCAATAAAACTGCATTATTAGGTTGTGCTTTGAGCCATAATTCAGCGCATTCTATCTGTCTGCTGACATGATAATCCAGGCATTCCGAATACAATGCTATCAATTCCGGATCCCAGCTAATCTTTACAGTTTGCTCAATAATTTGGTGTGCGGACGAGCAGTGTCCTAGTGCAATATAAGAACGTGCAGCTGCGACGGCAACGCGGCTATTTTTCTGGTCAAGTTCTGGCAGATTGCGCCAGTATTTATCCAGAGCGTCTGAATCTGATGCTTTGGTTTTGAAATTTCCCAAATGGGCTTCATGACGGATGTTTTCAAAGTAATTTTTGTTCAATGGATGGCGGTGAATCAGAATGGTCGTGATTTCAAGAACGGCATCCCAATTTTCGGCTTTTCTCTGTGCTTCTAGTTCCAGTTGTAAAACAGCTGTCGGTTGTAATCCACCAGTTGAATATAGCTCTTGTAATGCATTCAGTGTTTCAGAGTAGCGGCCATCTTTTAAAAGCATCTCGGCCTTGGTTACCAGCCGCAATGTTCTTTCATTGCGTAAGGTTTTATCAGTTAATTCCAGCAGTTTATTACGGGTCTCAATATCTCCTGTATATTGTGCGGACCGTACCGCAATAACTGAATTAATGGCCTTAATAAGCGGTGTTTTAGCTAGGTGAAATCCCTTTGCGGCATTCTTTTTGGCATAATCATAATTGCCTTCAAAAAACGCTTTGATACTTGTTAGCATATAAGATTCCGCTCTGATATTGCTTTGATTAAATAAACAAGCCAGTGCGCGAATCAGAAAATAAAGAATGAAAAATGAGGCGATGAGACCAGCAGCTGCGTATTCAAGCGTTAACTCTATTTCGTCATAGCCTGATATTTTTACGATAACGTAACCGGTTATGTCATGATCTTCTACAGTAAGCGCAACAACGACTGCAGCAGCAAACAGTATTAATACCCAGAGTACCAGTCTCATATTTTCTCCTTGTTAGTGCCGATAGCTGCTATTTTGATATTTATCGATGTATTCTTAATAACAACACAATGAGTAGCTTTGACTTTCATCACAGTATTAATTATTTAACAACGTTGATGGTTCTCGGTTACGTTAGCGGTAGTGCTAACATTAAAATAATCCAGTAATCCCTGCAATAAACCCTGATCTCCACTTTGAGAAGTTTTTACCACTAATTTGAATCCTATGTTTTGTGCATTGTTGGCAATACGCTCATGTGTAGTGAATAGAGGCGTTTTTTTCAATAATTGTTGGCCGCTCAAGCCGAGAATGTCAATTAAATTTTGCAATCCTTCACTACTCGTAATAATGACTGCGTTTATTTTACCTTGGCGCCAGCTTAATAGGAGTTTGCTTGGATCAACATCAGGTTTGTCACGCTGGTAGCATGCTATATATTCAAGTAATGCGCCCCGCTCTCTTAGGCTGTCACCGAGCAATGCCCTGCCATCGTTGCCTCGAAAAATAACGATACGTTTTCCAGAGACATGTTGAAATGCTTTGAGTTCAAGTAATGCTTCGCTGTCAAAACGCGCTTTAGGCACGATGACTTGATCAATGTTATAGGTTTTTAAGGCATCCGCAGTGCCGTTCCCAACGGCTGCAACTTGTAGATTTTTCGGTAACGGCGGAAATGCCTGACGGCACGACAAAATATGTGGCATAGCCTTGTGAACTGCATTGGGGCTGACGAAAATAGCAAAATCATACGTATCTAGATGTCGAGCAAGTTTCAGTAACGGTTTCTTATCGGTGATATCAGAAATTACCAATACTGGGAAAACAACGGGATTGCCGCCCAGTTCACGGATTTTTTCAGCTAGAAAAGCGCACTGATGTTCAGGTCTGGTAACCAATACATTGATGCCTTGTAATGGTTTCACTGCATGATCCATTTACCAGCCGCTCTGAGTTTTAATGGCTGCCAATATTTTATCGGCACCTTGCGCAATTAAATTTTGCGCCATAGTTTTACCCATTTCTTCGCCAGCTTCCGGGCTGCCTGTCAGTTCATTATCTACAATTTGTTTACCGTCGGGGCTGGCAACAAACCCACGTAGTCTCAGTCTGTTATCTTCAATTTCTGCAAATGAACCGAGCGGAATCTGACAACTGCCGCCTAATACGCGACTCATGGCCCTTTCGGCCTTGACGCAATAGGCTGTTCTTTGATGATGTAACGGTTGCAGTAACGCTATCAAATCGGCTCTGTTTGCCCTGCATTCGATACCTAATGCGCCTTGTCCCACAGCAGGCAGGCTTTGTTCGGGGTTCAGTAGTGTTGTAATCCGATCCGATAGTTCCAGTCGCTTTAATCCGGCAGCGGCTAGAATAATGGCAGCGTATTGACCTTCGTCCAATTTACGTAAACGGGTTTGTACATTGCCGCGTAGCGGTTTGACGGTTAAATGTGGAAACTGTGCACGCAGTTGACTCTCGCGTCTTAAACTGGATGTGCCGACGACACTGCCGATAGGCAAATCGTCTAAATTCTGGTATTGATTGGATACAAAGGCGTCGCGTGGATCCTCGCGCTCAGTGATAGCGGCGAGTGCAAAACCATCGGGTACATTCATGGGCATGTCCTTCATCGAATGCACGGCTATATCGGCATGCCCCGCTTCCAATGATTGCTCTAATTCTTTGATAAACAGACCTTTACCTCCGATTTTGGATAGTGATTTATCAAGTATTTGATCGCCCTGGGTTGTCATGCCGAGTATGCTAACTTCGGTTTGCGGGTATAATTGGATTAAACGCTGCCGGATAAAGTTTGCCTGCCACATGGCAAGTAAACTTTCTCGAGAAGCAATAATAATGCTTTTGGGAATAGGTAATGAGCTGGACATTCAATAAAAAAATAATGGAATAACAAAAATCTCTCTTGGGTTAAGAAGTCATTTTAGCATGACCCAAGTCAGCTTGGACAAACCTGTCTGTGTCATTATCCGGGTTTAGGGCGATATCAATAAATTTTGAACAAAGGCGAAGTAACACTATGCATAGTATTGTGGATACAGAAAATTATTCCGAAAACAAGTCTGTTGATGATAAAGATACCCCGCTGCGAGAAGACATTCGTTTGTTGGGCCGTATTTTGGGGGATATCCTCCGTGAGCAGGAAGGAGACGCCCCCTTTGATCTTGTTGAAAAAATTAGACAAACTGCTATTCGTTTCCACCGTGAACAAGATCCTCTCGTTCGTCAGGAGCTTGATCAGATACTTGCTGATCTCAGTAACAGTGCGACAGTCGTGGTTGTGAGGGCATTCAGTTATTTTTCACAGCTTTCAAATATTGCTGAAGACGTCCATCATAACCGCCGCCGCCGTGCGCATCTTCGTGAGGGCTCATCGCCTCAAGCGGGCAGTGTCACTTTGGCGTTGGAGAGGGTGCTCAACGAGGGAATCGATAGCCAATCACTGGCTAATTTTTTTGCCAAGGCAGTGGTCTCGCCTGTGTTGACTGCGCATCCAACTGAAGTACAACGTAGAAGCATCTTGGATTGCCAACTGACCATAGAGCGATTACTGCGTGAACGAGCATTGACTCAGTTGACGCCGAATGAAACACGCCAGAATGAAGAAAATTTATACACCATGATCCAAATATTGTGGTTGACCCGGATGTTACGTTCTGTACGTTTATCGGTACATGATGAAGTTGATAACGGTTTGGCATATTACAGTTATACATTTTTATCGCAGGTGCCTTATATTTATGCAAAAATTGAAAACCTCCTGGAGCGCCACATGGGGGAGAAAGCGCCAAAAGTCGGCTCGTTTTTACGCATAGGGAGCTGGATTGGCGGTGATCGGGACGGCAACCCATTTGTGACTCACCAGGTGATGTTGTACGCGGTGGAGCAGCAATCTGCCCTAGCGCTTGACTACTATATAGAAGAAGTTGAGCGAATAGGCCATACCATGAGTCTGGCTGAGCGGTTAATTGATATTACGGATGAGCTCGAAGAACTTGCCGCTGCATCTCCAGATATTCCTGCATGCCGTGATGATGAGCCCTATCGCCGTGCATTCGCAGGTATTAGTATGCGTCTTGCAGCGACAGGTCAGAAATTAGGACATGCTACTTGGCAACAAGAACAGCTTGATGGCGCGATTCCTTATGCCAGCAGTGCTGAATTTGTCCATGATCTGGATATTATTATTGATTCACTCAAACATCACAAGGCCAACTGGATTGCCCGTGGTGCGTTGCGTAATTTGCGGCGTGCCGCGGATGTCTTTGGCTTTCATCTGGCTTCGCTGGATATGCGGCAGCACAGTAAAGTTCATGAACAAGTTGTGGCGGAGCTTTTTGAGCAGGCATCCCATGGGCAAAATTATTTGGATATGAGTGAAGAAGAGCGTATACAGTGGTTGCTGGATGAAATTAGTAACCCACGTCCGTTGCTCTCGCCTTACCTGGAATACTCAGAATCCACACAGGGTGAGTTGCGCATTCTGCAGATGGCTAATGAAATTCACCACCGTTTTGGCCATGCTGCTATACCCAATTACATCATTTCAATGACAAAGCATATCGCCAATATATTGGAAGTGGCCTTGTTGCTGAAAGAAGTCGGTTTGTTGCAGGCAGGAGAAAATCCGCATCTTGGTTTAAATATTATTCCGTTATTTGAAACCATAGCGGATTTGCGCGGTTGTGGTGCCATCATGGATCAGCTGTTTTCATTGCCATATTACAAAAAATTACTTGCTTCGCGGAACCATGTACAAGAAGTTATGCTGGGCTATTCAGACAGCAATAAAGATGGCGGTTTTGTTGCTTCCAATTGGGAGATTTATAAAGCAGAGATTGAACTAACGCGTGTGTTTGCCAAACATAATGTTGAATTAAGGCTTTTCCATGGGCGCGGTGGTACGGTTGGCCGGGGCGGTGGCCCTAGCTATCAAGGTATTATGGCCCAACCACCCGGGAGCGTAAATGGACAGATTCGAGTAACCGAGCAAGGGGAGGTAATCAGCAGTAAATACGCGGAACCGGAGATTGGCAGACGTAATCTTGAAACACTGGTTGCTGCAACGATTGAATCGACTTTGCTGGGATATGATCCGGTTGGAGATAATGCCGAGCGGTATTACCAAACCATGGAGAACCTCACGTTACATTCGTTTAAAGCATATCAGAATCTGATATACGAAACACCGGGATTCAAACAGTTTTTTCAGGAATCAACGCCAATACGTGAAATTTCCGGTTTGCATATCGGTAGCCGCCCGGCCTCCCGTAAAGCTTCGGACGAGATTGCGGATTTACGTGCTATTCCTTGGGTATTCAGTTGGGGGCTTAATCGCCTCATGATACCGGGATGGTATGGTTTTGGGCATGCAGTTGAGGCCTTCTTGAAAGAGGATCAAACTGGAAAAGGGTTGGAGCTGTTACAGGAAATGTATCGAACATGGCCGTTTTTGCAAGCATTGCTGTCTAATATGGATATGGTTTTAGCAAAAACAGATATGGGCATTGCGTCCCGCTATGCTGAGCTGGTGACCGATGAAACATTGCGGGATGATATTTTTGGACGCATTCAGGATGAGTGGGATCGCTGTGTTAAATGGCTTTTTGCCATAACAGGTAATACTAAGCTTTTACAAGATAATCCAACTTTAGAGCGCAGTCTTCATAACCGAACTCCCTATATTGATCCGCTCAATCATTTACAGGTCGAATTGTTGCGTCGATATCGCTCCGGTGAATCCAGTGATGAAATTAAACGATCCATTCATCTAACAATCAATGGGGTAACGGCAGGGCTGCGGAACAGTGGTTGACCGACAATGAAAGAGAATTGCTGGTAATTTTGTTATGAAACGTTGTGCCGACCATTGTCACAATTTCATGGGATAAATGAAGTACATGAAAAAATATATTTTTATTATTTTGGTAATTTGTTTTTACTCAAATACCGTATTGGCTTCACTTGCAATCCAGTTTTGGCACACATCTTCCGGTGCCAGGGTTTATTTTGTGGAAAGCGATACTTTGCCAATACTGGATATCCGTATCGAATTTGGTGCTGGCAGCAGTAAAGACAGTGAAGATAAATCAGGCCTGGCCAATTTAACGCGTCGAATGCTGAAACTGGGTGCCGGAGGAATGTCTGAAGATGAAATAGCTAATGCGCTGGCTGATGTCGGCGCTCAGCTAAGTGGAAATTTCGATGAAGACAGGGCAGGGATTGCTTTACGAACACTCAGTTACAAACACGAGCGCGAGCAGGCTTTGGATGTGTTTTCACGTGTTATTCAGTATCCTGAGTTTTCAAGTGATGTTCTTGAACGTGAAAAAACAAGAATCATTGCAGGCATCAAAGAATCAAGTACTAAGCCGGATTATATTGCGGACCGAACGCTCCTTGAATTGCTCTATGGAGATCACCCTTATGGGTTGAATGGTGTGGGTGAAATTAATACCGTTGCTACAATTCATAAGAAGGATTTGGTGGCTTTTTATCAATCTTACTATACGGCTACTAATGCTGTTGTGGCCATGATTGGCAATATAAGCAGAGAGGAAGCGGCCGGGGTTGCTGAGTTGTTGACGGCTAAACTGTCGAAAAAAACACATGACAATCCAATTCAGCCTGTGGCCAATCCTGCCGGTCAGATTAAACGTATTACGCATCCTGCAACGCAAAGCCATATTCAGCTTGCCTATCCCGGTATACGCAGAAGTGACCCGGACTATTTTCCATTGTTGGTCGGTAATTATATTTTGGGCGGTGGTGGTTTTGTATCGCGTCTAATGGAAGAGATCCGTCAACAGAGGGGACTGGCTTACAGTGTTTACAGTTTCTTCTCACCATTGCAAGAAAAAGGGCCTTTTCAGATCGGTCTGCAAACAAAAAAGGAGCAGTCGGAAGAAGCGTTTACATTAACACAATCTGTATTAGAAGATTTTATTACACAAGGGCCTAGTGAACGGGAACTTACAGTTGCCAAGCAAAATATTATTGGTGGTTTTCCCCTAAGACTTGATAGTAATAAGAAAATTCTGGGTTATCTCGCCATGATTGGCTTTTATGATCTGCCACTAACGTATCTTGATGATTATTTACGTGCGGTTCAGGAAGTAACAGCGGCGCAGATTAGAGATGCATTTTCCCGACGCATACATCCTGACAGAATGGTGGGTGTAATAGTCGGCGCGGTAGAACAGTAGCCCAGGTGTTCGCTTCAAAATGGGCTTGAATCGGGGAAAGGTTCGGATTATAGGTGGAATGTGGCGAAGTCGTATTATTACTTTTCCGGATCGCTTAGATTTACGTCCGACGCCTGACAGGGCGCGTGAGACGGTATTCAACTGGTTAGGTCAGGACTTGAGCGGTATGCGCTGTTTAGACCTTTTTGCAGGCAGTGGGGCTTTGGGGTTTGAGGCAGCTTCACGTGGTGCTGTACGTGTGGTAATGATAGAATCAGACAGCGATGTATTTCAGGCATTGCTAAAAAACAGAGAAAAATTGAAGGCGGATCAGGTTGAATTAGTGCAAACTAATGCGTTTTCTTTTTTAACGCTAGACAGACAGCAGTTCGATGTGGTTTTTGTAGATCCTCCATATCGATTTGCTTTATTGCCCGAAATATTACCCCACTTATCGGATCGACTTACAAAAAATGGGCAGGTCTATCTGGAAATGGATTACGGCTGGATGCCTGATGAACAATGGCAGGTGCGACGCAAAGGAAAAGCTGGCAAAGTGAATTTCCAATTGTTAGAGCTGCGTGATGGATAAAGCGGTTTATCCGGGGACTTTTGATCCCGTCACGCGAGGACATGAAGATCTTGTCAGGCGGGCCGCGCGCCTATTCAACCATGTGGTGGTAGCTGTTGCTGACAGTAGCGGGAAAAATCCGTTCTTTACGCTGGATGAACGTGTGGATATGGCGGAGCAGGTATTGTCAGATTGCAACAATGTTACCGTACTGCCATTTTCAGGCCTGCTAATGGATTTTCTACAGCAGCATGATGCTCGCATCATTTTGCGTGGATTACGTGCTGCCTCGGATTTTGAATTTGAATTTCAGATGGCGGGTATGAATCGTGGTATGTACCCTGATGTAGAAACATTGTTTATGACACCAAGCGAACAATTCATGTTTGTTTCATCAACCATTGTCAGGGAAATTGCCCTGTTGGGTGGTAAAGCGGATAAATTTGTTCATCCCCTTGTAGCACAACAGCTGCAGCAGAAAATTGTAAAACAACCATAGTGTATTAGAGGTAAGAATGGCATTGATCATAACGGATGAATGTATCAATTGTGATGTCTGTGAACCTGAGTGTCCGAATGGCGCCATTTCACAGGGTGAAGAGATCTATATGATTGAATCAAAAAAATGTACCGAATGTGTTGGGCATTATGACGTGCCACAATGTGTAGAGGTTTGTCCGGTCGACTGCATCATTCCTAATCCAGATGTTGTTGAGAGTAAGGCTGAATTGCAAACAAAATATGAAGCGTTGATCGCGAAAAAATAAGCTGTTATTTCTCCTTAATAATTCGTTTTTATCGAATTAAACAACCATAATTATTCACTTCATTAATTGTAGTCTGGTCTGTATCGTTAGATTGCACATAGTAAACACACTTTAATCAGTATGTTGAATTTGCAGTTTCGACTAACTCTCAATAGAGGTGATTTATGAGTAACGATACGAAAAAACTAACTACAGCCAGTGGGTGTCCAGTTGCAGATAATCAAAATGTCATGACCGCTGGCCCACGAGGGCCGATGTTATTGCAAGATTTCTGGTTTCTGGAAAAGCTTGCGCACTTCGATCGGGAAGTCATCCCTGAGCGACGTATGCATGCGAAGGGTTCTGGGGCCTACGGTACTTTCACTGTTACAAATGACATAACAAAATACACCAAGGCAAAGCTTTTTTCTGAAACCGGCAAGAAAACAGAAGTGTTTCTCCGTTTTTCAACTGTGGCTGGTGAACGCGGTGCTGCGGACGCAGAGCGAGATATTCGTGGTTTTGCGTTAAAGTTTTACACGGAAGAAGGGAACTGGGACATGGTTGGGAATAATACTCCGGTGTTTTTTTTACGTGATCCACTTAAATTTCCGGATCTTAATCATGCCGTTAAGCGTGATCCGAGAACCAATATGCGCAGTGCGCAGAATAATTGGGATTTTTGGACTTTGCTGCCTGAAGCTTTGCATCAAATTACAATTGTTATGAGTGACCGGGGTATTCCAGAAACCTACCGCCATATGCACGGCTTTGGTAGTCATACGTTTAGTTTTGTGAATTCTGAGAATGAACGTTTCTGGGTTAAGTTTCATTTTAAAAGTCAGCAAGGTATTAAAAACCTTAGTAATGCTGAGGCTGGAACATTGATTGGTAAAGATAGGGAAAGTCATCAGCGGGATTTGTACGATGCCATTGAGCGGGGAGATTATCCGCGCTGGGATTTCAAGGTGCAGATAATGCCGGAGAAGGATGCCGAAAGTTACCGGTTTAATCCATTCGATCTTACTAAGGTATGGCCACATGCTGACTACCCTTTGATTGATGTTGGGGTCCTTGAGTTAAACCGTAACCCGGAAAACTATTACGCAGAAGTCGAACAGTCCGCATTCAATCCGGCCAATATAGTACCCGGTATAGGTTTTTCACCGGACAAGATGCTCCAGGGGCGTTTGTTTTCATATGGGGATACGCAGCGTTATCGTCTGGGCGTCAACCATGCCCAGATTCCAGTGAACAAACCCCGTTGTCCTGTTGCCAGCTTTCATCGAGATGGATTGATGCGGGTGGATGGAAACTACGGCAGTACAAAGGCTTATGAACCCAATAGTTTGGGTTTATGGCAACAATGCGCTGAAGCGAAAGAACCGCCGCTGGAGATTTGCGGGGCGGCATATCACTGGGACCATCGAGAAGATAATGATTACTTTACTCAGCCGGGAATGCTATTTCGCGTCATGACGCCAAAGCAACAAGAGATTCTGTTCGAGAACACAGCTGAAGAATTGGCTGAAGTGGATGATGAAATCAAGAGGCGCCATGTTCGTCATTGCTTAAAAGCGGATACGGCATATGGAGAAGGTATTGCCAAGGCGCTGGGTATTGAGTTAAGTACTGTATAAGCAGTTTCACTTCCCCGGACAGTAAAGCGAACTTGAAGTGAGTACGGTAGTTCTTTGCTGTCTGTGGAATAACGTTATAGATTGGGTTGTTTTTGTAATCGATTGTACTGAATAATCCTGATTTATAATGTTGTTGGAGACAGTGGCCATCTTGCCCGAACCGTAAAGCTGCCGTTTGCAGATTTATTATTAAGATATTCGGGCGCATGCTGTAACCGCAAGGCACCAGCTAAAGCGATCATTGCGCCATTATCAGTGCAGAATTCAAGTTGCGGATAGAATACGGTCGCGCCTATTGATGCAGCTTTATGTGTCAAGTTGTGCCGTAATTGCTTGTTGGCCCCTACGCCGCCCGCGACAACTAATTGGTTCAGGTGAGTATGCGATAAAGCGGCCAAAGATTTTTCAGTTAATACAGTCACGATTGCTTCCTGAAAAGCGAGTGCAATGTCTGCGCTGATCTGAGCATTGATTTGTTGTTTGTTGATTAATGTGAGTACAGCGGTTTTAAGTCCGCTGAAGCTGAAATTGAAGTCGCCGCTGTTAAGCATGGGGCAAGGCAATTTAAATTTTCCTGAATGTCCTTGTTCGGCAAGTTTGGATAACGCGGCACCTCCAGGATATCCCAGTCCAAGTAATTTCGCTGTTTTATCAAAAGCTTCTCCGGCGGCATCATCGACCGTTTCACCTAACAGCTGATACTCGCCAACGCCATTAACCCGCATAAGCTGCGTGTGTCCACCTGAAACCAGCAGCGCGATAAAAGGAAATCGAGGTGCAGGCG
>JAUIIB010000049.1 GCA_030431985.1 Gammaproteobacteria bacterium
GCCGCTAATTCAGCTATCGCTTGTAGTTCTTTGTTCTTCATCGTCTGTTTATCCTTTCCCATATCCGGGGTTAATGATAAACAGTTACACAGAATTTGTTACAGTCTCTAGGTTCTATGACAAACCCTCTTCTCAGTTCTCAGCTACAAATCGCACCTATGGTTAAATAGATGTATTGTTATACGACAGGCTTCGATTACAAGCTATTCGTAACGCAATCACCGTATATAACTCCCCAACAGTTTTTCCCAGACCCTCTTATCTCGACATAACATCATTGTAAAAACAATTAATGCCAGCAATGATAATCATTGGCAGGTTTTACGCTTTCGGATCTTTATTCATTGCGTCCTGATATTGCTGGAAATGTTTATCACTACAAAAGAATCGTCCGTTAAAGCGAATTGCTTCCTCGCGAGGAATTAATATTTTACATTGTTCACACTCGACGATATCGCCTTCTTGCGAGAGAGGAGTATTGGGGGGCGATATGACGCTTTGTGTATTATCTTCGTTATGACTTTCTTTGGGGCTTTGTACGACTTCTTCGTTGTTTTCATCTACCCAGTTCGCCTTCTGATAATCTGTTTCAGGATAGAGATTATCTGAGATAGAAATTTCCTCCCCCAGAAAAATATGTTTGTAACTGACATAGATGGATGCAAATATGGTAGGAATTAAGATAACCATTCCGATGCCATAAGGCATTAATGCCATCATAGTAAAAATAATCAACAATAAACCGTATAGCTGAAATGGAATAATGTTTTTCAAACATGCGAAGAAGCTGCGTTTCATCGCGGGAATAGGTTGCAAACCATGAAATACAACAAGTAGTGGTGAAAACCAAGCAGCCATCATTAACGGTATTGACAACAGTAAGGCGACCAGTGACGCGGTTAACATATTGTCCATCACATGTATTAATTCAGCTTCGTCGACTCTTTTACCATACAGTAGCATATCGGTCATCTGGCTACCACCAATTAGCATGACCAAGCCAACAATAAGCACCTGTCCGATTAAGTAAATACCACCTACGGTAATCAATTGCGCGACGTTAGTTTTAAACGCAATAAACAAATGAATGAATTCAAACGACTTACCCCGATCCTGCTCACGACACCCAATCATGATACCCGCCATTAAAACGGGAGAAATTAGTGTAAAAATAAATTGTCCTACCATAGGAATTAAGGCGAGTGTCATGGCAATTAAAAACATGGTAAAGCATACGACTGTCCAGATCATTGGCGCTTTAATAAACATTTGAAAGCCTTTGGTGATCCAGTGCCACCCATATTTAGCACTGACTTGACGAATTTCCATTGATAATTCTCCAATTATTAAGCTGATATGATGATCTTAAGCTGCTCGATTTTCTAAACCCAGAGTCCAGCCAACCACTTCTCATTTTTTGTATGATGTTGTAGCAGTATTTTGAAGTTTTCGGGATTTTTTGCATGTGTTAGCTCTCCGGGACGCGGCAAATGAAAGTCATATAAGCGTGAAATCCAGAAGCGCAATGCGCCTGCTCTAAGCATTACGGGCCATAATTGATGCTCTGCCGATGACAGCGGACGAACACTGTGATAAGCGTTTAGCAAAGCTAAAGTACGCGTTTCATCCAGCAAGCTGTTTTCGGTAATACACCAGTCGTTAACGACAATTGCAAGATCGTATAATAAACTATCAGTACAGGCGAAGTAAAAATCAATCACCCCTCCAATATGGTCGTTGGTAAACAACACGTTGTCGCGAAACAGGTCAGCGTGAATAACTCCCTTTGGTAAATGTAGTAGCTGGTGTGAGCGCTGAAAATCCAGTTCTTCATCGAGGATTACCCGATCATTTCGATTTAAAAAAGGCTTAATTTCAGGTGCTCTCTTTTCCCACCATGTTAATCCACGCGGATTTTCCATAGTTACTGGGTAGGTCTGGCCACACATATGCATATTGGCCAACATTTTGCCAACTTGAATACAGTGTTTCTGGGTAGGGTCTTCCAGAGATTTTCCGGGCAAACAGGTAACAATCGTTGCCGGTTTATCATTGAGTTCACCATACAAATCCCCACTCAGCATGGGAATGGGTCCTGGGCAGGGAATTTGATGACTGGAAAGGTGAGCCATAAGATTCAAATAGTAAGGCAATTCTTTCGCTGTAAGCTTTTCAAATAAGGTAAGAACAAACTTTCCTTGCGATGTCGTAACAAAGAAATTCGTATTTTCAATACCGGAAGAAATACCCTGAAAACTGATGAGTTTACCCAATGCATAGTTTGTTAACCAATCAGAGAGTTCGGGTTTTGTAACAGGTGTAAAGACGGACATGCGTTAGTAACAAAATTGTAAAGAAATTCTGGCATTTAAATTACTTTAGAGGAATAGTCATTAAATGCGCGTCTACCGTATTACATTGAATTCAGAATTCCAAAATACGCCACATCGGCACACTGATGTGGCTGCCAGGATCCCCAGGATGCATATTTACGCTGCTAGCAGGATTACGGACCATATAATATGGAAAGCCTACCCGTGGAATAACTTTGATCATATACAACTCACCCTGCATGCGATATTCCTCAATAGTATCTTCTCCACGTTTGATAATAGTCACCTGCGGCTCAAGATCAGGGTCGACATCCATATCAGGCGGCAAAGGCGGTGGTGGTTCCAGTTCAGGAAGATCCGCACCAGGCATTTCTGATGATTCGGGAATTTCGGGTAGCGGAACCAGGTCATCAGGCATGTCTGACCCTGCAGCCAACGATATGGCGCTACATAACGCAAAACTGAACAAAATTAATAATAATCTGTACATAATAATTCCGCAGGTCTTTTGCATGTAAATTGTTTTTTTATTTCTTTGCAACGTGAGGGTATTCTACCTAAATTAGCGTCCAGTGGTTACTACAGATTCAATTGGATTTCCCGTTCTTCGGCATTCGGCTCAAATCCACGCGATTCGTAGTATTTAAAAATTGCCTGCACAACCCCAGTTGGTTCATCAATCATTTGGATGAGATTCATGTCTTCACGCGAGATAAATCCTTCTTTAATTAAAGTATGCCGAAACCAATCAAGCAAACCTTGCCAAAAATCTGAGCAAACTAGAATAATCGGTATTTTGCGCGTTTTTCCAGTTTGTACTAATGTCAATGCTTCCATTAATTCATCAAGCGTACCGAATCCACCCGGCATGACGACATAAGCCGTTGCAAATTTTACAAACATATACTTACGGGCAAAAAAGTGATGAAAAGACTGACTGATATCTTGGTATGTGTTGCTATGCTGCTCATGTGGTAATTGGATATTCAAACCGATGCTCGGAGATTGCCCAAAAAATGCACCTTTATTAGCCGCCTCCATAATACCCGGTCCGCCACCAGAAATAACCGAAAAGCCAGCATCTGAGAGAAGCCGGGAAATCTCCTCAGTCAATTGGTAGTAATAGTGATCCGGACTTGTCCGCGCACTGCCGAAAATGCTGACCGCAGGTTGAATTGCATCAAGGCGCTCCGTTCCTTCGACAAATTCTGCCATAATGCCGAATAAACGCCACGACTCCTTTGCAGACCAAAATTTTTCATGAGACAGGGTCATGGCGGGTTTTTTTTGAAGACTCATAGGAATTCTCATTTAATGAAAACATTACTGCTTGTCGATGCCTCATCCTATCTCTACCGCGCATATCACGCGCTGCCGGATCTGCGCAGTCATCAAAATAAACCGACAGGGGCAATTCATGGTGTACTTAACATGCTGCGCCGTTTGCAGAAGGACTATCAGGCGGATTATAGCGCGTGCGTGTTTGATGCAAAAGGTAAAACTTTTCGCGACGAACTCTATTCACAATATAAAGCGCATCGTCCATCTATGCCAAGTGAACTAGTAATGCAAATAGCGCCGCTACATGCTTGTATTGAAGCATTGGGCTGGCCCACACTAACGATAGACGGCGTTGAAGCAGATGATGTAATCGGCACGTTAGCCAAGCAAGCCACAGCAGCCGATATGAACTGTATTATTTCAACTGGCGATAAGGATATTGCTCAGTTGGTGAATGAGCATGTCACTTTAGTTAACACAATGAATAATGATGTACTTGATGAGCGACGCGTTTTTGAAAAATTTGGGGTAAAACCAGAGCAAATACAAGATTATTTGATGCTGGTAGGCGATAGCTCCGATAATATTCCCGGCGTTGATAAAGTGGGCCCAAAAACTGCTGTTAAGTGGCTTGCTCACTATGGGTCTTTGAACAACGTTATTGCACATGCAGATGAAATTAAAGGCGTCGTGGGCGACAATTTACGCAAGGCTATGGATTGGTTTGATACCGCGCGAAAACTAGTGGCGATCAAATGCGATGTGGATTTATCGGTAACAATTACAGATCTAGAACCACGCCCTCAGAATACCAAGCAACTGGCCGTACTCTACGAAGAATTGAGCATGAAAACAGCACTGCAGGAATTACGGCAGAATGATATCGCTAAACCAACTAAGTCACAAAAAGCACATTCCGCTGAATATCAAACCATTTATACTGAGGCACAACTTGATGCGTGGATAGAAAAACTGGAAAACGCATCGTTGGTTTCGTTTGATACTGAAACGACCAGCTTACATCCGATGGAAGCAAAATTGGTTGGTATTTCGTTTTGTATCGAGAGTCTGCATGCGGCATATCTTCCACTCATGCACGATTACCTAGATGTACCGCAGCAATTGGAGATTACGTCTGTACTTGATCGACTAAAACCATGGCTGGAAAATCCTGACAAACTCAAATTGGGTCAAAATCTGAAATATGACAGTCATGTTCTGGCTAATTATGGTATCAGGCTCAATGGCATCGCACACGATACACTGTTACAGTCGTATGTACTGGAATCGCATCAGCCGCATGGCATGGATAACCTGGCACAAAGGCATCTTGGCGTTGAAACCATCAAATATGACGACGTGACCGGAAAAGGCGCACAGCGTATCGGATTTAATCAGGTATCGGTTGACGAGGCAACAACTTATGCTGCAGAAGATGCAGATATCACACTTCGCCTGCACCAGCATCTGTATCCGAAAATCAAGGCTGATCCAAAACAAGATCAAATTTATCGAAATATTGAAATGCCGGTAATGACAGTTCTATTTGAAATGGAGCGTCAAGGCGTGTTGCTTGACCATAAATCATTACAGCAACAAAGCCTTGAATTACTGGAAAAATTAAACAAACTAGAGCAGCAAGCTTTTTCAATAACAGAGCAGCCTTTTAATCTTAATTCAACCAAGCAGATCCAAGATATCTTATTCAATCAACTTAAGTTGCCTGTCATTAAAAAAACACCAAAAGGCGCACCTTCCACCAATGAAGACGTACTACAAAAACTGGCGCTGGACTATCCTTTACCCAAAATCCTGCTTGATTACCGCATACTGGCAAAACTGAAATCAACATACACCGACAAATTACCGCAAATGATTAATCATAATACCGGACGCGTACACACCAATTACGCTCAGGCTGTTGCTGTAACCGGACGTCTGGCGAGCTCCGAACCTAATTTGCAGAACATTCCCGTGCGTACGGCAGAAGGACGCCGTGTCCGTGAAGCATTTATAGCACCGGCAGACAGCCAGATTATCTCTGCAGATTATTCACAGATAGAATTACGTATCATGGCGCATCTCTCTCAAGATGAGGGTTTACTTAAAGCTTTTGCGGCCGGAGATGATATACATCGCGCCACAGCCTCTGAAATTTTTGGATTATCCACAGACAAGATTGATTATGAGAAACGCCGCTATGCCAAGGTGATTAATTTTGGATTAATTTACGGTATGTCGGAATTCGGTCTTGCTACGCAATTGGGTATTGAACGTAGCGCTGCAAAAACTTATATGGATCGCTATTTTTCACGTTACCCCGGTGTTGCGGATTACATGCAACGCACACGAGAGAACGCTAAAAGCAGTGGTTTTGTTGAAACGGTACTGGGTCGTAGACTATGGTTGCCGGATATTCAGAGTACTAACGGTAATCGGCGTCAAGGCGCCGAACGTGCGGCTATTAACGCCCCTATGCAGGGAACAGCTGCAGATATAATTAAACTTGCAATGATTGCAGTGCATCAATGGCTGTCCAAGGCAAAACTACAAAGTCATTTAATAATGCAAGTACATGATGAACTTGTTTTGGAGGTACCCGATCACGAAGTGGATATTATTAAATCGGAACTTCCTGGGTATATGTGCAATGTCATTAATCTTGATGTACCTTTATTGGTTGAGGTCGGAACTGGGAACAATTGGGAACAAGCACATTAGTCAAAATCAATGCGCCCGTATATCAATATTTGCTACATCAACATACCATCATCCAATCGCACCTGACGTGAACAACGCTTAGAGAGTTGTTCATCATGTGTCACAAGTACTAATGTGGTGCCATGCTCACAATTAAGTTCAAACATTAGCTCAATGATCTGTTTTCCGGTAGTTGAATCGAGATTGCCAGTAGGCTCATCAGCCAGCAGTAATTTGGGGCCAGTCGCAAATGCACGTGCAATTGCAACCCGTTGTTGCTCCCCCCCTGAGAGCTGTTTAGGATAGTGATGTAAACGCGACTTCAAACCCACACGCTCCAATAATTTCCGGGCCGTAGATTCAGCTGAATAAATCTCGAAAATTTCCAGTGGAAGCATAACGTTCTCGATTGCGGTTAAAGCGGGTAACAACTGAAATGATTGAAATACAAACCCCAGGATTTTTCCTCTCAATGCTGCGCGCGCATCTTCATCAAGCGTGAACAAATCAATACCATCAAGATGAACTTTGCCCGAAGTTGGTACGTCCAATCCTGCAAGCAAACCCAGCAGGGTAGATTTACCAGAGCCTGATGCACCAACTATTGCAACAGCATCACCGGCATTCACTTCTAGTGTAATGTCTTTTAGAATAGTCAGCGCTCTCCTTCCAATACTCACTTGTTTTGTCAAAGCATTGGCCTGCAGCACTATATCTTTAACACTATTTTTTTCAGCCATGAAACATTTCCTAGCATTATTAATTTTATTTTTGTTGACTACATTTTCCACGTCTAGTATTTCTACGACAGTTGAACAATATACAACAACTGTTCTGGTATATGGAGACAGTCTCTCTGCGAATTATGGGATATCGACTGAAGCCGGTTGGGTACACCTACTAGAACAACGATTACAAGCTCTCACCCCCTCGTTTCAGGTCGTTAACACCAGTATTAGCGGTGAAACCACGGTGGGCGGCCTTAGACGAATCAAACAGACTCTGGAACAACATCATCCCAACATCATCATTCTCGAATTAGGCGCTAACGACGGTTTACGCGGCACGGCCATCACGACAATCTATGAAAACCTGGAGGCCATTATCAAAATTTGCCAGCAATACAATACGTCTGTACTCCTGGTTGGCATGCAACTACCGCCAAACTATGGGAAGACTTACACAAGAAAATTTATGAATATATATCCGCAGCTCGCACACAGTCTTCAAACAGCACTTGTACCATTCCTATTCGCGGGTTTCGAAGAAAAACATGATTTTTTTCAGGCGGATGGCATTCATCCAACAGCAGCAGCCCAAGCAATAATTGCCGAAAATGTCTGGCAGGTCCTGCATTCGATGATACGTAACGACATCACCATGACTCAGAATAAAAACTAACGTCGGTCGCCATCCTATCTCATATATCGTTTAACACGCTATTATAGCTGCAATCCGAACTAGCTGGACTCAATCTGCTCAAGAGATATTACAAATGTCCTTAAATCAGCGGGTAATGGCGCTACAAATTTTATCTGCTTCCCGCTCGACGGATGCTTTATTGTCATGCTGTGCGCATGCAAAAACATGCGAGACAAATGCGGTTTTGATACGTCATCATGGAAATTTTTCGCCAATTGCTTATTCAACGCAAAATCGCCGTATTTATCGTCACCAACGATTGGAAACCCTAGATGCGCCAAATGCACACGTATTTGATGCGTTCGTCCTGTTTTAAGTTCTGCAACCAATAAACTGAATTGCCGCCATGCATTAATCAAGTCAAATACTGTATGAGCCGACATAATTTTATTCGTGCCTTGTCGAGAGGATTTCTTATTATCAGTTGCAACAATTACACGCCGCTCACCCTCCGCTGTTGAATATTTAATCAGCGGCAACTTTACATTCTGTCTGGCATTAGGCCATCGCCCTTTTACCATGACTTGATAACGCTTTTCGATTTGGCCAAAACGAATCTGTCGATGTAACTCGACAAGAATACTGCGTTTTTTTGCTAACAGCAGTACACCTGAAGTTTCTCTATCCAGCCGATGAACGAGTTCTAGAAATTTACATTCCGGTCTTTGTCCACGTAGTTGCTCAATGACGCCAAAGTTGACACCGCTTCCACCGTGAACAGCCAATCCTGAGGGCTTATTGACAACAAGCAATCCGTCATCCTCAAAAATAATATCAAATACAATAGGTTTGAGACACCTTTGCGTCTTAGATTGGTGCGTTAATGCGTTAAAAATAGGTGGAATTCTTAAAGCATCTCCAAGCTGTAAACGGTAATGAAAGCTAATACGCTTTCCATTTACTCGTACCTGACCGCTTCGAAGCAACTGGTAAATATGACTTTTGGGTACTTTCTTAAAACGTTTGAAGAAAAAATTATCAATACGCTGGTTAACACCATCTTCACTGATATTTTCAATTTCAACCGATGCATTCGATAAACTGATTTTTCTTTTGCTTATGTTGTGTGTTTTACCTATAATTCCCAATATACGGCTCTTTTTCGGTTATACTCTGTCAATGGATCAAATATTTTTGGAGAAGTTTTGGAGAAGGATTCATCAGTCCAATAGAAAAAACTTAGCACTTCTATTCCTGACGAATTAATAATTTTTAATAAAATTTTTGCTTAATTGCTATCTAGACGTTTCTCATAGTCCACTACTGGGAATACAGATATTGCCTCACATACATTTTAGACAAAAACCTTCTTTTTTATAAAAAACAACTTTTAATAATTTAACATACACAAAAAATTAACTCAGTCGTCATTAACAATAGATAATATAATAATAAAGAATAAAAAAATAAAAAGCCCTTACTTAGTTAATTAAGTTAAGAATTAAATATCCGACCTTCTAAAAACAATAAAAGCTAAAATTGCTCAATCTAAACTTGTATAAAAATAAAAAATTGTTTAAAAAAAACTATAAGATACCGGAACGGTTCAAATCACGTCATCTCAATTATATTTTAAACGCTTATCAATTTGCTGCGTAAAACACACGTTGGGTATATATAAATGAGACGAATGTTATTTAATGCAACACAACCAGAAGAGTTGCGTGTTGCGATTGTAAATGGTCAGAAACTTGTTGATTTAGACATAGAATCAATCAGTAAAGAACAACGCAAAAGTAATATTTACAAGGCGGTAATCACACGACTTGAACCTAGTCTGGAAGCAGCTTTTGTCGATTACGGCTGCGAGCGTCATGGCTTTCTGCCATTCAAAGAAATTTCTCCATACTGTTTCAGCGATCAATCCGATATTGGCTCCAATCGTATTCAAGATTATTTGCACGAGGGATTGGAGCTTATTGTGCAAGTTGACAAAGACGAGCGTGGAACTAAAGGTGCTGCTCTAACTACATATATCTCGCTCGCAGGGCGTTATCTGGTTCTTATCCCCAACAACCCGAATAGTGGCGGCGTATCTCGGCGTATTACGGGTGATGAACGTAATGAAATGCGGGAAGTTCTCGCCAAACTAGAAATTCCAAATGGCATGAGTGTTATTGCACGAACTGCCGGTATTGGGCGTACTGAAGAAGAACTGCAATGGGATCTGAATTATCTTACCCAACTGTGGCATGCGATTGAAGAAGCCGCAAAATGCCAGAGTGGCGTTTTTCTCATTTATCAGGAAAGTAGCCTAGTCATCCGCGCCATTCGCGATTATTTTAATTATGAAATCGGTGAAATACTAGTCGATAACCGGGAAATTTATGAACAAGCGTGCCAGTTCATGACGCATGTAATGCCGGCCAACGTCGATCGCCTGAAATATTACCATGACGATGTTCCCTTATTCTCGCGCTTTCAAATTGAACACCAAATAGAAACCGCATACTCTAGGCAAGTAGCGCTGCCTTCCGGCGGTTCAATTGTTGTCGATCATACTGAGGCATTAGTATCGATTGACGTTAACTCCGCACGCGCAATCCGCGGGGCCGATATCGAACATACCGCATTAAATACAAACCTGGAAGCGGCAGATGAAATTGCCCGACAGTTGCGCCTACGTGATTTGGGTGGATTGGTAGTGATTGATTTCATCGACATGGACGCCGCTCGCAATCAACGCGAGGTTGAGGCACGTCTTCACGAAGCGTTACGGCAGGATCGTGCACGTGTTCAGGTTGGCAGGATCTCCCGTTTTGGCCTGCTTGAATTATCGCGGCAGAGATTACGCCCCTCTCTTGGTGAAAGTAACTATGGCACCTGTACCCGTTGCCATGGAACTGGACATATCCGTGGCACTGACTCATCTGCATTGCATGTACTACGTATTATCCAAGAAGAGGTGATGAAAGAAAGAACGAGCGCACTTCATGTACAACTACCCATTGATGTTGCTACATACCTGCTCAACGAGAAACGTCACGAAATTTATGAAATAGAAGAGCGTCTCAAGGTAGATATTATCCTGGTTCCGAATATCCATCTTGAAACGCCAAAATACAAAATCACACGCCTGCGACATGAAGACGCCAAGCAAGCCGAAATACTTGCGAGCTACAAAATGGTCGATACTAAAGTTACTGAAGATATCGCCCCGGAATTAACCGAAAGAAAAGCCAGACAAGAGTCGCCCAAGGCCGTAGTACAAGGTATTACCCCAACTTTGCCAGCACCGATCAGCGAAGAGAAATTTAGCAGAGAGTCTTCACTACTTGATAAATTCTTCAGCTGGTTTAAACCAGTTTACGAGGACACTGAAAAAGGTGCTGAACAAATCATTGAAAAAGAGAAAGTTGTTTCTCTACAGCAGCAAGATAAAACGGAACGGACAGAACGAGCGAAACGAACCAACCGTGGGCGCAGTCGTTCACGCAACCGTAACGATCGAAAAAACCATACTACAGCCAAACAATCTAATAACAGTCAAACTGCAACGTCAGAATACAGTGATACCCGAGTCGGTGAATCATCTGAATCAAACAAACCTAATACTACTGAAGTACAAAACACACAAGATAAACCGCAGCATTCATCACAAGAACCCAGCTTAGAGCAAGGACAACAATCCCAATTACTGTCCACAGAAACGGCTATAGTTCCTGAAGACGGCTCAGAAGTTAGCATTGTAAAATCTGACGATAAAAAGCCCCCACGTAAGCGCCGTAGTCCAAGACAAAGAAGTCGCGCAACGCGAACCAAAGCTACTGAATCTATAAAAGCAGACGTTGACACGCAAACAACTATCCGCGAAAAGAACATCACTCAATCGAGTCAGAATCCGGAACAAAGTTCTGAGACAGCGCCCGTAGAATCTAACCTTCTAGAAAGCGTTGCTCTTAAGAAATCCGAACGGTCTGAGATTACCCAGAAAAAGCAAAAACATGAGAAAAAAACAGACACCATCGATGCTGTTGAAACACAAGACAAAAAAACGACTACTGTAACTGAACGAAACAAACCTAAGACTGAACCGTCTCCAGCAGTCTCATTAAATCAAGATTTGGAAGATAATGGGCTGATTATGATTGAAACGCCATCGGAAAAAATACAATCTGGTGACGACCAACCAGCCCCCCCAAAGAGACAACGACGTCAAACTAAAAGTACAGTTGTAGTAGACACTGAAGAATTGTTGCAGGTTGAAACGCGCCAGTGAGCCACATTACAAATAAAGAAAAATGATGCTCCAGTAACAACATCAGCAATGATGCATACCTATTTTTGCTATTGCTTGCTGGCTTTTAAAAATCTGCCATTTGCGGTTTGAAGCATCAGCTGCCCTGCTTCATCAAACGTAAAGCTCTCAATTTCATTTAAAATTTCGGTAAAAAATTTCTCTTGTTGATCAAGACCAGGAATGCAAGCACGTTTTGTAACAGCTACCTGCTTCAATTTTAAAGCACTGCCTTTAATGTTATATCGACTGACAAAACGATTACAGCCTGTTGACCCATTTGTGGTTCCATCTTCGTTAAACTGAATTTCAGGTAAATGGTCTTCTACCACCGGGTACTCATCAATGGAATGAACCACCCAGCTACCGTAGAGCATAGTCGTTGGATTTTTTACATTCCTTCCTGGTATTTTTATCAGCGTGATAGGCGTCATCTGTTGACTGCCCTTAGCCACATCAATTAAGTGCATAGTATCCGTTGTCCAAAGCAGGCTGTTGTCTCTTCCCCGTATTTCCGCACGTACGGCATACGACATTCCTGGTTTTAATTTCTCGGGATTCACGGACAGATTGTAATCGACAGGAACAGATTTTCCATCCATGCTAATGACCTGCCTATCAAGTTCGATACTGAGCGCATCTGCACGGGAAACATCGCTCAAAGTAACAATGGCCTGAGCGCCCGGCAAAAGTGCAATCCGTTCCCGGTAGCCGAAAGATCCTGTAATATGGATGCTTTCATCATTAGCATTACCTGTCATCACAGATGTACTCGATTCGTTATCCGGCAAACATGCTGTTAATAGAAATATTGCTAAATAAAGTATAAATGTTTTTCTAATCATTTAATTCAAAGCCCCGTCTGTCACATTACAGAAATAACCTAGTTCTAGAATTATTATCCGCTCATACTTATTTCCATTTTTAATCAGGATACTAGCACGGCTTTAACATTATGGGAACCAATAGAGATTTGATTGAAAATGCGAGGTTGTTTGCTATAGGCGCACATCGCCGCATCAATCAACGACGCAAATATTCATATCAGCCCTATGAAGTACATTTGAAATCCGTGGCGGATATTGTCTCGCAAGTCACCAAAAACCAGAATATGATATCTGCCGCTTGGCTCCATGATGTTGTAGAAGACACGCCCGCTACGTTTGAGGATATTGAAAGAATTTTCGGAAATGATATTGCGTATCTGGTGCACGAATTAACTGACGTCAGCACATATGATGATGGTAATCGCGCCTTACGTAAATGTATTGATAGAGATCATATTGCAAAGGCTTCAGACCAGGCCAAAATCGTAAAGCTGGCCGATCTGATCGATAATTGTACAGATATCTGTGCCAATGACGTCGGATTTGGCCGAGTGTTTCTGAATGAAATGAAGGCACTGCTGGATATCATCAGCGAAGACCTGCCTTTGTACAGACGTGCAAAGAGAACTCACGACAAATGGAAAAGTGTGCTGGACAAATCAGGAAAAAACGACAAAGATACAAAAGCAGAACGAACCTGGTGGAATCTGATAAATCAAAGCAAACAACGCTCAATCAAAAAAGCTCTGAAGTTTTTAATGACAAATTTCTCAGCTTCAGATATTGCACGTCCGTTCACTGGATTCAAACCAGGCATTCCGCAAGACCATATCATAGATATCGCAGCACCGTTGAGTCTAGCTGTTAATATACTCACCTATTACGATTATTGTTATGTCGAGAAGGATGGCAAGATCAGTATGCAAATTGAGCGATTGGATTTTGAAGTACCGATTGCGCGAACATGGATTGCAGGAATCATTATTCTTTACGATCAGACTGTTACCGATATTATCTTAGGACTATGGCCCGATAACACCTGGCAAGCACAACTTTCCGCGAGCCGCCTTAAAAAGGCCGAGGAAATGGCGGCCGAACGAAAGCGCAGAAAGCAATCGGCTCAATTAATCGATTGTTTACAATTTTCTGACAAACTGCATATCTTAGGTAAAGATAAAAAAATAGCACGTATGATGGGATTTCCATCAACCAGTGCAGCCAAGCGCGTCCATCATGACTTAGAGACTTTGCGAAACAACCTGGCACACGGACAAAAATTGTCAACCGACTGTTGGGCGCAGATCGCCCGCCTTTCAGAAACAATTACTGAAATCTTATATTTTCGGGAATACCAATAGATTTTATTTATTACTAATTTCCCATTGGGATCTTTTAAAGTAGAAAGCAGGGCGGAAATTTACGCACAAAGGAAAATCTTTTGATTCATTTGTATCAGTTTCTATTTAATCAGACACTTTCCCTAAAGCATGCTATCTTTTGCAACAGAACCATTTGAAATTAATTGGTTATACTGATCCTTTGTGCCGGTTAATATGTATGCAGCGACTACATCATCCAGTGTGTCAAAGAAGGCATCCTCCCCAAATAATTCCTGTATTTTTTGATGTCTATCTTCATTGGAACCATTCTGCATTTGGGAAACAATCAAACGAATTTTTTTCTTCCTCAACAAGTCCGAAAGAGATTTCAAAGTTTCTGTCGCGGTATAATCTACATCAGAAATTGCTGAAGCATCAATACAAAACCAACGTAATGGTGGATTCTGCCCCTGTGTAAGTAATTCTATTTCTCTAGATAACTGTGTTGCGTTAGCGTAGTAAATACTATGTGTGAAACGGTAAATCATCAGCCCAGGAACTGCTTGTGTTTTGTCGGCGACTGGATGAGTAATCCAGCGCCCCTCTTCGGTATACTCCAGCACAGTATTTTTGGGCCGATAACCATGTCTGGTATGTTCGATAAGCGAAAGTACCATTGCTAACAAAATGCCTTGTTCAATACCGACAAATATAACCATCAACACCGTAATCATTGCTATCCAGAACTCTGACGGACGTTTTTGAAGAATATCCAGCATTTTTCGCAATTTAATCAGATCAATACCTGTTAAAAAAACAATGACCGCCAGAACAGATTCAGGCATATAAGCCAGAGGTTCTGTTAGAAAGAGTAAGACCAGAATAACGACACCGGCTGCTACTAGGTGCGTGAGCTGTGTGCGACCACCCGCACTATCCACAATCTGAGTTTTCGTGGGACTACCAGCCACAACGAATGTTCCGGATAAGCCTGCGCCGATATTTGCTAGCGCCAAGCCATTCAGATCAGCGTTTTGATCAAGCGGCTGATTATGGCGTGCGGCATATGCACGTGAAGTTGCAGCACTTTGAGCAAGAATAACCAAAAACATAGAAAAAGCGACAGGTAAAAGCTTATGAACAAGATCCCAGCTCCAATCAACCTGTGGTAATGAAAGATGAGGCAGCCCACTTGGAATAGAGCCGATAACATGCATGAAAGCATCAAAGTTAAAAACCCAACTCGCCGTTATAGCACCAACAACGGCAATCAGGGCTCCGGGAATACGTTCCGAAATTCTTTTTGCACCTAAAATAACCAGAAGAACCACAAGAGCAACACTTAGCGCACAGTAATTGATCTGATCAATCTGCTGTATATCAAACCAAATTTGTTGTAGTGTCCCATGCCCTCCTCCTTTGAGGCCCAGTATGCTTGAAATCTGTCCCAATGCTACTTGTATGCCTACACCCGTCAGAAAACCAATTAGCACTGAATGGGACAAAAAGTCGGCCAAGAAGGCTAAGCCGACAATCCGGGCCAAAATCATTAAGGCTGCAGCCATAAGTGCAAGAATTCCAGCAAGTGCTAGATACTCGTCAGTTCCGGTATTTGCAATGCCAATGAGACCCGCAGCAAGAATAGCCGCCGTTGCCGAGTCTGCACCAACCACCAATAGCCGAGAACCCCCCGCCAGCGCAAACAATAAAACCGGAAGGAGCATCGTATAGAGCCCAGTGACAACAGGAGTTCCGGCAATTTTTGAATACCCAATATTTACTGGTATAGCTAAAGCAGCAAGTGTAAATCCGGCAATGACTTCTACTGGAATCTGGGAAACTCTGATTGGCAACAAGCCTTGACCAATCTTGAAGAAAAATAATTTGGCAATTTTCTTTTTCACACGTATTGAAAAATGATAACAAGACAATTCATAGAAGTAGTTAATTGATTAGATTTTGTGTTCGCCATTTCCCATTTCATTTGCCGCTAAAAGCATTACCGAAGGTATCAACATTTTTCAGGTTTGCTGTAGCGTTTTTGTTTTCCAGCACATTCAAACCATGGAATGCCGAAACAAGCTGTCATAACCCGCCCATGCTGGGACATGCAATAACCATCCAGAAATAAATAAGCCTGCCGCCAGCATCACCTAATTGACCTGTCAAATCAGCAATACCCTATTTTATTGAAATATCTGGAAGTGGGTAGCTGCTCTGGGCTTTCATAATAGCTATCTGACGTGCATCACGAGCGCTTGCGACTTCATGAAATTTATCCAAAGGATAAAATTGGTTGGTTTGATCTCCAATTATTTTCAATCCTTTATCTTCAACTGGGGAAAGATTCATGCTGACAATCAAAGTATTAAGAATTTTATCAACCATCTCCACCAATCCACCTTCACCGCCGCCCAATTGGCCTGTCAAAAAAGGGCCTATAGCAGCCCAACGAATACCGAGTGAATTAAGCATAATTTGATCTAAATCCGCCACACTTACCACACCTTCCTGAACTAAATAAATAGCCTCACGCACAAGTGCAGTTTGCAGCCGGTTAGCTACAAATCCGGGAATTGGTTTGTTAAGACGGACTGGGACTTTGCCACATGATGCATAGAATTCTGTAACTTCTTCAACTTTTTCTTTCGATATTGAAAGCGTAGTGCAAATTTCAACGAGGGGAATTAGGTGCGGCGGATTAAACGGATGGCCGATGATTGCACGATCCGGATTTTTCATGCGTTTACCAATAATGTCAGGCGGAATGCCAGAACTTGATGAAATTATCAGCGTATTATCATTTACATGTTTTTCGATACTGGCAAATATTTCCTGCTTAAAGTCAGACTTTTCTGGGCCGTTTTCTTGAACTACTGTCGCTCCATCAAGCGCATCTACAAGATTTGAATGATATGAAATCCGATTTGCAGCACCTTCTATATTATCGCTAATCTGCCCGATCATCTGCTTCAAATAATCCGCTATGTGTCTTTGAAAATTTTCACGGATATCGTACATTCGCACCTTATACCCAGAAACAGAATATTTAGCCGCCCATGATGTGCCAATGATTCCTGCGCCGATAATTGCAATTGTATGATTGATATTTTTCATACGTTACCCCGAACATTATCCAATCCGTTCAGTGTATTCAATATCAGGCTAGTAGTATTGCATCTAAATCAATGAAGCTTGAGTTAAATCAATAAAAGGATGTGATCAACGACCATACACTGCCAAGTTAGTGTTACTGATATACCGATGGCAAATTTTCCGGTGCCGAAGGGATGAATTCAG